>DASTCZ010000207.1:0-6198 GCA_035710585.1 Candidatus Acidiferrales bacterium | reverse complement strand
AATCCGATGATTACGTTCGCGGGTTCGTACGACGGGCTGCTTACGGAATACAACCACGATAGCGGAATCAGCCGGGACATCAACGCGTGGCCGCTGAATCCGATGGGCGCAGGCGCCGCGGATATCGTGCATCGGTTCCAGTGGACGTTTCCGATCGCGGTCTCGCCGCACGATCCGAGCACGTGGTACATCGGCGCGGAAGTAGTCTTCAAGAGCACCGACCGCGGCACCACGTGGACGCCGATCAGCAAGGACCTGACACGCAACGACAAATCGAAGCAGGCGTCGAGCGGCGGGCCGATCACGCAGGACAACACCAGCGTGGAGTATTACGACACGGTGTTTTGCATCGCGGAATCGCCGGTGATGAAGGGAGAAATCTGGGCGGGCACCGACGACGGAAAAGTGCAGCTGACGCGCGACGGCGGGCAAACCTGGAACGACGTTACACCGAAGGGGATTCCGGAATGGATCAAGGTGAGCATCGTGGATCCGTCGCCGATTGAAGACGGCACGGCGTACATCGCGCTCGATGCGCAAAAACTCGATGGTGTGACGCCGTATCTTTATCGCACGAGCGACTTTGGGAAGACCTGGACGAAAATTACCAGCGGAATTCCCGAGGGCGCGTTCACGCACGCGATTAAATCGGACACGAAGCGCAAGGGTTTGCTCTTCGCGGGCACCGAGTTCGGCGTCTACGTTTCGTTCGATGACGGCGCGCGTTGGCAATCGCTGCGGCTCAACATGCCGAATACGCCGGTGCACGATCTGAAGATTGCCGGCGACGATCTGGTGATCGCGACGCACGGGCGCGCGTTCTGGTCGCTCGACGACATCACGCCGCTGCGGCAGATGCAGATGGCGATGGACGACAATCATTTATTCACACCCGCGACCGGTTATCACGTGCGCAGTTTCGGCGGGGGCAGCGGGCTGACGATCGACTACTGGCTAAAGGCTGCGCCGCAGGGGCCGGTGGCGATTGAAATATCCGATGCGCAAGGAAAAATGATTCATCGCTATACCGGCGGGGGACGCCGAGGTGAAGGAGCAGCCGAAGGCGGCGAAGAGGAAGCTGCAGGCGGAGGAGGCGGCGGCCGGCGTGGAGGAGGCGGCGGGACGCCTGCGCCGACGGCGAACGTCGGCTTCAATCGCTTCACATGGAACATGATCGGCGATCCGCCGGCGCAAGTGCCCAATGCCGTCTACTGGGGCGGGCGCGCCAGCGGCGTGATGAACGTGCCCGGGAAATACCACGTCAAGCTGACGGTGGATGGGAAAAGCTACGAATCGGATGCGGAAGTGAAGCCCGATCCGCGGCTCAACGTGTCGCAAGCCGATCTCGAAAAGCAATTTGAATTTGCGACGCAGATCAACGAGCGAGTGGACGCAGGACACAAGACGATCAACGACATACGCGCGCTGCGCACGCAGATTCAGGAAATGAAGGGGCGCCTAGGCAACGATCCGAAATACAAATCCGTGTACGACGCTGCGGACGCGCTGGACAAAAAAATGACGGACGTCGAGGAAGCGCTGATTCAGACCAAATCGAAAGCGGGCGAAGATGCGCTGAACTTCCCGATCAGGATCATGAACCAGCTTGTGGACCTCGAAGGCGTAGTGGAAAGTGCCGATGCGGTGCCGACGGCGCAGTCCTACCAGGTCTACGATCTGCTGAATAAGCAGCTCGACGACCAGCTCTCAAAGTGGAAAGACATTCAGGCGAACGAGCTGGCTGCTCTCAACAACGCAATGAAGCAGGCGGACGTGCCGGGCGTTTCGATTCCTCCGGCGCGTGCAGGTGGCGGAGGACGAGGCGGACGGCGCGGGGGGAATTAAAGCTCCGCTGACTCGTTCATTTCGTCGTTGAAGATCATTCAGGGCGCCGCGGCAATTTGCCGCGGCGCCCTGAGTTTATTTGCATGGTTACGCGGTCCACTTCAGTGCGGGGGCGCTGAGGGGAATTGCACCTTGGGCACTTCGCGCGAAGCGGGTGACGCGTTGAAGTACGCGTCGTTGCGCTTGAAACCGGCCCAGCCCGCGAAGAGGCTGTTTGGAAATATTCCGATGTAGGTATTATAGGCCTGCAGCGAATCGTTGTAGTTCTTGCGCGCGACGGCGATGCGATTCTCCGTGCCTGCGAGCTCGTCCTGTAGCCGGAGAAAATTTTCGTTCGATTTCAGCTGCGGATAATTTTCGACAACTACCAGCAGGCGGCCGAGAGCGCTGTCAAGCTGGCTATTCGCGGCAATCTTGTCTTGCGGTAATTGCGCATTCATCAGCGCCGAGCGCGCTTTGGCGATATCGCCGAACACGGTTTGTTCCTGAGCGGCGATACCCTTCACGGTCTCAACGAGATTCGGGATCAGGTCGGCGCGCCTCTGCAGATCTACGTCAACCTCCGACCAATTCGACCGCACGGTTTCGTTCAGCGATACCATCTGATTCCGGTGCGAGACGTACATGCTGCCGAACATCAATGCGATCACGACGATCACGACCAGTACGAGAAGTCCCTTTTTCATTTTTTCCTCCGTCAGTGCGCGCTGGATGCGAACCTGCGGTCCACTTCGTTGGTCACGGCATTCACGAATTCCACATACGACTGCAGCGTTTTCCGGGCGTCAATGTCGCTTTCCTTCTTCTTGCCTTCGCGAAGACTGAGGATCGCCTCGAATCCGGAGGCGTTGGCGCGGCAGTCGGCGGCAATGCGCGCGATCGTGTCGCGCTTGCTCTGTGGCAGCGACTCGCCGAATGCGATCAACGCGTGCCGAAACAGGGTGACGAACGATGAAATCGAGCCGAGCATGAGCTCAATTTGCGGCCGGTCGTCGTTGGGAGTGGTCAGAATCGCTTGGCGAAGACGCAGCCAGTTTGTGCGCAGCTCGCGCTCCACTTGCAGCCGATGCAGCTCAGACGGGACTTCGATGCCGCCGAGGAAGTCCGCGCCAAGCAATATGCGGTGATGCGATTTCATATCGGTCAGCTCGATCGCAAAAATATCCGCCGAGGCGCGCAGCTCTTCGAGCGTGAAAACGAGCGGCGCCGCGTGGCCCTGCTTCCCCCACCACTCCATCGCCGGACGAATCTGCTCGAGCGACGTGAGATCGCTACGCTCAAGCACGCACAGAACGTTCAAATTCGAATGCTTGGCGTGAAAATCGCCCGCAACCGCCGAGCCGTATAAGACGACAGCCTTCACGTTTCCGCCCGCGGCATCCGTCAGGAAATCGACGAGCTGCTTCAGCTTCGCTTCCATCGAGCTCTCCATTTCACAATCCCGCCACTCGTCTCACCAACTCCCGCTTGCCCCGCCTCCGCCGAACGAGCCGCCTCCAAATCCTCCAAAGCTTCCGCCACCGCCGAATCCCCCGCCGCCGCCCCAGGAACCGCCGCCGATGCCGCCACCGTACCACGGCCCACCCATCCACCAGCCTCCAGAGCGGCGATACCTGCGGACACCCAAAGCTCCGCCGAAAATAATTCGCAGAATGAAGCCTAGAATTGGGAACAGCAAGAACACGATGAAAATCAGCGTACCGATATTGAGCGAGTAGCCCGGGCTCCTGGAGCTTGTCTCTGGGGCGCCCGTGTTGGTTGAGCCCTGGAGCGCATCGAGCGTGATGCCTTTGTCTTGCGCGATCACTTCCGCCACGCGCTCGGTCATCAGCCAAACCGCGCCGTCAAAATCTTGATGCTGGAAATAGGGCACAGCCTGCCGGCCGAAACTTCCGACTTTTCCATCGGGCAGAATGCCTTCGAGCCCATAGCCAACTTCAATGCGGTATTTGCGATCGTGCGGCGCGACGAGAATCATCACCCCGCGCGATTGCTGCTTCGGTCCAACGCCCCAGTGCGTGGCGAGGTCAATCGTGAATTCCTCGATGGATTGGCCATTGAGCGCTTTCACTGTGACGACGGCGATCTGCGCCTGCGCTTTCTTGTCCACTTCGCTGCAGAGCGTGGTCAGACGATCCACAGTGGAAGAGCCCAACACGCCGGCGAAGTCGTCCACGTAGCCTTGCGGTTTGAGATCTTTTACTTTTTGGGCGCGCACGCAGATGCACAACGCGGGGCTCAGGATCAGCGCCGCCAGAGCGGTCACGCGGATTGATCGGAGGGTGTGCAAGGGAATCCCGCCCGGTATACGAATGAGGCGGCATCTTAGTTTGGGGCCCGTGTAGGGTCAAACCGAGGTCCGCCGGGCGTCAACGGCGGGCCAGACGGCTCCAAAACGAAAAGGGGAAACGGCCCAGGTCGGATCCGTCTCCCCGTGTCCCTTAATCGGGACGCTCCCGGCCCGTCGGAGGAAAACCGGGAGCTATGTTGAGCTAACCCACTAGAACCCGCGGGCCGGAAAATAGTTGCATGGTTATTTATGGAATTTGTACGGGTGGGTATCTTCCGCGCCTTAGCCCGGCCCGGCCACCTCTGGCACAATAGGCAGGGCCAAACAGCCCCCACATGCGAGTCCCCGAACGCGATGAGGTAAGCCCCCAGCAATTGATCGATTTTCTGGCGAAGGCGGAACGCCCACTGACGCTCCGCGAGATCGCCACCCAGATGGATCTCCGTCACAAGGGACGCCGGGCACTGGCAAAACTCGCGTTGCGCCTGAAGCGCAAAGGCGAGCTTGAAGAGCTGCCTCGCGGACGTTTTCGCGCAGTGACTGGTGCGCGCGCCAATATTTCCGCCGCCGCCCGCGCCCGTCGAGATATTCGCCGCGCACAACAGCCGGTGCAGACAGAAGTGCGTCAGGCGGTGTCGCGCGACCGCCATCCACAAGATGAGGGCGCATCACGGCAGCGCGGCGAACATCCTTCCGATGCCGGGCTGATTCGCGGGCGACTGGTCGCGCACAAGGATGGATACGGTTTCGTCGTGCCGGAGAAGCCGATCAAAGATATCGCCGGCGATCTCTTCATCGGCCGCAGCGGGCTGGGCGACGCGATGCACGGAGATGAAGTGCTCGCTCGCATCACGCGGCGGGAACCCGACGGCCGCGCCGAGGGACGGATCATCCGGATCGCGCACCGCGCGCACGAAACCGTCGTGGGGCTTTTCCGCTACGGCCCGCGCGAAAACGCGGTGCTTCCCTACGAGTCGCGGATTTCCGAAGTCGTGATTCCGTCAGGTGAAGAATGGAGCGCTTCGCTTGCGGAGAAATATGGTGTGAGGCGCCCAGCGAAGCGGGAACGGCTACCGCAACTTGACGGAGCGGTGGTAAACGTCGAACTCCTTCGTTTTCCGAGCGGGGGAGTTCCCGCGTCGGGACGCGTGATCGAAGTCCTCGGACGCCCGGGCGAGATGGGCGTGGACATCGAAATCATCATCCGCAAACACCACATCCCTCACGAGTTTTCTACGGAGGTTCTGGAAGAGGCAGCGCGCGTTGCGCATGCTCCCGATTCCAACACGGTGGCGGGGCGGCGCGATTTTCGCGAGTTGCCGATCGTGACGATCGATGGCGAAACCGCGCGCGATTTCGACGATGCCGTTTACGCCGAACGCCGCGGCACGCGGTGGCATCTGCAGGTGCACATCGCGGATGTAGCGCATTACGTTCGGCGCGGCGGAGCGCTCGATCGGGAGGCGCGCGTTCGCGGAACTTCCGTTTATTTTCCCGATCGCGCTGTGCCGATGCTTCCCGAGGCGCTCTCGAACGACGTCTGTTCGCTCAAGCCCAACGTGGACAGGCTCGTAATGAGCGTGCTCATGGAACTCGACGAGCACGGCGAGATTCTGAGCGCGGAGATGACGCCTGGCGTGATTCGCTCCGCGGCGCGGATGACGTACACCGACGTTCACAAGATTCTCGAAGGCGACGCAGAGACCATCGCAAACTATGAGCCGCTTGCACAACACTTCCGCACCATGCGCGATCTCGCGCTGGTGCTGAACGAGCGTCGGCGCAAACTCGGCTCCATCGATTTCGATTTGCCCGAGCCGGTAATCGAATTCGATCCTGACGGCCGCATGACGGACATTGTGCGCAGCGAACGGAATATCGCGCACCGGCTCATCGAAGAATTCATGCTCGCGGCGAATCAAGCCGTGGCGCGGTATCTCGAAAAGCGCGGGCTCGGGTTTTTGTCGCGGGTACACGAAAAGCCCGACGCGAAGAAAGTCCTGGAGTTCGAGGAACTCGCGCACGCGTTCGGGTATTCGCTCGGAGTGCCGGGCCTTGCCGAG
>DASTCZ010000206.1:0-4712 GCA_035710585.1 Candidatus Acidiferrales bacterium | reverse complement strand
GACGCTGGGTGCGCTGCAGCTTACGTTGAGTGCACGAGGACCAAGGATGCGCGTACTTCTCTCGGGCTCGTCCGGGATGATCGGTAAGGCTGTATCGAGAGCGCTTGCGGGGCGCGGCGATGCGGTGTCGCGGCTGGTGCGCGCGCAGAGCGCGGGCGTGCCGGCGTATACGGACGTGCGCTGGGATCTGGCGAGCGGCGAATTCGATCGTGTGGCCGCAGAGGGAGCGGACGCCGTCGTCCACCTCGCGGGCGCTTCGATCGGCGGAGGGAAATGGACGGAAGAGCGGAAAGCAGTTCTGCGCGAGAGCCGCATTGAGGCGACGCGGCATCTGGTGAAATCACTTGCAGGCCTTAAGACCAAGCCCAAGATCTTTGTCTCCGCGTCGGCGATCGGATACTACGGAAATCGCGGCGACGAGAAGCTCACCGAGCACAGCGGCCCGGGTGACGATTTTCTGGCGCAGCTCACGCGCGACTGGGAAAAGGAAACGCAGAAAGCCGCGGACTTCGGCGCGCGAGTGGTGATGACGAGGTTCGGCATTGTGCTGAGCACGCGTGGTGGCGCTTTGCCGAAAATGCTTCTGCCGATCAAACTCTTCGCAGGCGGAAAGCTCGGGCCGGGTACGCAATGGATGTCGTGGGTGTCTCTGGCCGACGTTGTTCGAGCAATTCTTTTTGCGCTGGAAAACGACGCTGTGCGCGGCGCTGTGAATGTCGTTTCGCTGAAACCTCTGCAAAACGCCGGGTTCATCAAGACCGCTGCGAAAGTGCTGCACCGCCCGGCGATCGCTCCAGCTCCCGCAGGCGCGTTGCGATTCATGCTTGGGGAGATGGCGGATGCGCTGCTGCTCTCAAGCCAGCGCGTGTTTCCGGAGCGGCTCGCCGCGTTCGGGTTCAAATTCGAGGACGAAGAACTCGCGCCCGCGCTGAAGACCATCATCAAAGAGCGGCTGTAGAAAAAAAGGCGCCGCTCATTTCGCGGCGCCTTCCTTCAAGTTGCAGCGACGCAAGGTTAAGACGCAGGGTTACTTCGTTTCCTTCATCACTGTAGCAGTGACCGACACAACGAGCACGTGGCCGCTTACCGGGTCCGTCGTGGTCGTCGCTTCGACGGGCTGTCCATCGCGCACGATCACGTGATACGACGAATTGAAGTGCTGCATGATCGGATTTGTTCCCGTGATCCCGACGCCCCATCCCGCCTCGGGCCGTTTGTCGGCTGCCGGGCTATACAGGCTTGAACGGTCGATGGAGAGCTCCAGCCGGTAGCGTCCGTCGGATGTGCTATAGGCGATGCAGTCGATGTTTGTTCCCACGTCCATGTACGTGAATTGAGTGTTCACCAGCGGATTAGTAGCGGTGCTGACCGGTCCCGTCGCAACAGGTACGCGCAAGCCGAAACGGATGCTTGTGGGGCGGCGGGTGTCGCGCGGCTCGTCGGCATTTGCGTAGAACACGTACGGAAGCGTCGATATCTTCTTCGTGCCATCGAACTCGCTGAGAACCACTTGAATCTTGAGCGGCGTGACCTTGGATTCCTCGGGCGCGGGTTTTTCCTGCGCGCGAAGCGGCGCGACCGCCAGTAGAGCCGCAGTTGCGGCGAGAGTGAGCAGAGTGCGACTTCGTGCATTCTTCATCTTCGTTCCTCCGAACAGAGAATGACCACTCAATTCCGAATGGAAGGCTTGGGATCGGGCGAAATCGTGTTGCCGGCAGCTTCGGGTGCGTCGAGCGGCTTGATTTCGAGCGGCGCGATTTGCAAATCCGCAGGCTGAAGCGATTGCGGAAGCGGCGCAAGAATGCCCGCGAGATCCACATTTCCGGTTTGCAATGCCGAAGCAAGGCGCAAAACCGCTTCGCGCTGGCCCGCCGGGACAATTACCTCAACACGCGGAGGCCCAATCGGGGCGTTGACGGCTACGTCGGAAAGCTGCGGCGGTTCGAGCGCTGCGGCGTGGGCCGCGGCGATTTTCGGAGTTCGCGTGGACCGCATCGGTGCGATCGCGCTGGCAGCGTTCTGCGGCGTGGGAATCGCGGGCGCTAGCGGCGCAACCTGTGCGGAATGACTCGTTAACTGAACTGGAGCCGGCTGCTGCGGCGCAACGGTTGGCCGGTACATCAGCGCGAGCAGAACCGCCATCGCCGCGATTCCCGCAGCAGTGAGCCATGCCCAATTTCCCCAGGCGAATGCACTCGATGGACCAGCTGAAATTTCCTGGCGGACACGCGCCGCAATCGCGGGCGGGACGCTTACGTTGACGAGTGCTTCGATGCCGCCTTCGATTTTGGAGTAAAGCGCGCGTTGCCGTTCGAGTTCGGCGCGGCAGACTGCGCAGCTCTCGATATGGCGGACGAAACCCGCCTCGCGCGCAACGGCCGATTCGGGGTCGAGCGCGGCTTCGATCAGCTTTTCTTGATATCCGGCACAAGCCATGACAATTTCTCCGCCAAGATTCTGCGCGCGGCGTGCACGCGCGACTTCACGGTCCCTTCGGGCAAATCGAGCAGTGTGGCCACTTCCCGGGTGCTGTAACCTTCCAGCGCTGCCAGCACCAGCGCCTGGCGCAGTTTCTCCGGTAGTTCGTCCATCGCGCGGCCAAGGTGGCGATTGAACTCGCTCGAAGCGGCCACTTGCTCCGCTGTCGGTTCGGGCCTCGGTTCCGGCGCGGCCAATTCCCGCTTTTCGCGGCGGCGAGAGCCTCGCTGCCTATCGAGCGCCAGGCGCCATGCAATGCGGCAAAGCCAACCGCGGAATGCGCCTCGTTCCCGCAGGCTACGGAAATTCCGGTAGGCGCGGAGCAGGGCTTCCTGCGCGACTTCTTCGGCATCGGCGCGGTTGCGTAGGACTCCCATCGCCATGCGGAAGGCGAGCGACGCTCCATCGGCCAGCAGCGCTTCAAATTCCTGCGCGATCTCGTTTGTGCTGCTCCCGTCTTGCACGCGGCTCCCCGGGAGAATGGCTTCTAAAGCTTGCATTGCGGCTCGGCCCGGCGATGACGCGTTCCGGGCTCCACATACAAGACTCCGGGAGTTGGCGGTTGGTTCGGCGGGGAACTCGGCCATAACGCCCGTCTGAAAAGAGGGCGAGCCCGGCGAGAATCGGCTGGCGGATGGCACTTAGAGGTTCAGCTTTTCGAGCAGCGCGTCGAGATTGGTATCGTCGACGATAAGATCCGGTTTGGTGGACGCCAGGTCTTCGATTTCGTCAAAGGCGTCGAAGAGGCGCATTTTGGCGATGGCGTATTCTTCGGTGCCGCTGAGCTTGCGGCCCTCGCGGCGAGCCCATTTATCGAGGGCTGAGCCGCGAATGAAGATGGCGAGGGGGAAATTGGCCTGGCGATCGACGGAAACGGCGTAAATGTACTCGGTGCCGGGCGAGAGGCCGCGGCGCGCGGGCTGCACTTCGATGAAGCAGTACTGGTAGGTGTATCCGGTCGCGGAGGAATAGCTCTTGATGCGGTGTGCGACTTCCGGACGCGCCATGGCCGGAATTATACGGCAGAAGCGGTTTGAGTCGCCGACAGGGCTTTGCGGACAACTGCGGTAGAATCGGCCGGTGCGAGTGCGAGTCTTATTCTTCGGCAAGCTGAAAGAGATCGTCGGACGGGCGGAGGATTCGCCGGAGTTGGCCACGGCGAATCGTGTGCAGGACGTGTTCGAGCACTATGCCGAGCGCTTTCCGGAATTTGGGCGGTTCCGGGCGTCGATCGCTGCGGCGGTGAATCAGCAATACGCCGAATTCTCAGCGCCCCTCCACGCGAATGATGAAATTGCGTTCTTGCCGCCGGTAAGCGGGGGTTCGCAGGCCGCGGTGGATTCGCAATCGCGGGGTGACATTTGCGAGATCACCCGCTCGCCGCTGCGCGCCGAGATCAGCGCTGCTGAGGTGAAAGCTGGAGCGGACGGCGCGGTGGTGCTCTTCGACGGGATCGTGCGCAACAACTTTAAGGGCCGTGAGACGCAATACTTGATTTATGAGGCTTATGAGCCGATGGCCCTTGCCAAGATGCGCGAAATCTGCGCGGAAGTGCATCTCCGTTTCGCCATCGATCGCGTGGTTATGCGGCACCGGCTTGGCAGGCTGGAAATCGGCGAGACCAGTATCGTGATTGCCGTCAGCGCGGCGCACCGCGCGGCGGCGTTTGACGCTTGCCGCTTCGCGATTGACACCTTCAAGCGGACCGTCCCGATCTGGAAGAAGGAATTTTTCCGTGATGGCGCCGTGTGGGCGGAGGGTGAAGTGCCTGGCTTACAACCATTTGTGCCGCCGGATTCATCTATCGCGTAGATGAAAACCCCGTCCTTTTCCCCCGTTTTACGTTTTCGAGCAATTTGGAGCGCCTCTGCTGCCGCACTGGTCGCGGCATTGGCGTTTGGCCTGCCGCATCGGGCAGCGGCGGCCCCGGCGAATCCGCCACAGCAGAGCCAGATCAAGATCGAGGTCGACCTGGTCACAATTCCCATCAGCGTGGTGGACAAGGGCAATCGACCGATTGTTGACCTACCGCGGGACGCCTTCGAGATCTACGACAATGGCAAGCTCCAGACCATTCGCCTGTTCGAACAGGAGACGCACCAGCCGATTGACATCGCGCTGATGATCGATTCCAGCATGAGCACGGCTCTCGATTTTCCGGCCCAGCGCGACGCCTGCCTGCGGTTCATTCACGCTGTGGTGCGTCACGGCGATGGTTTCGCGTTTTTCACGTT
>DASTCZ010000205.1:0-3606 GCA_035710585.1 Candidatus Acidiferrales bacterium | reverse complement strand
CGCGATCAACGGAATCGCGATGCAGTGCCAGATGTAGGCGCGCAGCAGCGCATTCGCGTCCACAATCGATCCGCCAAGCAGCGCAAACCGCACGTCGTTGTACGGCGTCATTCCCATCAAGCCGCCAAACGGCCCCTCGTGTCCTAATAAAGGAGTCGCGCGCGCCATGTTCGTGCCCACCGTCACGGCCCAGAATCCCAGCTGATCGTCCGGCAGCAAATAGCCCGTGAACGAGAGCAGCATCGTGAGCACCATCAGCAGCACGCCCACGCACCAGTTGAACTCGCGCGGCCGCTTGTACGATCCCGTCAAAAACACGCGGAACATGTGCAGCCACACGGCAATAATCATCAAGTGCGCCGCCCACCGGTGCATGTTGCGCAGCAGCTTGCCGAACGGCACATCATTTTCCAGATACAGGATGTCGCGGAACGCCTGCACCTTGCTCGGGTGGTAGTAGAACATCAGCAGCACGCCCGTGAACGTCAGCACGATGAACAGATAAAAAGTGATTCCGCCCATGCCCCAGGTGAATTTGTACTTCACCGCGTCGCGGTTAACTTTCGCCGGATGCAAGTGGAAGAAAACGTTCGAGAGCACGCTCAGCGAACGGTTGCGCGGCGAGTCGTCGTGCTTCACGCGGAACATCGACCGGTAGACCTGAGTCTTCTCAGGGTCCTTCAAACCGTCGATCTGTTCCTTGCCTTTGTCCTTGATGTAATTCTTCAGGCCTTCCGCGTCGCCTTTCACGCGGTCCATCAGGCCCGTTTTTTTACCGTTGCCGCCGTTTTCGTCCGGCATCCCGTTTCCTTATTCCCTGCGGTGTTGGTCTTCTTCTGAAATTTCAAATTTCAAATCGATTTCGGCTTGGGTGCCCCACTCGCCGTACTTGCGGGTGGGATCGCCGCGTTCAACAGGAATCTAGAAGCCGTTCCCGTTACCCGCCACCTACCCGAAATTCAAGAGCTTAATTACACGTTCAAGAACGCCCCATCATCATTAAAGTGGTTCACGCCCGCGCGCGGATCGTCCACATACAGCCGGCTCGTATCCACGATGATTTGCCCCGTCGCATCGACAGTGACGTGCGCGCGATCCATCGGCCGCGGCGCCGGCCCTTCGAAATTCACCCCCTCGCTGTCGTAGCCGCTGCCGTGGCACGGGCACTTGAATTTGTTCTCCGCCGACTTCCACTCCGGCGTGCATCCCAGGTGCGTGCACCGCGCGTAGATGACGAAGAGCCGCCCCGGCTCCTTCACCACCCACACGCGTCCGATCGCCAGGAAACGCTGATCGATTCCCAGCGCGAAATCCGCCGGGTAGCCGATGGAAAAAATTGGGTTGGGTTCATACAGCGCACGCGGAAAGAAAAATCGCAGAAACATCAGGAAGTTGATTCCCAAATACCCCCAAATGCACGCCCAGATCATGCGCCGGCGCTGCGAATTGACGGCTTCTTCGGGATTCGCTTCTTTTTTCGCTTTCGCGGCCGCCGGCTTCGCTGGCGGTGGTGCTGGCGGTGCTGTTGTGGTCCCTGCGGCCTTCGGTTCGTTCGGCTCCGGCATCGTTACGCTGTGGCTCCGATACTGCAGTTTCTACACACTTCCAGTTCCATAAGTACGAATGAATCCAAGCGAAACTATATATGTCTCCCCGCTGAAAGAGTCAAGTCGAATCCGAGAAAAATCAAACAGCCCTCTGAGCGAACACGGCGCCGCGATGGAATTTGCTCTGAATTCTGACCTCTTGCCTCTGATCTCTTGCCTCTATCCTCTATCCTCTATCCTCTTACCCTCTCCTCCCCTTCGCAATCTTCTCTTCTTGACGCCTCTTCCCTCCTCTTCTATCTTTCTCTCATCCATTCGCACTTGTTGCCCGGGGTTTCTGCACAATTTGGAGGCATGAAAGTTGAGAAAGTATCTTCCAGCCGTACTTTTGTGTGCAGGTGTGTGCGCTTTTGGCATCGCGTCGCAATCTCAAGATAAGCAGCCGCAGAGTTCCGCTCCTGAGAAAATCGATTTCGTCCGCGACGTCCAGCCAATCTTCAAGGCCCGCTGCATTGGCTGCCACGGACCCAAGGAACAGAAGAACGGCTTCCGTCTGGACCGCCGCAAAGACGCCATGCGCGGAGGCACCATCGCCGTCATCGGCCCATTCAACGCCGATGGCAGCCGCCTCTACAATCGCCTGCTCACCAGTCAATACGGCATTCAGATGCCGCCGACCGGCGCGCTCCCGCCCGAGCAAATCAAAATCATCAAGGATTGGATCGATCAGGGCGCCGCTTGGCCCGACGCCGCTGCCGGCGAAGTGCCGCCCGTGCCCGCCGATCCTCAAGCCGTGCGCATGATGGAAGCTTTGCGCGCGGGCAATCGCGCGGAATTCCAAAATCTGCTGGCGCAAAATCGCGACCACGTGAATGGCCGTGGTTTCGGCGGTTCCACCCCGCTCATGTATGCCGCGCTCTACGGTTTGACCGCGGACGTGAGGGATTTGTTGACCGCGGGCGCTGACTCCAATCTTGCCAACGAGTCTGGCGCCTCTGCGCTGATGTGGGCCACCGATAGTTTTGAAAAAGTTCGCCTGCTCGTGGATCACGGCGCGGACGTAAACGCACGCTCAAATGACGCTCGCACTCCCCTGCTCATTGCCGCCAGCCGCCACGGCGCCGCTCCGGTGGTCAAGCTGCTGCTCGATCGCGGCGCGAATCCCTCCGCGCATTCGCCCGGACTGGGCGGCGACATGACTCCGCTCGCCGAAGCCGCGTACTCCGGCGACTACGAAGTCTTGCAAATGCTTATCGCCCGCGGCGCGGACATGAAAGCCGGCCGCCTCGGCGCGCTCGCCTTCGCCAACTTTATGAACCGCCCCGAGTTCACCGCTCTTCTAATGCAAGGCGCCACGAGCGAGGATTACAACATTCAATTGCTCTTCAGCACGCCGCCGATCGCCGACGCCCACAACATGATCGCGATCCTCAATCTCGGCGCCGATCCGCACTTCAAATCCCCCGACGGGAACTCCATGCTTCATCTTGCCGCGGCTTCGGATGTTGTTCAAACCGCGGCTGTGAAAGCTCTTCTCGAGCGCGGGCTCGACGCTAACGCTAAGAATCCCGACGGCAAAACGCCGCTCGACTACGCCCTCCTCCGTGGAGACACTCCCGTCGTCGATTTGCTCCGCCACGCAGGAGCCACTTCCGCTGCGCCACTTATCGCGCCTGCCGCGCAGCCTGCGCCTTCGGTTCGCGCCGCCGTGGAGCGCAGCCTTCCGCTTCTGCAACGTACAGACGTCACTTTCGCGCAAAAATCCGGATGCATTTCCTGCCACAACAACACGCTTACCGCTCAGTCGGTGACCACGGCGAGAGCAGCCGGAATTCGCGTGGACGAAAGCATCGTCGAACAGCAGCGGCAAGTCTCCGCCGCGTTTATCGAAAGCTGGCGCGACCGCGTGCTGCAAAATGTCGGCATTCCCGGCGACGCGGACACCATGAGCTACATCCTGCTCGGGCTCGCCGACCAGAAATATCCGCCCGATCCCGCCACGGACGCGATGGTGCGCTTCATGAAAAATCATCAGGCGCCCGACGGAAGGTTCACGATT
>DASTCZ010000204.1:0-3602 GCA_035710585.1 Candidatus Acidiferrales bacterium | reverse complement strand
GGCGGCGTGACCGTGGACAATTCCGACGCGGAAACGCACACCACGATTTATTCCATCAGCGAGTCGCCGCGCGATGCACAGGTGATTTGGGCCGGCACCGATGACGGCAACTTGCAGGTCACGCGCGACGCCGGAAAAACGTGGACGAACGTCGTGAGCAACGTGAGCGGCATGCCCAAAGCTTCGTGGGTTTCATGGGTGGAGGCGAGCCGCTTCGATGCCGCCACCGCGTACGCCGCATTCGATCGCCACACGTTCGGCGACATGGCTCCGCACGTCTTCAAGACAACGGACTACGGGAAAACGTGGACGCCGGTCGTGGCGGAAACCAGCGGCGTGCGCGGCTACGCGCACGTCATCAAGGAAGATACCGTCAAGCCGGACCTTCTGTTCCTCGGCACAGAATTCGGACTGTGGGTTTCGCTCGACGGCGGGAAGCAGTGGGCGCAATACAAGGGCGGCAATTTCCCGGACGTAGCCGTTCGCGACATCGTGATTCATCCGCGCGAATCTGATCTGGTGATCGCGACGCATGGGCGCGGGATCTGGATCGTGGACGACATTTCTCCGCTGCGGAAACTCACCGCTGAAATGCTGACGCAAGACGCCGTGTTCATTCAGGGCCGCGCGACGCAACAGCGGCTGAACGCGAGCGGAGGCTGGGCCGAAGGCGACGCGGCATACAGCGGCGCGAATCCGGTCGATGGCGCGTGGATTACTTATTATCAGGCGAAGCGGCACATTTTCGGGAAGATGAAGATCGAGGTGCTCGACGCGAACGGGAAGGTTATCGACACCGTTCCCGCAAACAACCGCCGCGGCTTGACGCGCGTGGCGTGGTCGATGCGGCTGAAGGGAGCGCAAGTTCCTCCCGCGGCGACTGCGGCATTTCAGGCCGCGTTCGGGCCGAGAGTTTTACCTGGCACCTACACAGTAAGAATGACGCGCGGCGATCAGGTGTACACGACGCAGCTGGCGATCCAGCTGGATCCGCGAGCGACCTACACAGCGGAAGACCGGAAGCTGCAGATGGCCGCGGTGGAGCGAGTGAAGAAAGTGCTGAAGGACATGAGCTTTGACGTGGATCAGATCAGCGGCGTGCGCGACGAGCTGGCGCAGCGCGCGAGCAAGCTGCCGGCAAGCGATCCACTGCGCGCGCAACTGACCAAACTTTCCGGACAGGCCGATGAAATCCGGAGAAAGATCGTAGCGACGAAGGAAGGCGGCGCGGTGACGGGCGAAGAGCGGCTGCGCGAGAAGACCGCGAATCTCTACGGTGCGCTGCAGAGCTACGAAGGCCGGCCCGCGGATTATCAGGAGGCACGGATCGATTCGCTGGCGCACGAGTTGGCCGACGTCGCTGCGAGCTTCAATGCATTGGCGGCGAAAGACCTGGCGGAGGCAAACACGGCTCTTGCAAAGAAAAAAATGGAGCCGGTGAAGCCGATCACCCGTGAGGAGTGGGAGAAAGCCAATCCGGAATAGGCGTCGCACCTCGAGGAGAATCCGCCGATCCGCAATCTGAATCTTCGCCACCACAGGCGTGCAAAATCGTATGCCCGGAAAATGAGGGGCAGCTCGAAATATAGTATCTTCCGTTGCCATTAACGGGAAGATGCTCACAGCCGGCAGAGTTCAAGCCCTAACTTCGACAGGAACTCCGAAGAAACGGAAGGCGGCGGAATTCGCGCTGCTTGCGATCGTTCTTTGCTTCATCGCAATTTTCAATTTCAGAACCATTCGTGTGGGCCAAGAGTGGAACGACGACGTCGGTCAGTATCTCCAGCAAGCAAAGAACATCGCGACTCACGCACCTTATGGCTCGACGCTGTTCGTGTTCCAAAAGGGAGTGTGGGCGCCCGGCCCGCGCGTGTATCCGCCACTTTTTCCTTTGGCGCTATCGGTCATTTACCGCTGGCGGGGTCTCGACCTTCACGGGATGCAGGTTGTCGTCGTCATTTCATTCTTGTTGGCTCTCGTGACTATCTTCTTCGCGTTTCGAGCCGATCATCCCGAGCATGAGTGTCTCGCAGTCGTGGCGCTAGCCGGATTCAATCCGATCTTGTGGCACTTCAAAGACGCGATCATGCCGGATATTCCGTTCATTTTTCTTCTGTACGCCGCGCTCTTTGCAATCGAAAAGGGCTTGTCTGACGCTCCTGGGAAACGCAACGAGTGGCTCGGCGCAGCGCTGACCGGATTGCTCATGTATCTGGCGTATGCCACGAAGCTGCTGGCGATCGCTCTGATTCCTCTCCCAATCCTTTGGTGCGTGATGCGGCGCCGGCGAATTACGCTGAAGCCGATTCTCATGTCCGCCGTCTGCGCAGGGCTCGTACTGGTGCAATTTCTCGCTACCCGAGACGTGCGAAATGAATTTGACATACTGAATCTCGCTAGAACCCAAGGGCATTACTCGTTCCGAATGTACGCGAGATTCTATGTCGGTGCGCTGTGCAGCTTTTTCAATAACGGCCCGAGCCGCGTTTTGCGCTGGAGTCTCTTCACTCCAATTCTGGTTCTGGCCTTCGCCGGCGCCGTTCGTCAGTTTCGTCGAAGCATCCGGAGCTGGGAGATTTTCGCGGCTTTCAACCTCATTCTGATTTTGATTTGGGAGCAGGTCGAAGTTCGATACCTTTTCCCGATTTTCCCTCTGTTTCTTTTTTACGTATTCGGTGGATTGCGATGGTTTAGCGAACGAATGCCGAAATTTGCGGGAACGGCAGTGTTCGCATTACTCCTATTGGCGCTCGGCGCGAGCTATGCCACTTCTTACGCGAGAGAAGACCTTACGCGCGCCGATTTGGGCATGACCGATCCAGCGGCGGAAGACTTGTACGCATACGTCGGTAGGAATCTCAGTTCAAATGACGTAATCGAATTCACCGCTCCTCGAGTGCTGGCATTTTTTGCGGGAAAACGCACCACGCTGTATTCGCTGTTCATCGAAAGACAGTCGGATCGCGACCTCTGGGAGTATCTACGCGTGGTAGGTGCGACCTACGTCACAACCTCGAGGCTCGACAATCCGATTTGGACGCGCTTCGTCGCGAGCCACGGCCGCTGTTTCTCCGGCGCGTATTCAAATGAGGAGTTTCGCGTGTATCGCGTCGATTTGGCGTGTGAGAACAATGCGGCCCTCCACGAACGATTCAAGCGCTAAAGGCAGCTTTGGCGCTCGCCCTCAATGAAGGAGTTACGAGCGCGAGGGCGACGATACGGGGACGAGGCGGCCGTTATCGAGCGTGAAGACCGCGCCGCGCCAGCGGATGCGGTCTGACGCAAAGCTGGCGAGCCAGATGAAAAACGCGAGGAGATCGCGGAGCGGCAAGAGCGCGAGTTTGCGGCGCACGACAGAATCCTGCATACCCCAGACTCCGACCATCCAGCCCATCGCGTAACGCAGCAAAAAATAGGCCGCGAGCCAGGAGAGCGCGGCGGCGGAGCTGCGCGAAAGAATGGCCGCGCCGATGGCCCAGGCGATTCCGTGCATGAATATCATCGAGAAATGGCTGGCGGGACGGATGTGCCTGACGCCGACATACCAGCGAAATTCGTGGCGAATGTATTCGGCAAGCGAGAGCGGCGGATAAGACATCCAC
>DASTCZ010000203.1:0-5773 GCA_035710585.1 Candidatus Acidiferrales bacterium | reverse complement strand
GATCCGGGTTCCTCGCGATTTTTCCTCTCGCTGGAAGATGACCTGATGCGCATTTTCGGCGGTGAGCGCGTGAAGGCGCTCATGTACCGCCTGGGAATGAAGGAAGGCATTCCCATCGAATCAAAGATGATTTCCAAGCGGATCGAACAGTCACAAAAAGCGCGCGAAGCTCACAACTTCGAAATGCGCAAGCACCTGCTCGAATACGACGACGTGATGAACAAGCAGCGCGAAACGATCTATTCGATTCGCCGCTCCATGCTCGAAGGCCGCGACCAGAAGGACTACGTGCTCGAACTCAGCGACGAAATCAGCTCGGAACTCGTCAGCACCTTCTGCCCGCGCGAGCAGCACGCCGAGAAATGGAACACCCAGCAGCTCTCCGGTGAAATTTTCCGCATCTTCGGCATCGACCTGAAAACCGCCGGAATCGACATGAACGCGCTGAACCACGATGAAATCGACGAAAAGCTTCGCGCCGCGCTTCACACGCGCTATGAGGACAAGGAGAAACTATTTGGCGCGCAGATGATGCGCTGGCTCGAGCGCCGCATCATTCTCGACCGCGTCGATACGCAGTGGAAGGATCACCTCCTCACGCTCGATCACCTGAAAGAAGGCATCAACCTTCGCGGCTACGGCCAAAAAGATCCGCTCGTCGAATTCAAGAAGGAAGCCTTCACCCTCTTTGAGGACATGATGGGCCGCATCGACGAGGAAATCGTCCGCTATCTTTTCCTCATTCAGCCCGTGCGTCCCGAAGAAGAAGCCAAGGCCCTCGAGCGCAAGCAGGAGCGCCAGCAAAAGCAGATGCAGTATCAGACCGGCCCTGCGCAGGCCGAGCCGCCCAAGCCCGTCCGTAGCGGCGCCAAAGTAGGCCGCAACGATCCGTGCCCGTGCGGCAGCGGCAAAAAATATAAGAAGTGCTGCGGCGCAAACACCTAAACTCAGCGCCTCTGCTTCGCAGTTAGCTTCACAGCATCGCGCGCTCAGCCTGGCTGTCCAAATCTGCATCTAATTGTCAGAATCAATCCCAGGGATTGGGCCCTGCGGCTTTCCTTCAGGAGGAACTGCACATGCGGAAGTTTGCGTTCTGCTGTGCCTTTACGCTGTTGTGCGTAGCTGCCGTCTCGGCGCAAGAGAGTCCTTCCGTCACGGCCGTTGCTGCTCCACAGTCCGGCGCAAGCGATAAAGCCTATTCCACGGAACAGTTTCGCTGGCAGCTCGGTTTTGGATATCAATTCCAGAAATTTGACATCGGCGGAGCCAGCGCGAATCAGCGGCTCGGCACGACCACGAGCGTAACCTACTATTTCCGTCAGGACTGGGGCTGGGCCCTCGAGGGAATAGTCACGACCGGCTTTAGCCGCAATTCACCCGCAGGGCTCGATTACCACACCATTGTCTACGCCGCGGGCGCCAAATATCCGTTCCGCCGCAAAGGCCGCTATGAGCCGTGGGTCCATGCGCTCCTCGGCGGAGCGTATGTTCGGCATTCGCAGACGATCTCAGGCCCGTCATCCGGAAAAGGCTTGGGCACGATTGTCGGCGGCGGCGTTGATATCCCCATCGGTTCGCGTTTTGCCGCGCGCGGCGAAACCGATTTCGTCGGCACGCGCACTTTCGGCGCTTTTCAGAAGAGCATCTCGATCAGCGGTGGAATCGTGCTTTATTTCTAGCGGCTGTCCCTGAAATTTCGCGAGGTCCAGCGGTGGCTCGCACGCTATCGACTTCGTAAAGTTTCGTTACCTGCCTCCGCAGCCAATTTCTCCACTGGCCTCCCGCACAGTTATAAAGCGGGCATATCGCTGCCGAATCGTTTGCTCATCGATGGGTCTGCGATTGCACTATAAGGGTGGGGTGGGAGGCTGGAGACAGCTCTTGTCCACACACACGCGAATGGAATGCAAAGTAGAGGGATGCGGGGCGGCGGTAATGCCTTCGCTATCCCAAATAGGTCTTTGCCTCGATCACTATCTCGAGGAGGCCATGCACCATCTCGGCCAGGCGCTGGAGAACTGCAAGCAAGGCGTGCCCGTGAAATCCGATGAGCTCGCCAGCCTGATTCAGGAAGCCGATTTCGCCACGACTTATCTTTCCACGCCGCAGCCTTCGGAAATGTCGCCTCGCCGCGAACGCATGCTCGAACTCGTCCTCGGCGTAGCCAATCTGCACGAATACTTGCGCCGCAACGTGCTGCTCGTCAGCAAGCCGCACTGACATCTTCGGATTCCGACCCATTCCGCGTCCAGGCAATTCCCATGAGCGTCCAAGTCAAAGAAAAACCTCCGGAGCAGAAGCAACAGTATCAAGCCGCCATGCCGCAGATTCCCGGCGTCGAAGCGAAGGGCGCTGTTGGGAAGATCCCGAACTCCGCGAAGACGCTGATCGCCGCCGGGGCTGCAATCGCAATCGTTGTGCTCATCATCGTTTACTCGTTTTGGCGAAGGCATTCATCCAATTCCGCGGCCGACGCAACGGCTGCGCCAGCCGCTGCCGATGCACCGGTCGCCGATCTTCCTCCCGCGCCGGCGCCCGTTTCGGCCTCCGGTCAAATCGCCACAAAAACAGAATTGGCCGCGCCCTGGTCCTCGAAGGAATTTATCTACCGCCGTCCGCTTGACGAAGAGAAGATTCCCGCGCTGGTCGTCCATCTTCCCGGTGGCAGCGCGCAAGAACCTCTGTACTGGGGGATCCTGCTCCAAGCTCCCTACAATCACTGCGAGCTGAAATTTGTTTCAGACCCGAACTCGCTTGCCCAGCAATTCGGCTTTCGCGCCTCGCATCCGATGGTCGTGGACACCTGCAACGGGTCGATATTCGACCCTTTGAAAATGGGAACACTTGGCGACGGTTCCTGGACGCGCGGCGAACTCGTGAAAGGTGGCGATCTCCGCCCGCCTCTCGCCGTCGAAATTAAAGTGGAAGGCGATCGCCTGATCGCAGGTCGCGCCGAGCAGTAGCACTACACGAGCGCCTTGCAACGCTCCACTTCGCGCGACATCTTCCCCGCCAGCATCAGCGCCACCATCTTCTGGTCTGCGGCCCACGACCACAGCGGGTGCCCAAACGTCGCCGGCTTGTTGTGCTCTACGAAAAAATGCGAAAGCCACGCCAGCGCGTACGGAAAGGCGAGCGCCGCGGGAATCCACCACGGTTGCCGCCTTGCGATCGCCGCAATCAAAATCGTCCATCCGCCGAGCGTCCCCACGCAATGAAACGCCCGCGTAGCCGGTTGCGAGTGCGCGACCACGTACTGCGGCCAGAACTCCTCAAACGTATTTGCGCGTGCAGTCATCGTGCGCGCATCCTACTCCACATTTCTCCTCACCTACGCCATCCCCATACCGTCCGCGCTCCAGACAGCGTCACGCAACCTCTTTGCATCCAAGCCCTTGATTCATTCCGGAGATCGTCTCAGTATCTGCGTATCGGAGGCGGCAATGAAACGTCATCAATTCGGGGCAATCACTATCGCAGCTTTCTGCGTGCTCGCGCTGGGTTCAGCCGTCTATGCCCAAGACGACCGCACGCAATCTTCGCAGCAGCAAACGACGCCCACGCCGCCCTCCACGGTGCAACCTGAAGCGCAAGCCGCACACGACGCCTCAATCATCGAAGTCCCCAGCGGCACCGCGATCCGCGTGCGCATGATCGATCACGTCGATTCCGGGCTCAATCACGCAGGCCAGCTTTTTCACGCCTCGCTCGATGAGCCCATCAAAGTGAATGACGCCATTGTCATTCCCGCCGGGGCCGACGTCACGCTCCGCCTCATCGCCGCCACCCAAGCCGAGCCCGTTGGCGGCACTCCCGAGCTTCGCTTGAAGCTCGTGCGCATCCAGGTTCAGGGCAGGCCGTACACGCTCGTCGCAGAGGAATATTCAACGAAGGGAAATTCGCGCGGAAAAAAAATCGGTGAGGGCGCGATTGCTGGCGCCATTATCGGCGGCGGTCTCGGCACCATCGCCGATGGCGCGGCTGGAGGCGTCGCTCTCGGTGCCGCGGGCGCTGCCACCGGCGCGGGCATCGCCAGCTCCACTCGCCCGAAACAGGTCACGATTCCCTCTGAAACGAAGCTCGAATTCACCCTCGAGCTCCCGCTGAAAATCCCGGCGACTCCCAAACAGCCTTAGGCAAAAACCTCTAAACTATAAATCCCCTGTGTTCCAGGACCGAGGATCAAGTCGTCTCACAAGACGGACGTTATGTCCGTGTGATCGAAATCGTGCCCCTTAAAAAGCAGCGGCTCCCCACTCACTTTCGCTAACGCGTATGCAAAGCAATCGCCCAAATTCAGCCCTGCTCGATGGCCGCTTCCCTTGCCAAAGTCACGATATGCATCGCGTGCGATTCTCGCTTGTTGCTCGGTCACCGGCTCGATAGTAAATTCCGCCGCGCGCAAGAAATCGTCAAATCGCCGGCTTGCGAAGGGATTACGGCTCCCATCAATCACAGCGGCGGCTTCCACAAAATTCACGGCGGATATCTTTGGCGTGACGGCGCTTTCAATCGCCTGCGCAAATGCGGCTGCGTCCGGCTCCGCTCTAAGAATTGCAATTATCGCTGACGTGTCCACAATCAACGCGGCAGGCCTCGCTCGTCGTATAAGAGCTTGTCGTGGTCAATAGTTTTGTACTTCCCTTTCAAATGGACCGCGCATTCGCGGCCGATTTTGAGCAGCCGTTCCGCGAGTCTTTTCCCCCGTTCGCGCCGAACTCGGTGTAGGCGCTCCCGAACGGATTCGGTCACTGCAGTCGTCATGCTCTCACCCGTCAGCCGGGCGAGGTCGGCGGTAAGCTTCTGCGCTTCGGGATTCTTGATGTTCATCGCCATCGTTACACCTTTCTACCGCTCATGGGTAGAAGTATACCATAACACACAAAAATGGACGTGTCTCAACACAACCTCCGAGACTTACCCGCAGGGCTTCTCCAGCGATTCGCTAAACGCAGGCGTCAACAACTGCCCCGGCCCATCCCGCATCACCACCATGTCGTCTTCCAGCCGCAGCCCAAAATCGTTCGCGATATAAATCCCAGGCTCATTGGAAAACGTCATGCCCGGCATCAGCACATCCTTCGATCCGCGCACCAAATAAGGATGCTCGTGCCCATCGAGCCCGATCCCGTGGCCCAGCCGGTGGGAAAAATATTTGTAGTCGGCGCCATATCCCGCGCTCGTCACCACTGCGCGCGCCGCATCGTCCACCGATCCCGTCACGTGCCCGGCACGCAGCGCATCGAGCGCCGCATCCTGTGACCTCCGCAGCGTGTCAAACGCGTTTTGTATTTTGTCCGAAGGCTTCCCAATCACGGTGCACCGCGTCACGTCAGACGCATACCCTTCCACCGAGCACCCCGCGTCGATCAGCAGCACTTCCCCTTGCTGAATTCGCTGCGGAGTCGTTGTTCCATGAGGTTGCGCGGCCCACTTCCCCACCAGCACCAATCCGCCTCCGCCGCCCAGCCCCATCTTCTGCAACCCGCGCGAATACAAGCTGTCCACGTCGTACTGCGTCATGCCTTCATGCACCGACGCGAACACTGCGCGGTACACATCCACCGTCGCCGCGCACGCCAGCCGCATCAACTCCAGTTCGTGTTCGCTTTTCTGCATCCGGCATCCCGCGGTGATCGGATCGCCGAGTACATACTCGAACGCAGGCGCGGCATTTTTCAATTTGTCGTAATACGTGTATTGCGTCGTCTCGTTGATTGCGATTCGCCCGTTGCGGAATCCTTTTTCCGCGAGCCACTTCGCCACCAGCTCG
>DASTCZ010000202.1:0-8552 GCA_035710585.1 Candidatus Acidiferrales bacterium | reverse complement strand
CCACACTGCTTCGGGAAGCAGCTCGAGGCGGTGACCCTTCTGCACGATGCGGTCTCCGAGTTCGTAATCATCGGAGTGTAGATCGGCGAGCGATTCGAATCCGCCGATTTCCACGAGGCTGGCGCGGGTGACGGCCATCGTAGAGCCCATCATGAAGTGGAGGCCTTCGAGAGATTGCGCGACGAGCACGGAACCGCAGAGCGCGACGGACTGGCCGAGGCAATCGAGCGCTGAGACGATGCCGCGCGTGGAATAGCCGCGATAGAGCGCGGTGACGCCGCCGACTTTGGGATCGCGGAATTTCGCGGCGAGCTGGCGGAGATACTCCGGCCCGACGCGGACGTCGCTATCGCTTTCGGCGAGGATGTCGTATTTGGCGGCGCGCGCCAGCTCGGCGAGTTTGCAGACTTTATTATTTTCGCCGAGGCGGAGCGATGATTCGACGATGCGAATATCGCAATCGGGAAAATCCTCGATCAGGCGCTGGATAACGGGAATGGCGGGGTCGCCGGGCTCTGCAGCGAAAAGGATTTCGTATTGGGGATAGTCCTGGCGACAGAAGCTGGCGAAATTTTCATACGGTTCTCGATCGAGGCCGCGAATCGGCTTGAGGATGCTGATCGGCGGAGTGAAATCGGAGTGCACCTTGGCTTCGGCGTGAGCGCGAGTGAAAAACCGTTCGGCGGTGGCGATGGCAAACGCGAAATAGGCGAGCGGTACGGCTGCGAAAACCAGAAACGCGAGACGTGTGTACCGGAGCAACGCCGCGGCGGTCATCTGCGTGGAATCGTCGCCAGCCCAAACAAAGACCACGCCGATGCAGACGAGAACAACGCCGATCCAGCGCGCGGGATCGACGCGTTCGCGGAGAATGAATTTCGCGGCAAACGCTCCGACGACGTAGCCGAGAGCGGACGCGGGGAGCACGAAGCTGACCGGCTGCCAGGAGAGTAGCGCGAGAAATGAAAAAAAGGCAGCGGTGAGAAACGCAATACCGATCCAGAGCTGAGGAACGCGAATGGCGCGCCAGGCGACGCCGAGCAGTGCGCGTGGCGTGAAGCGGTGAACTTCGCCAACTTTTTTCATCGCGCGGGTGAGTGTGACGTCGCCGCCGGTGCCGGTGAGAGCGATGATCAGCAGAAACAGAAAGGCGCGGAGCATCAGGGATTATCGGTGGTGCTGACGGGCGTGCGGCTGACGAGGAACACTCCGACGCAGATGATGGCTACTCCGGCCCAGCGAACGCGGGAAACGTGTTCGCGCAGCATGAGCGAGCCGAGGAGCGGCACGACGGCGAAATTAGCAGCGGTCGCGGGCATGACGAAGCTGAAGTCCGCCCAGGAAAGCAGCAACATGTAGCAGACGAAAAAGCTCAGGAGACTTCCGATTCCGAGCCAGATGCTAGGCGTGGCGAGGACAATGAGGAGCGTGTGCCATAGGCCGGTGAGCGAGGTGTAGTGAACTTCGCCGACTTTTTTCATGCCGCGGCTGAGCAGGGTATCGCCCATGGAATTGAACAACACCATGAGAACCAGGAAAACGAAGGTTTTCCTGCGAGCGTGCGATTTCACAGCCATGGTGGCTTGAATGAATCTTACGCAGTCGGGCGCGCGCCACCATCGACGGCGGAGACGGGCACCATGGTTTTTTTCTGCGGCTCGCGCTTGGCCCACTTCAGGCGCTGATTGCGCGTGTGCAGAAATTCCACGGCCTCGTGATAGAGGCGCTTGCGCTCGTGCGAATCCCACAGCGCCTTGCGCACGATGCGCCAGACGACCTTCGGGCGGAAGTAATACTCGTCGTAAAAGCGGTTCACGCCCGCCATCATTTCCTGTTCGGAAAGATGCGGGTAGTGAACGTGCGGGAGCTGGTGCCCAACCGAATCGGTGAGCGCTTCGGCGCTGAGGAAATTATTCGTGGCGAGGTAATTGTAGAGTTCAGTGCCGGGGAAAGCGTGGGCGAGCGAAACCTGAACGGTTTCGCAGTCGAGCTCCTTCGCGAATTCGATGGTCTTCTGAATGGACTCGCGAGTCTCGCCGGGAAGGCCGATGATGAAGTCGCCGTGAATCGTGATGCCCACTTTTTTGCAGTTGGCAGCGAAGCGGCGGGCCATCTCGACGGTCGCGCCCTTCTTGATATTTTTCAGGATCTGGTCATCGCCGGATTCAAAACCGACGATGAAGAGGCGCGCACCGGCATCGGCCATGGCCTTCAAGGTTTCGTAATCGCTGTGCACGCGCGCGTTGCACGACCAGCGGAATTTCAGCGGCTTGAATTTCGAGCAGATGTCGAGAACGCGATCCTTGCGAATGTTGAAAGTATCGTCGTCGAAGAAAAATTCCTTGAGGTTCGGAAAATATTCGAGGCCCCGGGCGATTTCGCGGGCCACGTTATCCGCCGAGCGCACGCGCCAGGCATGGCCGGAAATCGTCTGCGGCCACTGGCAGAAGGTGCAAAGCGCCGGGCAGCCGCGCGTGGTGTAGATCGAGACGAACGGATGCAATAAAAACGGAACATTGTATTTCGTGATGTCCACGTTTTTCTTGTAAACATCAACGGCGTACGGGAGGGCGTCGAGTTCTTCGGTGTGGAGCTGCGGGCGCTGCGCATTGTGGACGACTTTGCCGTCTTTGCGGTAGCTGATTCCGAGAATCTGGTCCATCGCGCGGCCTTCGGCAATTTCCTTGGCGGCGTGATCGGCTTCGCCGCGGATTACAAAATCAATGTCTTCGCTGGCGAGGAGGCTCTCGTCGGGCTTGTTTTGCACGTGCGGGCCGCAGAACCCGATTTTGAGCGAAGGATTTTCTTCCTTCATGCGGCGAATCAGGCCAAGATCGCTTTCAAATCCCACCGTCGACGTGAATACCAAGACAAATTCGTAATCTTTGGAGATCTGGACGGTCTGTTCCTTGCTGACCTTGTGCGGAGAGGCGTCGAGCAGACGCGCGCCGGGGATGAGTCCAGTGGGATAGGTAAGCCAAACCGGATACCAGTAAGATTCAATTTCGCGCGTTACCGGCCAGCGCGAACTCGCGCCGCCGTCGAAGTTTTCAAAGCTCGGCGGGTTCAATAAAAGCGTTTTCATTACATCCGGCATCAAGCTCCCCCGTCAGGATTATGGTGGGTAGGAATGCGGGCACACGAGGCCCCTAAGTAACAATTGTACCTTGATTTGATGGCGTGCCAAAACGAAGAGATTTGGCGCTGTGCCAGTAAAGCCAGCAGGCGAACGGCCTTATTGCAAGGCTTTTGAAATTTGGCCGGTCATCTGAAGAAGAGTGAGCTGGGCCTGCTGGCGCTGGAAATCGGCGTCGAGGAACGCCAGCCATTTGTCGTTTTCGTCGAGCTGCGCCTGGCCGAGTTCCTTCAGCGTAGCGCGCCCTTGATCAAATTGGGCCTGCACTACCGATTGATTCTGCTGTGCGAGCTTGAGATCCCATTGTGCGACGTCGCGCGCGGCCTCGAGTTCGCGGACCAAGTGTGCTTGCGCCTTCACCTGCTGCTCCACCTGAATCCGCCTGCTCCGGACATCGAGCTCGGCGGCGTTGAGATCGGCCTGGGCTTCGGACACCGCCGCGCCGACGTGCGCGCCGTAGATCGGGATATGCGCCTGAATGCCGACGTTGACGTTATTGCGCTGAAAATTTTTGAAAAATTCGGTGTAGTTGTTCGTTCTGGAGAGAACGCTGTAATTGCCGACGAGAGAGAGCGTGGGCCAGCGGCTGCCCTCGGCGCCTTTCAAGAGCTGCTGCTTGGCGCGCTGCTCGGCTTCCGCCTTTTTTACGCCGGGATCGTATTGTACGGCTTGCGAGACGAGTTCGGCGATGGGCTGGTCGGGCGATGGCGAAAGCGTTTCGTCGACGAGTTCGACAGGCTGATCGGGAAGAAGCCCGAGGACATCGCGGAGCTGATCGAGGAGCGCCTCTTCGCGGCCTTCGTTGTGCGCGATCTGCTGCTCGACGCGGGCGGCGTTGTACTGCGCGCGCGTTTCCTCGATGGGCAGCTCGAAGCCGGAGGCGATGCGCTGGCGCATGGTGTCGAGCATCTTCTGCGCGGCTTCGCGGTCCTTACGGAGATATTCAAGCGAGTGGCGAACTTTGGAGAGTTCGAAATATTCGGAAGCCGTTTTCATCGTGACGGCGTCGCGCGCGGCATCCACGCCACTGTTTGAGCCGCGGGCCCGCTCCTGATCCGCGCGGACAAGCGCGCGCTGGAGCGGATCGAAAATGTCCTGGTGGTAATCGAGCAGGAAGATGGCGGGGATGCCTCCGCCGGGGGCGAGCGGAAATCCACTGGAATATTCGGCGCCGGAACCTGTGGAGAGATATGGAAGGAACGGAGAACGATCGACACCGGTTTGCTGCTCGGCGAGCGCGACCTGGAATTTAGCCTGCGAGATTTCACGGCTGTTCCGAAGGGCGAGTTCGATGGCGCGCCGAAGCGTGAGCTGGGCGGTAGGCGGCGATTGGAGCGATTGCGCCAAGCAAACCGCACCTGCGAGCAGGAAACTACTGACGGCGAAGACGTGGCGGACTAAGCGCATGAAGTTGCTCCCGAAAGTTTTTCACTCATAGCGAAGCGATTCGACTGGATTGAGGGCCGCGGCTTTGTTCGCAGGCAAGTAGCCAAAAAAAATGCCGGTGAACGAAGAGACGGCGAGCGCGACCACGACGGCGAGCCAAGGCACGGGGATGCGGATGCCTTCGGGCAGCAGCGGCTGAACGAGAACAGGAATGGTGACGCCGATCAAGACCCCGAGCACCGCGCCGACTCCGCTGATCAGCGCGGATTCGAGCAGGAACTGGTAAAGGATTTCGCGCTGGCGGGCTCCAATCGCTCTGCGGATGCCGATCTCGCGCGTGCGCTCGGTGACGGTGACGAGCATGATGTTCATGATGCCGATCCCGCTTACGACCAGCGCGATAAGCGCGATCACGAGCAAGGAAATGCTCAAGGCGAGCGAGATCTTTTTGGCGATGTCGAGGATGCCATTGAGATTTTCCACCTGGTAGCTGGAGCCGGGCGGATGGCGCGAGAGAAGTAGTTCTCGGACGCGCGCGGTGGCGGGCTCGACGTCTTCGGGATTCGCCATCTGCACGTACAAATTTCGGATACGGTCGTCGCCCGTGTAGTACTGCACGAGCGGAAACGGAATTAGCACGGTGTTCTGATTGATTTCGGAGAGACCGTAGGTGCTCACTCGTTCGCGGAAAACACCGACGACGGTGAACTGAAGTTCACCCAGGCGCAGAAGCTGGCCGACGGCGGCCTGCGATCCGTAGATTTTGTTGGCGAGCTCGACGGTAATCAGGCAGACCTTGTTGCGCATGATCATGTCGTCGTGGTCGAAGTAGCGGCCGCTGAGCATAACGAGATGGCGTATGTCGTCGTAGTTCTCGGTCACGCCGGTGAGAGAGACGGGATGCTCGACGCCGTTGATCACGGTGGACATATCCACCTGGCGCATGCCCGCGACAGTGGTGACGTGGGGAATAGCGGCTTTGATGGCCCCCATATCGTCGAGGGAGATCTGCTCGCTCAAGGATTGGGCCTTGTTGATGGTGACTTCGACGTTGGCGGAGATGACGTTGGTGCCAATGCTTTCAATTCGCCCAACGATGAATTCACGGCCGGTGAGAGAGACGGTTACGACGAGCACGATGCAGGCGCTGCCAATCATCACGCCGAGCATGGTGAGGACGGCGCGCATTTTGTTCGCGCGCAGCGCGTCGAGCGCTACGGCCCAGGTTTCACGGTTGAGCATCATGATCGAATGGCGTGCGAGCGCTTAGCGTAACACACGGATTTCGATGCGATGCGGAAGGGCAAAGATGTCATTCGGCAGAAGGGAAGCGGCGCCCAAGAGCTGCAGGCGCCGCCGCCGATCATCAATCGAAAAACACTATTCGGAAGAGGGTTTTGTGCCCGCCGGTTTTGCGGCGGTGACGCGGGTTTGCTTGCCTTCCATCATCGTCTTCATGGAGTTGGCGTCGGGACCGCTCTCAAATTTAAAGTCGTATGCGTCTTTGGAAGTCCACTTGATCGTGTAACGCATCTCCATCGTCTGCCCGTTGAAAGTGCCCTTTGTGGTCCAGGTCCAGGTGTCGCCACTGACGGTGCCATGGGAATTGGTCATCATTCCCGAGCTATCCACACCAGAATAGGCGTAAGTCTTTGCTTCAGCATCGTAGCCGAGCAGACCCACTCCCGATGATTTGGGCATATTTGCGCCCTCACCGGTATCGCGGCACAAAACAGCGAACCCTCCAGAAACCCACTCGCACGTTTCGGTGCCAGTCATTTTTCCTCCGGTACCCGGGCCCATCGCGTCCTTCGCTACTTCTCCGGTTGAAGTCCATTTGCCGACAAAGGCGCCAATCTTTTTGACCTCGGGACCTGGTTTGGCGGGAGCGGGCGCCTGGGCCAACGTGGCGGCGCACAGGGTCAAGACAAAAGCCGAAACGAATAGAATCGTTTTGGGACGCATACGGCCTCCTGAAATGTGGTGTATACGACGGTCGTTGAGGCGATGGTAGCAAGTTACGAAGCGTCCGCCAACAGGATTGGGCGAGGGGCGTCGTTAGCACATGATATGTCCACGGGATTAGCACACGAGATGTCCGCTGAGGATCGAGATTGGGTACACCGCTGCTGTCCTCATTCGCTTCTCCGCACCATGGTCGGAAAGCCGACCTGGACCGTAGGATGACCGCACGCTGCCACCGCTATCGCGTTCCGAGACCGTCGCGCAATTGAAGATCTGGATCGCGGGCGGAGCCGCTTGCCCGCAATAAAAAATCGCGCGTGAGGGGAAGCTCACGCGCGAGAAAACTCTGCAGGAATAATTACGATCAGAAAAGTTGGAACATCACCTGAACTTGCACGCGGGTCGGGACTGGCTTGCCGTCGGGACCGTTCGCGGGCTTGAACTGCCAGGTCTTCACGGCTTCAATCGCTTTTTGATCGAGGCCGAGACCGGGGCTCTTGATCACTTCGATCTGCGTCGCTTTGCCATTCGGAAGAACGACGACGCTCAGCAGAACTTCGCCCTGATATTTCGCCTTACGGGCTTCGTCGGAATAATCGGGGCGCGGGCAATACACACAAGCCGGTTCGCCAACTCCGCCAACGCCTGCGTTGAAAATCCCGCCACCGGTGCCGCCGCCTTCGCCGGGGCCGAGGCCTCCACCTTTGCCGCTGCCGATACCGCCGCCGGAGCCGGAACCCATACCGCCGCCGGAGCCGGAACCATTGGAATCGGTGACCATCTTCGCGAGCGGGTCTCCCCACTGATCCATGTTCGGGCTGGGAACTTTGAGCTGATCAGGCCCAAACAAAGTTGGAGTGACCTGCAATGCGGGATGCGGATTTCGCGGGATCGCGGGCGGAGCGAGCTGCTGCTGCATGCTGAATTTCGGCAGCTTGCCTTTGCTCACGGGAACCGGGTTGTGCTCACCGCCACCGCCGCCGCCCTGCGCGACTTTCTTCGGCGAAGGCGCAACCTTCGCCGTATAGGGCGAGATATCGATCGGCATAACGTTTACAGCGTTGGTGGCCTGCACCTTTTTAGAGACCGCGTGGAAAATCGGAACAATCAGGACGACGCCAAGAGCGACGTGCACACCAATCGAAATCGCCTGCGAGCGGCTGAAGAGTTCGTCTTTGCTCCAGATGTCCTTGACCTTAACCGGCTGGCTAGTGACCTTGAGTGGAGGAAGCTTTTTGGGCGCGATGGTGTCGCGCAAATTCTGGAAAAAGGTAACGTAGAACGGCTTCCATTCCACCTTGATGCCTGGTGCGTCTTTGCCGCGGAGCGACGCCGCGCCGGGTGCGACCTTTGGTGTGGAGCGGAACCATTCCTTCAGGTTGGCCATGAAGCCGTCATCGAAATTTTCGACGACGAACGCGCCGCCGTGCGCATCCTTGGGAACTTTAACGGGACGCTCGGTGAGGAAATCCTTGAGATTGGCCCAGAATCCCTGCGAGATCACATCGCGCTTGCGCGTCAAATCCGGAGCATCAATTCCCGCAGGAAGATTGCGCGCAGAGGGGTCTAAAGCCTTTGGGTCGGTCTTAGGGGTAAGGTTATACATGGCTTATTCGCAGAGAGTCCCGTCCGGGGACACCCTAGTTCGATTCATGGGCATGGAAAACTGTTGTCTGCCCCTCCTGAATGATGGGCCGGAATGCTCCATTCTAGCATATGGGTGGGACGCTAATGGAGACGGCTGCGTTTCGCGTGTTCTCGACCGCTACATACGTAAATAAACATCGGGCGGATTGTATTCCGCGCGAATTTCTGCTCAGAAGAGCTGGAACAGCACCTCGATGGTGACCGTGGTGGCGACTGGTTTGCCATCGCGACCGATGGCGGGCTTGAAGCGCCAGCCGCGGACGGCTTCGATGGCTTTCTGATCGAGCCCGAGGCCGGGGCTATTGATGATTTCGATGCGGCCAGCTTGGCCGTTTGGAAGCACGACGACGCTGAGCATCACTTGTCCCTGAAATTTCGCCTTGCGGGCCTCGTCGGAATACTCAGGGCGAGGGCAGAA
>DASTCZ010000201.1:0-6834 GCA_035710585.1 Candidatus Acidiferrales bacterium | reverse complement strand
GATGCGCGAGCCGCGGAAAGATTTGCCGCGCGGACTTGTGCTCGGAGTTTGCGGCGTGATCATTTTGTATGTCAGCGTGAATTTTGTCTGCGTGCGCGCGCTCGGTCCCGCGGGACTCGCGGCGACAACGACGCCCGCTTCAGCGGTGATGCGGCTGGCGCTCGGCGAGACTGGAGCGAAGTGGATCGCCGCGGGAATCGCGATTTCCGCGCTGGGTTTTCTAAGCCAATCCATTTTGACCGCTCCGCGCGTGTATTTTGCGATGGCCTCCGATGGATTATTTTTTCGCGCGGTGGCGCGGCTGAGCCGAGAGACGCGCGTTCCGGTCGTCGCGATTGCGCTTCAGGGACTTTGGGCGATTGTCATCGCGCTTTCGGGACGGTACGAGCAGATCCTCAACTTTTTTATCGCCATGGACGTGCTTTTCATCGGGCTTTCCGCCACCTGCATATTCGTTTTCCGGCACCGCGGGACCGAAGATCGCGTCGCAGAGCGCGCGAGCGTAAATGCGGGCAAGAGCCTGGACGCCGGAGAAATCCGGCTCACGCCGGGGCACCCCTTCACCACTTTCGGGTTTATCGCCGCGTGCTGGCTGGTTGTCGCGGCGACCTTTTACCGCTACCCCCACGACTCGCTGATCGGGCTGGGCATTGCGCTGCTCGGTCTCCCGGTCTTCTATTTCTCTGCGGCGGCGTCGCGCCGTAAAATGGTTTCCTCCCAATGAATAACCCTTCGGCATCGCAGTCAGCTCCCTTGAACCATCGAGCGATCGATTCGCCCTACATCGAATGGGCGAAACTGAAATCCGGCGCGAAATACAGCCTCGCCACCAGCGGCGTGAAGAGTTATCCGATCGCGGAGCTTCCGGTGAATTTCGCGGAGCTGGAAATCAACGGGCCAGGAGGAAGGTACGGATTCGGGCCGCTGATCGAGCGAGTGGCGCGGCACGCCGGAACCGCGGAAGAGTGCGTAGTGACGGCGATCGGAACTTCGCTGGCGAATTTTCTGGTGTATGCCGCGACGATCGAACCGGGAGACGATGTGCTGATCGAGCATCCGGCGTATGGGCCGATGATCGAGGCGCCGCAATTTTTGGGCGCGAACATTCGTTACTTCCCGCGGCGATTCGAAGACGGTTTTTCGGCCGATCCGGAGGAAATCCGCCGCGCGATGACGCCACGGACACGGCTGATCGTGCTGACGAATCTGCACAATCCGAGCGGCGCGCTGATTTCCGACCAAGCGCTGCGCGAGATCGGCGAGATCGCAGCGCGCGCGCGCGCGCACGTAGTGATCGACGAAGTTTATCTGGACATGCTGGCGATGACGGATGCGGCGAAGCGTCCCGAAGCGCCGCTGCGGAGCGCATTCCATCTTGGCGAAAACTTCGTTATTACGACGAGCCTGACGAAGGTGTACGGGCTGAGCGGATTGCGCTGCGGATGGATTCTGGCGCCGCGGGAGCTGGCGAAGAAGATGTGGCGGGTGGGCGATCTTTTCGAAAATATTCCGGCGCACATTCCTGAGCAGATTTCGTGCGTCGCGTTCGACAACTTGCAGAAAATCGCGGCACGAACGCGGGCGCTGCTCGTGGCGAACCGAAAACTGCTCGATGCGTTTCTCGCCTCTCGGAAGGATTTGGAATTCGTTACGCCGGTAGCGGGAACGGTTGTGTTTCCCAAGTTGCGGCGCGGGAAGACCGAAGAGTTCGTCCAGCTCCTGCGGGAAAAGTACGAGACGTCGGTTGTGCCGGGGCATTTTTTCGCGATGCCCGAGCATTTCCGCGTTGGAATCGGCGGCGACACCGAATTGCTTCGTATCGGGCTCGAGCGGATGAGCGCCGCGTTGGATGAGTTCGGCCGGAGCTAAATTTCGCTCCGCCTGTACAGTTGGGGTACCCCCCCTCCCCCTAAGAGTGCGCAATTTCATAGAAACAGTGGACTTAACTCTTTTTTCCGCGCCAAAGAGTGCGTAAGTTGTTGAAAACACGTTGATCGCAAGCGTTGATCGTCGTTTCGCACGTCCAATGCCCGCATCTCGCGAGCGGCAGCTCGGGGTAAAGGGGTGGTACCCCCTGTCGAATTGGGTTAAGTTCATGAAAACAAGGTGCATAAGCTCCAAGAAATTCCACCCTTGAAGAAAACAAAGGAGATAGCGCCGACGCCAAACTGGAATCGTGGCTGTTAGAGCTCGGAAGACAACGGTTATGGGCCATATGCCGTGTTGCGGGGACCGGTCAGATGACGCTAGCATGTCTTAATATGAAAGTAAATAGGAAAGTTTTTTCCCGCCGCCCGCGCAAGGCGCGAGGCGCCAGTTCGAACTGGCGGCAGGATTGTGCAGGTGCAATGGCTCGTTGACCCGCCGTCACTACGACATCCCCAACGCGACGAGCGTAAACAAACGGGTCGAAGGCTTCGGGGACTCAAGCCTCGGCTGCTTGAGTCCCCGTTGGCGGCAGGGGATTCTCTTTCACCTCTGGGAATTTGTCGGGAAATTTCTTTATTCTGAGCTTGTTGTCCTCTCTCGTGACCCGATGCTCGTAGGACCATGCGTTCACTCCTCGCAGAAGTGCATATACGCCTTCGTCGAAAAAAGATCCGCTACGTTTCTCAACATAGATGTGCGGGCATGGGGCAATCGGGTCCCCAAGCGAATCGATGTCGACGATTCTTTCGTATGGAATTCGCCGCACTAATTCAAAGTGTGCACGGTTCGAATCCTTGAAATTCTCATCGCAGTATTTGTACGCGCGATATGCGAGATTTCTGTCATTGTCATTTTTCGGCTCCCAGGGATCATCGAATGGTTTAGCGAGATTGACCTCCTCACTGTAGTCCCACTTCGCCAATTCGCCGGTTTCCCGATCAATCTCGCGGTATGCGTGAAACTTGGCCACTAGAATTTCGATGCCCGCATAGTAATGGCCACAGAAGAGGTACTTTTTCCAGGACGGCCTGTTTTCAAAATCTGCCCCTCCTGCCGAGTACGGGTAGCCCACATCAGCAACATCGCGGAGTAAGACCTCCTTGTGGCCATGACGTTCGATGTCGCCAAGATGGCGGACCGCTTTTCTCTTTATCGAAAGATAACTACTAATCTCGCTCTTCTTTGAGCGCCGTCTTATTGAGAGCGAGATGCCGAAGTAGGCGTATAGAAGATGATCGTTTTTGGGCTGTACCAACATGTCTTCCAGATCCGCTTTGCCCCACAAGTAGAACTCTTGCACGCCTTTTTGCCGCATTTTTTCGGCAAACTTGTCCCTCGCCTTCTTCGAGAAATCGCACGGCGCCGCAAAGACAACGCCATAAGGAATGGGATTTGCTTCCTGTAGGATTTCGTCTGAATACCGGGCGACCTTGGTCGGGGTGATCGTTTTCTCTCTCTTGCACTGTATTTGCCATAGTCGGTCTTCTGGTCGTCGCCCGATGTTTTCCTCTGCTTCTTCAATCTCAGGCTCGACCGGCTCCGGTTGGTCATACGTGATTTCATAACCTCGTGCATCGTATCCGTCGTCAGAGCCGAGTCTTCCTGTTGGTTCGAGGGAGCGCCAAATCTTGAAGTCATAAATTATCTGCCGCACCAAATCTTCAAATCTGTGTGGATCAAGATCCTGGAAAGGTAGAGGGTTGAGCGTTCTGGTTGTTATCGCCATAGTATTTATCTTGAATCCTACCCTCCGCAGAGACCATGTCAAAGGTCGATCTTCAGCAGCATCGATCTGTGCAGAAGATAGGAGCAAAAAGGCGAAAGACTCTCTCGATGCCTTCAGAATTGACTGTGTATTCCATCGAATAGGAACGCGCAGCCAGGAGTGGCTGTGCCACAGGAACGCCCGCGGAATCGGTTGTGGGGCTTGAGCAGAGTCCAGCCGGGGCCGGGGGAATCGGTGGAACTTAGGTAGCGGCCTTTGCCATCCATTCAGTAGTTGGCTTCGGGGCCCATGCGGACGTCGTGCTCATCGCCGAGGGGATCGATGCTGGGAAAGATGACGAGTGGGAGTTTGAAACTGCAGTTACCGCCGCCTGCTTTCCACACTCTTCGAGGCTAAGGCAGTAGGGGCGGAGATGAACTCCGCCCCTACGAAGGCGGGCGCTAAGCGCATCAAGTAAAGAAGACTCCGTTTTGTTCGCGGCCTAGCACGGAAACGAGGTTTGCTCCCGGGTCCGGGGGCGTGTCCGACTCAAAGCGAAAGCCGGGTTGCTCGGCGGACCAACTAATCGTGGCCCCGGTGCGAAGGAAATTGCCTTTGAACTGTTGCGAACTGTTTTCGATTTGCGCCGCGGCCAAGGCGCCGTCCCATTCCACGTCGAAGGAAACCTTCGCGCGTACTGGAAACACGCCCGGGATCAGCGGTGTAGGGATGCCCACTCCCAGAGTCAGCGAGTTGGCAAGGTCGTGGTCGTCGAAGACGTCGAGGTCGCGCACGAGCAAGCGAGCGCGCGAGCCGTCAAAGTCAACTTGAACGGCACCGTGCCGTACGGGGATCATCCAGAAAACGTCATTTCGGTCCACGTGAACGTTGTAGTCATGAATTTGCTGAGTGAGTACAGCCGATCCGACCGGACCGGTGTAGAGGTCAAGTCAAACAAAGGCAAGCGTGCCCCTGTGCTCGCGGCCATCCGTTCCGATGAATTTGCCCTGGCTAAAACCCATATCGGCCTGGAAAGCCAGCCGCGTGGTGGCGCCTGTCGCCGTGTCCGTTCCGGTGCCGCCACCGCGGATATGAGTAAGTCCTACAAATCCGTCGAAGTCAGTGATCTGTGATGGATCGTTGATGTTGGCGAGCGGCGTGGCGGGATTCAGTGGATTGTGATGAACGAAGATTCCGAAAGGCTTCACTGGAACAACGCCTCCCGGAATTGGATTTGGCGCAACCAGCCCGAATTCGCTGTCGTCATCTTCGTGGCCCGCGAAGGCGGGGGTTGCGTGCGCTAGAGCCGAACCGAGCGCCGTGCCTGCAGCTCCGCGGATCAGCGTGCGACGGCTGAAGCGTTGTTGCTGGAATTCCTTCTCTGGAAAGCTCCTGGCGTTCATGGAGGGTTCTCCTTCCAAAATTGGCAAGCGCAAAAAAGAGAGCGTTCGCCTAGACGTGATGGCCGTGGGTCCCACCAGGGATCAAAACCGAGAGTCAACTACAAACAAGGAACTGAGACGAGGGAAACTGGCGCGAGTGTGCTCCTACGTTGCCGAATTTGTCAAGTATGCGGAAGGTGGCCTCTGGCGCGAGGCAAGAACGCGGGTCGCCATCAATGGCGACGATTGGCCGTGTCGTTTCGCGCAACGATGCGGCAGGTTTAGTTGTGGGGCTTGAGTAGAGTCCAGCCGGGGCCGGGTGAGTCGGTGGAATTCAGGTAGCGGCCGTTGCCATCCATCCAGTAGTTGGCTTTGCTGCCCATCCAGACGTCGTGCTCATTGCCGAGCGGATCGGTGGTGGGCTGGATGCCGGTGAGCGTGTTGGTGAAGCTGGTCACTTGATCGGCTTGCGCCTGCTGACGACGCTCGAAGGCGTTGACCTGATTTTGCATAGCCTGCATTTGCGATTCGAACTGCTTGATCTGTTCGGCGATTTGGCCGCGGCGCTGCTGCTGGCGCCATTGCTGATAGGCCATACCCTGCGCGTCCATATTTTTTTGGTATTCGATCCACTGCGGATTGAGCTGAAACGTCTCCGAAGCGTGCTGGAGGACGGCGCGAGCGAGCGGGACGCGATCGGGTGGCGCAATGAAGCTGGCCAGCGCGCTGACTTGCCAGAGAGTGGGCGCAGCGGTGGTCTGCGCGTAGACGTAGCCGATGCGGCGATTGGCGCCGGAATCGCAGGCGTAGCTGATTTGTCCGGCCGTGGACGAGCCACCGCCGGCGTCGGGGATGTAGTTATGAACGGGCGCAGCGCCCTCGATGGGCTGCGGATCGAGTGAATTGCATTGGCGGAGGAAGCGCTGGAGGGCGTAGAGCTTGGCGAATTCTTCGCCGGTGCGATAGCGCGCGACGGTCATCTGCGCCTGCGCGCCGAGATCGTAAAGTTCGCCTTCGCGCGAGTGAAGCTGGTTCGGAAGAGTGTAGCTGGGGACGGCGACATCGCCGAGGCGGATATTGATTTTGCCGTCAGGCGAGATGACATCGACCATGGGCCGCTCGTCGGAGAAGCCAAGACGGAAGAGGCCGCCGCGGACGGTCCAGCCCTGGGGAATCTCGAGCGCGAAGGCGTGCTCGTAGGAATCTTCCCAACGCGTGTAGGAGGGCGCGGCGTTGGAGGAACGCTGGGCGACCAGAGGCAACGTGGCTGCGCTAGCAGCAGCGGATGCGATGAGGACTGACACGAATGCTTTATGCATAGGCGTGCTCCAACGAAATTCCAATTAGGGTTCGACGCCAGCGTAGCGCGGGATCGCGGCGCGGGCTACGTTTTTGTAGACGACGCCACCTTTCATAACGAAGGTGACGTTGCGGACCGTAGTGATGTCTTTGAGCGGATCGCCGTCGATGGCGATGATGTCTGCCTGCAGGCCGGGAGCGATGGAGCCGATCTGATCGGCCATGTTGAGCGATTCAGCGGCGAGCGAATTGGCGGAAACGAGCGCGGCCATGGCGTCTTGCCCGCCATCGCGCACGCGATCGATCAATTCTTCACAATTGCGGCCATCGGCTCCGGCAACGGCATCGGTGCCGAAAACCATTTTCAGTCCTTTCACCGCGGCGGCGCGCTTGATGAGATCGTGATCGAGCGGAATGGCTTCGGCCATCTGGCGGAAACCTTCCTCGGTGTAATTGCCGACGCCGAGATATTTGGCTTTATTGGCGATGTAATTTTCGATGACGAGCCCAGCCTGGGGA
>DASTCZ010000200.1:0-8437 GCA_035710585.1 Candidatus Acidiferrales bacterium | reverse complement strand
GCGATCGCGCGGTAAGTAATTCGAAGCGGAGCGAAATAACTCTTAGCCGCCGAAGATTTTCCTGAAGAATCCTCCGACGCGATGGAAAAATCCGTGCGAAGGCGCGGGCGGAATCGCCGCCGCTTCCGATTGCACGTTGGGCTTGCGGTCGCGCTTCGGATCGGCCGCCACTTCCCCCTCAAAGACAGCTTCATCCTGCACGTGCGCGCTTCGCACCAGCACAAAAGTTTCGGCGGAAGGTTCGGGCGGAGCGCCGGGAGCCGCGGAGTCAAAAATCAGCGGCGGCATCAGAACTTTATAAACGGGCACATCGATTTCACGCGGATCGGCCGCCGCGATCTCACGTTGCGGAGCGATCGGCGGCCGGACGAGTGGCCCCGGCGGCAGAGGCTTCGGAGCAGAAGGCGCAGCGGCGGATGCGGCGGCCGAAGACTCATTCGACGGAGCGGCGGATTGCACAGGCGCGGAAGCTGGCGCCGGAGCATTATTGGAGGCAGGAGAAGACGCTATGCCGACGGTTTCCTGCAAGTGAGTGGACGGCAGCTGAGGTTTGCGCGCACGGGCAACATCGCTGCGGCATCCGCAAGGCGCCGACGATGCATTCAGCGAAGTGACCTGCCCGCCGGAAAGCGTCATTTCCTCGAACTGCGGCACGAGTAAACTCTGCCCGGAGAATTGCTGCTCGATGCGCGCCGCGCCGTGAAGCGAATTGAGGCACATGTCGCCCTTTTGCGTGAGGCCGATCATCGTTTCGCGTTCGCCGCCGCCGACGGTGAGAGGCGTGGCGACGATGAGCGCGGTGTAGACGGCAATGCTGCGATTCGCATCGAGATGGAGATCGAGCGAGCCGTAATCCAGCGCGATGGTGATCGCGCCGCCCGAGCTGAGGAGCTGAAGCTTGCCCGCGTCGCAGATGAGAATTTCGCCGCCGCCTTCGAGCTCGATGCGAGCGGTGCCGCTGCGAACTGTGATGCGGCTGCCGCTGACGAGGCTTTGCGGCTCGCCTGCGATTGTCGGAATCGCTGCGGAGGCGGCGGGCTGATCGACGCTGAAATCGCCGCCGGAGATGCGGCCAATGACCGGCGCGGACATCTGCGCGCGCACACCGGAACACGTAGCAAGGGCGACCAACGAAAGTGCCGCGATGAGCGTGATCCGGCGTGCCGGACACGGAAGCGGCCGACCGCCGATCGACGTTAGAGGATGAAGCATTCCGGACAAGTGCGAATCAATTCGGAAAATGAATCCCCTATACTATACGCCGATGGCTGAAACATCGGAGCCAGCCGCGCAAAGCAACGTTTCTGGCCAGCACTACGACACGAGCACTCCGCAGTATTCGAGTTGGCGGCGGGCGCAAATTCCCGTCATCGCGGGGGCGGTCTATTCGGCGATCCGCACGCTGGGGCCGACGCTGCGAATTGAGCTCGTCGGATACCAGCACATCGAGCGCACGTACGCGGCGGGTCGGCGCTGCATTTTCTCTTTCTGGCATTGCGCGATGATCGGCGTGGTGTGGTGGGCGCGAAATCGCGGAATTGTGGTGATGAATAGCACCAATTTCGACGGGCAGTGGACGCGGAAAGTGATCGAGCGGCTCGGATTCGGTACGGCGCAGGGCAGCTCGACGCGCGGCGGTCTCGAAGCGCTGATGATCATGGCGAAACGGCTGGAGGAAGGGCGCGATGCCGCGTTTACGATCGACGGGCCGCGCGGGCCGCGATTTGTGGCCAAGCCGGGTCCAGCGATGTTGGCCAGGCGCAGCGGCGATCCGATCATCGCGTTTCATGTGGCGTATTCGCGCGCGAAAACATTCGAGAAAACGTGGGACCAATTTCAGATGCCGCTGCCGTTTTCGAAAGTGATTATCGCGATTGCACCGCCGATTTACGTGCCGCCGAACGCAGAGCGCGCCGTGGTGGAAGAAAAGCAGGCGGAAATGCAGAGTGAGCTCGACCGCACGCGAGAATTCGCAAACGGCTGGTTCGCGTTGACGGACGCGGAGAGGCAGCGAGCGCGCGAGATCTGGAACGCGTGATCTTTGGGCCGTGAATGGCGACTAGGCGTCGCCGAGTTTCACGCTGATATCCATTTTTCGCCCGCCGCGGTAGACCGTAAGCGCCACGGTGTCACCGGGATGTTTGTGGTTCAGCGCGAGGCTGATATCGAGCGGCGAGTTGACCGCTTGCCCGTCCACGGCGACGATCACGTCTCCACCGATGATCAGGCGCTGCAAGCCGGCGAGAACGATTTTGTTGCCACCACGGATACCCGCGCGCGCAGCGGGACTGTCGCTCGCGATTCTTTCGACGAGAAGTCCCTGGCTGACCGGCAATTCGAGAGCATCGGCGAGACCCGGCCATAGGCTAATCGTCGTCATCGCGCCGAGATCAGCGCGGCGCACGCGGCCCTCGGTTATCAGATCGTGCGCGATCTGCTTCGCGGTGTTGATCGGAATAGCAAAGCCGATTCCGGCCGTGGTTCCGCTCGGAGTGTAGATCGCAGTGTTGATGCCGATCACTTCGCCATGAGAATTCAGCAGCGGGCCGCCCGAATTTCCGCGATTGATGGCGGCGTCGGTCTGGATGGCTTGATCGATGAACGATTTTTCACCCGTTTGCACGGTGCGTCCGAGCGCGCTGATGATGCCGGTGGTGAGCGTGCTGGAAAATCCAAACGGATTGCCGATGGCGAGCACTCCCTGGCCGACTTGCAGCACATCGGAATCGGCGAGAGTGAGCGCGGTGAGCTGCTTGCCCTTCGGATCGATTTTCAGCAGAGCGACGTCATTGCGCTCGTCTGCGCCGATGAATTGCGCGGGAAAGCGCGAGCGATCGCCGAGCACGACTTCGATTTTTTCGGCGCCTTCCACGACGTGATTGTTCGTGAGGACGTAGCCGCGCGAATCGATGACGAAACCGGAGCCGGCGCCTTCGACGGGCACGGCGTTCATGAAAAAATCGTACTCGACTGCTTTGGTCATCACGTTGGCGACGGCGGGCGCAGCCTGGTGGTAAATCTGCACGGTGCGCGCTTCGTCGTCGGTGAGTCCCTTGAGACTGACTTCGCGCAGTTGGCCGGGCGCGGAGCCATTTTGATTCGCGCCGACGCTGAGCGGCCCGCGCGGGCCCCATCTCGCGCCGGCCCAATATGCCGCGAGCGTGATGACCGCCGCAAAGAGCAGCAGGCGGATCGTGCCGCCGGAATTCCTGCGTGGAGCAAACATCTGGCCCTCCCAGCGCGGCGCGGGCCGCGCGATGTTCAATTCTTCGCCGCGAGCTTCCGCAACCGTTCGACGAGCGCGTGCACCTGATGTCGCGTTGCGGCGATGTCCCCGGAATTATCGATTTCGTCGGTGGCCATGCGGCGCTTTTGGTTCAGCGGCATCTGCGCGTTAATGCGCTTCAACGCGTCCTCGCGCGACATGGCTCGGCCGGATTCGGCGATCAGACGCTCGATCTGCTGGTCGGGGTTGCACCAAACGACGATCAAGCGATCGAGAGTGGCGTGCGCACCGGCTTCGATTAGGAGCGCGGCCTCGATCACCGCAATCGCGCCGGGGTTTTTGGCTGCGAGATCTGTGAGCCAGGCTTCCTGCCGCTCAATCACCCGCGGATGAACGATGTGATTGAGCTTCGTCAGCTTCGACGCATCAGGAAAAACAATCTTCGCGAGCTTCGGCCGATCGAGGCTGCCGTCAGGCGCGAGAATTTCGCGGCCAAAGGCGGCGATGATCTCGCCGTACGCGGGCTGGCCAGGCTCGACGACTTCGCGCGCAACGATGTCCGCATCGAGCACTTCGCACCCCATTTCGCGCATCATGGCAGCGACCGTGCTTTTGCCGCAGCCAATTCCTCCCGTTAATCCGGCGCGAACCATTATTTTTTGACGAACGCGGAGACCGCAGCGGTTTCGGCGGCTTCGCTTTGAGCGTGATTTTTTGCAGCAGACATGCGTCGCATGCGCGCAGCTTTGACCGTGTTGTGCATGAGCATGGCAATTGTGAGCGGACCGACGCCGCCAGGCACTGGCGTGATGGCCCCGGCAATTTTTGCGGCGCCGGGATGTACGTCGCCGACGACCGCAAAGCCTTTCTGGCGGAATTTCGCGAGGCGTTCTTGCGCATCTGCGAAAAGCTGTGCCGCCAGAGCCGCATCAGTCACGCGATTGATGCCGACATCGATGACCGTGGCGCCGGGCTTGATCCAATCCGCGGCGACAAAACCGGGCCGGCCCATCGCGGCGACGACAATATTGGCGCGGCGAACGACGCCAGGCAAATCTCGCGTCTTCGAATGGCAGATCGTGACGGTGGTGTTGGCGTGCATCAGAAGAAGCGCCATCGGTTTGCCCACGATGTCACTGCGGCCGATGACGACTGCGTCGGCGCCTGCGACCTGAATCGCGCTGCGGCGAAGAATCTCCATGACGCCGCTGGGCGTGCAGGCGACGAGCGAAGCCGTGCCGGCAACGAGGCGGCCGAGATTGTAAGGGTGAAAGCCGTCAACATCTTTCGCCGGATCGACGGCCTCGAGGATGCGCTTGGAATCGATTTGCGGCGGGAGCGGCATCTGGACGAGGATGCCGTCAACTTCGGAGCGCGTATTCAGTTCGGCAATTACCGTAAGCAATTCCGCCGTGGAGACGGACGCGGACGGAGTGTGATTCCAGCTCGCGATGCCCAGCTCTTCGCAAGCCGCGAGCTTGCTGCTGACGTAAATCTTGGAGGCGGGGTTATCGCCGACGAGTACAGTGGCGAGGCCGGGGCGGATGCCTTCGTGCAGCAGAGCCGCGATTTCGCCGCGAAGCTCGGCGTAAATTTCGTCGCGAATTTTTGTGCCGCTCAGGACGCGCGCGCTCACGATTGCACTCGCGTCAGTGGCGATTTGCTTCGCATTTCCGCGATGATAGCACAGCGGAAATGGGCGGCTCAGGCGTGAAATCTCTGCGCCAGAAAGTGGAGCGAAAGAAACCTGGAGAGCGCTAAAGCATCTCATCCGGTGCGCGAGTCCGGCGCGGTAAACATCGATGGCCCTGTTTGGTGACAACTCGGAGCGGAAGCAACTCGAGCGCGAGATGCGCGATGCCGGTCGGCTTCCTCCTGGCCAATCGCTCACGTTGAAATGGCCGGTGTTGCATGCAGGAACCGTGCCGCGATTCGATCCAGCGAAATGGGATTTTGAGATCACCGGACTCGTCTGGCAGCCCTTGAGATTCACGTGGGAAGAATTCAACAAATTGCCCCGAATGCAGGAGACGGCCGACTTTCACTGCGTTACGCGATGGAGCCGCTTCGATAATCGCTGGGAAGGCGTGAGCGCGGCAGAACTCATCGGACGCGCGCAGCCGAAGCCTGAAGCCAAGTTTGCCATGATCCACGCCGAACAGGGTTTCACGGCGAATCTGCCGCTGGCAGATTTACTCCGGCCGACATCGATTTTCGCGCTGCGGCACGACGGTGAGCCACTCGCTCCCGATCACGGCTATCCGCTGCGTCTGATCGTCCCGCACCTCTACGCGTGGAAGAGCGTGAAATGGGTTCGCGGCGTGGAACTGCTGGCGCACGATGAAGCGGGTTTCTGGGAGCAGAACGGGTATCACATGTACGGCGACCCGTTCAAAGAGCAACGTTTCAGCGGCGACTGAAACCGCTGATCGAGACGCGTGAAATTGAAAAGGCCCCGGAACATAACCGGGGCCTTTTGCGTTTTCTGCACACAAATGCTGTCAGCTAAAACTAGAAAATATCGTACTGCTCCCAGTGCAGCGTGGGATCGGACTGGATGATCACGCTCTTGTGCGTGAGCGTTTCGAGTTCCTCGATCAAGCCCGATTCGCGCGTCTTGAGCGCCTTCGCGATTTCCGGATTCACTCGCAGCGTGATGCTCTGCTGATCCAAGTCTCCGGCCATTTTCTTCGCCTCGGCCTGGATTTCGTAGCAAACAGTCGGAATGGATTTGACCATTCCCGAGCCAGTGCAGTACGGGCACGGCTGGCAGAGCACCTTTTCGAGCGACTGCTTGGTGCGCTTGCGGGTGATGGCGATCAGCCCGAACTCGTTGAATCCGAGAACCTTCGACGGCGCCTTGTCGGAGCGAAGTGCCTCATCGAGAGCGTGCATGACTTTCTCGCGATTGCGGCGCTCCTCCATGTCGATGAAATCGACGATGATGATGCCGCCCAAATCGCGAAGCCTGATCTGCCGCACGATTTCCTTCACCGCTTCGAGATTCGTCTTGACGATGGTGTCTTCGAGCCGCGTAGAACCGCGCCCCACGAATTTTCCGGTATTGACGTCGATGGCGACCAGCGCCTCGGTGTGGTTGATGACGATGTACCCGCCGGACTTCAGCCACACCTTCGGACGCAGCGATTTATCGAGTTCCTGCTGGATGCCGAATTCCTCGAAAATCGGCGCTTCCTTGGTGTAGAGCTTCACGCGATTGGCGAGATCGGGCTGGAAGCGGCTGACGAATTCGAGGACCTTGCTGTATTCCTCTTCGCCATCGATCCAGATGGAGCTGTACTCGGAACTCAGGTGGTCGCGCAGAATTCGCTCGACCAGGTTGAGGTCGCGGTGCAGCAGTGCCGGAGCCTTCTTCTGTTCCGAGCGCGTGCAGATTTCGTGCCAGGTCTTGCCGAGGAATTCCACGTCGCTGCGAATATCCTCATCGCTCACGTGGCCCGCTGCTGTACGGACGATAAATCCGCCCGGGAAGCTGCCTTTGTATTCATTCACCAGGCGGCGCAACCGCGAGCGCTCTTCCGCCGAATTAATTTTCCGTGATACGCCGATGTGATCGACTGTCGGCATATAGACGAGGAAGCGTCCGGGAAGCGCGACGTGGCTGGTGATGCGCGCGCCCTTCTTGCCGAGAGGTTCCTTGGCAATCTGGACGATGATTTCCTGCCCGGCCTTTAGCAGCTCAGAAATCAGAATTGGACGGCGTTGCGCCATATGGCGTTCGCGCGAGCGTCCGTGAGGACGCTGCGGGCGGCCGTGTTGACGGCCTCCACGACGCATTGGGCGTTGGAAACGCGGGCGCCGGTGATCATCTACGCGCGCGCTGCGGTCTTCGCGAATGTAGGGCTGCGACGGCTGACCGACGTTCTGTCCGTGCGAATCCGAAATCATCGCGTTCTCGCCGGAAGGTTCGTTCGTGAGGTCGCCGCGCTCTTCCGCGGCTAAAGCTGCAATCGCGGTGTCGTGCGCTTCATCAGCTTCGTCGATTCCGGCAATCGCGGCATCGTGCGCGAGGTCTGCGGCTTCCTCTTCGTCTTCCTCGTCATTTTCGCGCGCGATTTCGTCGGCTTCGGCATCTTCGGCATCCGCGGTTGATTCCGCAGGTGCAATGAGATCCGCGGCTTCAGTCAGGTGGATCTTGTTTTCTTCCGCAAAATCCGCTCCGCCGACTGGATGAACTTCCTCGTCTTCATCCGCCTCATCGGCGACGATTTCATGCTTCGCTTCCGCAAGACTTTCGGAGAGCGTCGCGGCTTGTTCGTCAGACAGACCCGCAGCTTCAAGGGCTGAACCGTTTTCTTCTATTTCGGGTGCTTCTTCGTCCTGAACGTCGTTACCGTTTTCGAATTCGACGTTTGCTTCAACGTCTTCGTGGAGTTCGACGGCGGATTCCGGCTGAACGTACAGCGATTCAGGGAGCGTAGTCGCTTCGGCGGCTGGTTCTACGAGACCGCCGGGGGCGCCGTGCTCCGCATGTACGCCGGGTTCGACGACGGCAGCACTTGCCACTGCGGAGGAAACTCCGGACAACGGCTTTTCCTTGTACTTTGCGAGCGATTCGCCGGGCAGCAGAATCGGCTCGTACGTTTCACCGGTATCCGCGGCCGGCGGTTCGCTGAATCGATTTGGACCGCGCGGACCGCTTTGCTGGCCCTGCCGCTGATCGCGGCCGAATTCATGGCGCTGCCCGTGGGGGGAAGCGTATTTCGAAGGCGGCAAATCGCGCCCGTGACGCCGGTCACCGCGACGCCCGCCGCGACGAAAACGCCCGCCACCGCGACGGCCACCGCCACGCTCATTGCGATCACCGCGGTCATTGCCGCGATCGCGGCCGAATCCGCCGCCACCGCCGCTACCGAAACGACGTTCGTGCCGCTGCCCCTGCTGCAGGTGCGGCGGGGGAGTAAGACCCGGCGAACTGTTGTCCTTGGGCTGCGGAGGATCTTCCGGCTCGGTCTCGTCGATGGCGTGCGGCGCGCCGGAATCGCTCAATCCCGGCTGCGCAGATGCGGCGTTCAACTCCGGCGCTGAATCTCCGCTGGCGAGAGCGATGTGCTCTCCCGGGAGGGTTTCGATGTGGTGCGGCGCTGAAGTTTGCTCCACGACGGGAGCTTCGACGGCGACGGCGCCATTGCCACCGTTACCCCCATTGCGCGGAGCGGGTTTGTGCGGACGATCGTCGCCCTTTCCGTC
>DASTCZ010000199.1:0-7624 GCA_035710585.1 Candidatus Acidiferrales bacterium | reverse complement strand
CGGCAAAGCCTCCAGGAAAAGCTGCGGGAATTAGGGGTGACCCGGCCGGGGCGAGAGGCAGATCCGGAATGAGGCGCAGGAGTCGAAACTGGAATCGCACCATCGCCGTGTTGCTCGGCGCCGCTTCGCTGTGCGCGATGTGCAGCGCCGATGCGTCGCCTCAATCGCCTGATTTTGCGCATTACACCGGCCAACTCTTCATTTTGCGCGGAAGGGGAAGCGCAAATGAGATCAAGATTCGCGCGCTGGATGTTGGAAAAGCCGAGGGGATTTGTGACGTCGCGGTTTCCGTGGATACCGCAGCGCTGGCGAAAAGCGAAATCCATCTGGTGCTCGCGCCTGTCGGCATCGTCAGGTACTCGAAGGGTTCGTCCACTTGCACACGGATACCTTCACAGATACGCATTACGCTGACGAATGTGCCGGACAATTCGAAGGACGAGATCACGAAAGTAATGGACGGATTTCTGCTTACGCCGGAGGCCTACGTCGCGTCGTTCGGCGAAAAGTTCGACTATCAAGTGGAAGGGGATCCGGATGACCCTCTTGTTCCGCTCGGGACTCCGGATCTAAAAGGGCCGAAGCCGGTTCTGACAGTGGATGCCTCCTACACGGATGCAGCGCGGCGCGCACATGTGGCCGGCACGGTTGTTGCGGAGATTACCGTGGGGCGCGATGGACGTCCGGCGTTGGGCAGCTTGGTGAAAGGGCTGGGCTATGGTCTTGATGAGCAGGTGCTTCGAGTTCTCGGGCTGTGGAGGTTTGCGCCGGCGCAGCTCGATGGCAAGCCGGTGGCCGTCCGAGTGAGCATGGAGATGTCGTTTAACATTCAATGAGCTTTGCGGTGTAGCGGCGCCGCGACATGCGCATTGCGCAGCACGCATTCAGGTAGTATTTATCTCACCGAATGGACGCCTACGATCGCATCTTGGGTGAATCTGGCCCGCTCGATGATCGCTCAAGTGAATCGCGATCCAACGGCAATACGCAATCCGAGCACTACATTCAATTCGATAACGTTTCGAAGGCCTTCGGCGATCACCTCGTTCTTGATGACGTGAGCTTCCATGTCGATCGCGGCCAGACGGCGGTCATCATGGGCCGCAGCGGTGTCGGAAAGTCTGTAACGCTGAAACATATCATGGGCTTTCTCGAGCCGGACGCGGGCCGCGTGATCGTGGCGGGGAACGACATCACCGGTTGGACCGAAGACCAACTCGCCCCAATTCGGAAGCGCGTGACGATGGTCTTTCAATCGGGCGCGCTGTTCGATTCGCTGACCATCGCGGAGAACATCGCGTTTCCTCTAGCAGACACACAGATGCCTGCGGAAGAGATAGACGCGCGCGTGCGCGAACTCGCGGACATGCTCGAGATTGCGGAAGATTTGGACAAGGTGCCGTCTGAACTGAGCACCGGTGCAAAGCGCGCTGTAGCGATCGCACGCGCGCTAGCGCAAGACCCGGAGGCGATCCTTTACGACGAGCCCACGACGATGGTGGACCCACTGATGGCGGCGCACATGGGTGATCTGATCAAGAAATTGAAGCAGGCTCTCCACAAGACGTCGATCGTCGTAACGCACGATACGCACCTCGCGCGTAAGCTCGCCGACACGGTGATTTTCTTGCAGGACGGGCGAGTCGCATTTTTCGGTCCGTGGAACGAATTTGAGAAATCCTCCGATCCCTTCCTGAAGAATTTTCTCGCGCAAGACGCGCTGATCCCCGCGCTGGACGTGACCCTGTGAGCGAAGCCGCCGCGCCCAGCGGCGAAAAATCGAAGCTTCGCAGGGTGATGGGGTTTTGGGACGTTCTGCTCTTCAATATCGCCACTGTGCTTGGCCCGCGCTGGATCGCAGCCGCCGCTCACAACGGCCAATCTTCGATCAGCCTCTGGGCCATCGCCGCCGTATTCTTTTTTGTGCCGACGGCGCTAATTATTTGCGAGCTGTCCACGCGGTTTCCCGAGGAAGGCGGACTCTACGTGTGGACGAAGGAAGCCTTCGGCGATTTTCACGGCTTCGTCGCCGGCTGGACCTATTGGATTTACACTTTTTTTTATTTTCCGGGGTTGCTGCTCGCGAGCGCGGCGATGGGCGCGTACCTCGGGGGAAATTCGACCGCATGGCTTGCGCAGAACCGGACATTTCTGCTTGCCGGATCATTCGCCTTGCTGCTGATTGCGGTGCTGCTGAACCTGATCGGGCTGCACATCGGAAAATGGCTCCAGAATGCGGGCGGAATCGGGACTTACGTCCCCCTGCTGATTCTGGCCGCGATAGGCATTGCCATCTGGCGATTGCACGGATCGGTAACGCAATTTTCGTGGGCGGCGATGTTACCGCACGCGGACTGGGGCACCGTGAATCTCTGGCCGCAACTCGCGTTTGCGTTCACCGGGCTCGAGCTCGTCTCGGCGATGAGCGACGAGGTTCGCGACCCGCAGCGCACGTTGCCCCGCGCGATTCTAGGCGCAGGCGTACTCATTGCCGCGATGTACATCGCAGGAACGATTGCGGTCCTCGCAGTGCTTCCGGCGGCGCAAGTAGATCCGAAGAGCGGCGTATTTCAGGCAATCACCTACGGATCGTCGATTTTGCGTATTGCCGCCGTTGGAGTTTTTGCGGCGGCTCTAGTCACGGTCGGCAATGCCGGTGGCGTAGGATCAACGGTCGCGGGAGCGTCACGAATTCCATTCGTGGCGGGCGTGGACCGCTATTTGCCGGCGGCATTCGGCAAGATTCATCCGAAATGGCGGACTCCGCACGTCGCGATTCTGGTGCAAGCGACGATCTCAGGACTGATACTTTTGGCGTCGCAGATCAGCGAAACGGCAAATGGGGCGTATCTCTTCGTGGTGGACGCGACGAACATTTTGTATTTCATTCCATTCGTGTACATGTACCTCGCGGCAATGAAGCTCGCATTTCGCGAGGATCGATCGTCGAACTCCCGAGCCGTTCTGGTTCCAGGAGGAAAATTCGGCGTGTTTCTGACCGCGGGACTCGGGCTGCTCGTCGTGATTGCCGGCATCGCGCTCTCTTTCATTCCGCCCGAGGATACGGCCAGCAAATTTGTATTCGCGATCAAGCTGGTGGCAGGGACGTTGTTGGCGAGTATGATCGGGCTTGTGCTGTATTACCGCGGAGCGCGTCAGAAAACGGGCCAGATGCCCGGCGTCGCAAGCTCGAGCAAATTCTGATCGGGATCGCGGAAATAAATACTCTCCCCGCCCTGCGGCCAGTGCATACGGCTCTCAATTTCGACGCCCTTACGCTCGAGCGATTCGATCCAGGGCTCGAGTTCGTTTCGCTCGATCGAAAAAGCAAAATGGAGCTGCCCATAGCCATCGTGCGGAGGCAGCACGCCGCCCGGCAGGATGGAAGGCTGAGTAGTTCCACCGCGCCGGAAAAGTAGCAGCACCGAGCCCTTCGCGACCGCGAACGCACAGAACCGATCGTCGGAGATCATCCGTTCGAAGCCGAAAACGTCTTCATAGAATTTCGCGGCGCGCGCGACATCTTCCACATAAATACCCGTTTCGAGAATGCTGATCACAGGAGGCATTTTCGGCTCCAGAGATAATGAGGAAAATTCGTGCTAGGCGGAAACCGCGCGAGGCGCCATCAACCGTTCGACATATTTGGCGAGGACATCGACTTCCAGATTCACGGGGTCGCCTTTTTTTCGCTCACACACATTCGTGTGCGCATACGTGAACGGAATAACCGCGAAGCTCGCAGACGTATCTTTTAATGCTGCGACGGTGAGACTAATTCCATCGATGGCGAGCGAGCCTTTTTCGACGACGTACCGTGCGAGCTCCGGCGGGATTTCCACCTCGAGGCACCAATTCTGCTCGCTCGCGCTGTTCGCGGTTCCTTCCTGTGAAAAGCGCGAGACGCGGCCCACTCCGTCAACGTGTCCCTGGACCATATGACCACCGAGTTCCTGACCAGCGCGGAGCGGCCGCTCCAAATTCACTGTGGCTCCGATTTTCAGGCTTGCCAGGGCAGTCCTGCGAAGCGTCTCAGGTGAGACGTCTGCAGAAAACGTCGACGAATCGTGGGCGATTACAGTGAGGCAGCAGCCATTCACCGCGATGCTGCCGGATATTTCAAGTTGAGCCGCGATTTCCGGAGCGCGCACCACAAGCCGTGCGCCGCCAGCGTCCATGCGCAGAGAATCGATCGATCCCTGATGCGAAATAATCCCTGTGAACACGCTGCGATTCTACTATGCAACGCCGCGAAGCCGTTCCCAGCCCTCGCCACAAAAAGCAAAGGTGCCCTGATTGTCGCAGAGCGCCTCGAACAGAGTGCCGAATGAAAAAGACTTACTTCGGCGGGAAATCGTCAAACAGCTTCGCAACCGCCTTGTTCATTTTCTCCAGGTTTTTCTCGGGCTTCTTGGAAAACATGTCTTCGGCGTAACCGCGCCACACTAGCCGTTTGGTGCGCCCGTCGAACAGGTCAATGACCAGCGAGCCGATCGGATAGGTCGTCACAATTTGCGCAGTATCTTCGTCCCACCGCTGCCATTTCCAGTCCGGAGTATTTCCGTAAAAACTCTCAACGGTGTGCCGGCTATCGGTCGCGCCGTTGACCATGACACCGAGATCGGCGTTGTCGGTGACGAGTTGCAGTCCGTGCGCCTGCAGCTGGCCGGCAACGACGCTCGCTACCTGATCATTCAACCCTGGATCGTCCACGTTCGGCTGACGAATCCATGTGAACGTCCTGTAGCTGCGCCAAGGAGCCTTGTGGTCGTAGCTGCGCTCGGCTTTTTGCGCCAGCACGGCGCCCGCGATAAGGCAAACGAGACCTATCCCCAGAACAAAACGAAAACGTCGCATTGCTGCCCTCCCAGCTCGCTCAAACTAATTGTGGCGCGCTGATTTACCCAACTTACTTGTCTATTTGATTGCGATGAGTGCGGCGTCGTGTCCTTCAGGAACTCAACGGAGTTTTCTAGGGGATTTGCTGTAGGGAATCACCGGATATGCTTCGACACAAAAATCAGGTCCATACCGGCGGATGGATGCAATCTCGAAATTGCGCATCGATCGCGATGCTTTTGCGAAAGGAACGTCGCACTGGCCCGCGACGATCGGCGCGCAGAAGAGTACGAGCTTATCCACTGTATTCGCCGCAAGAGCAGTGCCGTTGAGCGCGCTACCGGCTTCGAGAATGACGCTGGTGACATCGCGCTTGCCCAGTTCGCGAAGAACGCGGTGCAGGTCGATCTTGCCGGTTTTTGAAGAAGCGTTGATGACCTCGAGTCCGGCGTCTCGAAGCCGCTTGGCCCGCGTGCTGCGAGTCGAAGCAGAAGTAAAAACGAGGAGGTCGTTCTTTGCGCCTCGGACGATTTGCGACTTCAGAGGCAGGCGCAAACGTGAATCGAGAATCACGCGCAGCAGTGGGCGCCGCCGCGGAAGCTCACTTCGATCTGTCAGTCGCGGATCATCGGCGAGGATGGTGCCGATGCCAGTGAGCAGCGCGTCGGAAGCGTGACGCATGCGATGCACCTCCGCGCGCGATTCCTCGGAAGTGATCCACGTCGAACTCGCACGTTTCCCGGACTGCGGCAATGCGAGCTGCCCGTCGAGCGTCATGGCGGATTTCAGTGTGACAAATGGAAGGCGAGTGGAAATCCACTTGGCGAACGCTTCGTGCTGGACCCGGGCCTCCGTTTCACCGATCCCGACCTCGAATTCAATGCTAGCTGAGCGCAATCGCCGAAATCCGCTGCCTGAAACAAGTGGATTGGGATCCTGCACTGCGGCGACGACGCGCTTCACGCCCGCGGCGATGATCGCATCCGTGCATGGACCGGTGCGGCCGGTATGGCTGCAGGGCTCAAGGTTCACGTAAAGCGTTGCGCCGCGTGCATTGGGACCAGCAGCTTCGAGCGCAAGTATTTCGGCGTGCTTCCTACCGTCGTAAGTGTGAAATCCTTCGCCTGAGATCTCGCCGTTCGAGACAACGACTGCTCCGGTGGTTGGATTTGGACTGCAAAGGCCAACGCCGCGCGCGGCCAGCTCAATCGCGCGCCGCATCCAGCGTTCGTCGTTTGCGCGAGACACGTCAGTCGAAAAGGGAATTCACGAATTCGGAAGCGTCAAAAGGTATCAGGTCATCCATTTGTTCGCCGACGCCGACGTAACGAACGGGCAGTCCCAGTTCGCGAGTAATGGCAACGACGATCCCGCCCTTCGCGGTACCGTCGAGCTTGGTGAGCACAATGCCAGTTACCCCGACGCTCGAAGTGAACTGCCGCGCCTGGACGAGGCCGTTTTGACCGGTGGTCGCATCCATCACCAAGAAAATCTCGTGCGGAGCGCCCGGTACAATTTTCGATGCCGTGCGCTTCATCTTGTCGAGTTCGGCCATGAGGTTCGATTTGGTGTGCAGCCGCCCCGCGGTATCCACGATCACCGCTTCGGTTCCACGCGCGCGCGCGGCGGAGAGTGCGTCATAAACGACCGCCGCCGGGTCCGCGCCCGGCTTCTGCTTCACGATTTCGACTCCCGCGCGCTGGCCCCACACTTCGAGCTGCTCGATAGCAGCGGCGCGAAAGGTATCGGCGGCGCACAGCATCACAGTGTGGCCTTCACCGCGGAGCCTGTGAGCGAGCTTGCCCATCGTGGTCGTCTTACCCACGCCATTCACACCGACCATGAAGATCACGCGCGGCGGCGCGGCGCCATTCTGCGAGACCGCTGCTGCAGTTCCGTTTGGCTGCAGGCGCGCGACAAGCTGCCGCTTGAGTTCAGCCTTTAGCTGCTCGTTATCCTTGAGCGCTCGCCGCTCTAGCTTGTCGCGGACATCAGCGAGCAATTCGCGCGTGGTAGTAATACCGATGTCAGCCGAGAGCAACGCGTTTTCGAGCTTGGCGAGAGCCCCCGGCTTGATCTGCTTTTCGCCACTAAAGAGATCCTCGACGCGTTCCGAGATTTGCGTGCGCGTCTTTGCGACCGACTCCTTGAGCCGTTCAAGTAGACCACGGCTGGGCTTCTCGGCTGCGTCGTCTTTCCTGCCAAAGATAGAAAACATTAAATTGCGCGGCGGGAAGAACCCGTGTTGCGCTGAGGAATTGTAGCAAATTCGCAAATTTCGCCGGTGTTAAGTGACAGCCGAACTGTGGAGATCAGTGATTTAATCAGAGCTTAATGCGGAGTTCCGAGCGGATGACGGAACTAAACGGCAACGAGCGCGGGATTCAACCGGAGGTCGCCCTCCGCGACAGCGGTTTCCAGCGCATCAACGATGCGAGGATCAAATCGCTGTCCGGCCAGTTGTCGGATGCGCTGTAGCGCAAATTCGAGATCAGCGCCGGATTGATACGGCCGGTTGGTCGTGATGGCGTCGAGCGTGTCGGCCACGCCGATGATGCGCGCCATCACCGGAATTTCCTCTTCCTTCAGACCGTACGGGTAGCCTTTGCCGTTCCAGCATTCATGATGAAGCTCGATGCCAGGAAGCATTTCCTTAAGTTGTGCAACCGGACGCATGATGTTCGCGCCCTTGGTGGGGTGCTGCTTCATGATCACGAATTCTTCGTCGGTCAGCGCTCCAGGCTTCTTCAGCACTCGATCGTCCACGCCGATTTTTCCGACATCA
>DASTCZ010000198.1:0-29616 GCA_035710585.1 Candidatus Acidiferrales bacterium | reverse complement strand
GACTTCGTCGGCGTCGCCGCGCCTGACCTTTACACCGCGCAGAAGGCTGCTGAATTGGTCCAGGCGAAGTGGAGCGAAATGTCTGGTCAGCCTTCCAATCGCGAGTTGTTTGATTATTTGAAGGCGAATGTCGCCACCGGCGGCACTGGCGGCAGCCGCGGTGAAGGCGGAGGCCGCGGAGGAGCGAGCACGATCGGATCAGTTGAAGACGGTCTGGCCGCAGCGCGTCACAAACTCGACGCAACCTACACGGTCGCATACATCCAGCACGCGCCGCTCGAGCCGCGCGCGGCGGTCGCGCGATGGGACGGCAACTCGCTCGAAGTTTGGACCGGTACGCAGCGCCCATTTGGCGTGCGCGATGAATTGCAAAATGTGTTTCATCTCCCGGAAGGCAGCGTGCGAGTGCAGATGCCGGACATGGGCTCGGGTTACGGCGGCAAGCATACCGGTGAATGCGCAGTCGAGGCCGCTCGTCTCGCGAAGGCAGCCGGCAAGCCCGTCAAGCTCGTTTGGACGCGCGAAGAGGAATTTACGTGGGCGTATTTCCGCCCTGCGGGGGTGATCGAAGTGCGTGGCGGAGCGGCTGCCGACGGTACGCTGACCGCGTGGGAGTTTCACAACTACAACTCCGGCGGCTCCGGAGTGAATACGCCGTATGCCGTCGCGAACAAACACGAGCAATTTCATCCCGAGAAAGATCCAAACTTCCCACTCCGCCAAGGCTCCTATCGCGCGCTTGCGGCTACAGCAAATCATTTCGCACGAGAGTCGCACGTGGACGATCTCGCGCACGCGGCCAATCTCGATCCACTCGATTTTCGCTTGAAGAATCTTCGCGACGACCGGCTGACCGCCGTGCTTAAAGCGGCGGCGGACAAATTCGGTTGGGCCGCCAACAAATCCAACGCGGGACGTGGCTTCGGTCTCGCGTGCGGCGTCGAAAAGGGCGGCTATATCGCGACGTGCGCTGAGGTGGCCATCGATCGCCCGAGCGGATCGGTGAAGGTCGTTCGTGTCGTTACCGCATTTGAATGCGGCGCGGTTGTGAATCCCGACGGACTGCGGAATCAAATCGCGGGCTCCAACGTGATGGGCCTCGGCGGCGCGTTATTTGAGGCCATTGAGTTCGAAAACGGCCGCGTGACAAACGCAAAATTCGCCAGATATCGCGTGCCCCGCTTCAAGGATGCGCCGCAATTGGAAGTCGTGCTCGTCGATCGCAAGGATATTCGTCCGGCCGGAGCCGGAGAGACGCCCCTGATGGCGCTCGCACCAGCCATCGGCAATGCGATATTCGCAGCGACTGGAGTGCGCCTGCGCTCTCTTCCCATGGTGCCCTCCGGACTCAAGCTTTCGTAGCCGAGCGTTGTCCTCAACCTGAAGAAATCGCCCGCGATCGCTACGCGTTTCCCCGCACAAATGCGATAGACTTCCGCCCGCAATTCTGCGAGGTGGTCGATGACGCGTGCTGCCCTGCTTGGCGTGTGCCTGTGTATCGCCGCTGGCTCTGCGCGGACACAAACGAAATCATCTGCGCCGGCGAAGACGGTTGAACTCGCCGCGACGCCGGCGACTGTTGCGTGGGGCTACTACGATGCCGCTGCAAAGCCGTCCATGCACATCAAGTCGGGAGAATCCGTTCGCGTTCACACGTTGTTGACTTCCAGCCCGATGCGCCTCGAAGCCGCGGGCGTCGCCCCGAAGGACGTCGAGCAATCGCTGCGCGATATCTACGATCAGGTGAAGGATCGAGGACCGGGCGGGCATATTTTGACCGGCCCGATTTACGTCGTTGGCGCGGAGCCGGGCGATGTGCTCGAGATCCGAATACAGAAAATCCAGCTCGCGATTCCCTACGCCTACAACGGATTCGGCCGTACCAGTGGATTCATCCCCGAGGATTTTCCGTATGCGAAAACGAAAATCATTCCGCTCGACGCAAAGCGCATGGTCGCAAGGTTCGCGCCCGGGGTCGAAATTCCATTACACCCATTTTTCGGAAGTATTGGCGATGCTCCGCCGCCCGCTTCTGGCCGGCTGAATAGCGCACCGCCGAGCCTGCAGGGCGGCAACCTCGACAACAAGATGCTCGTCGCCGGTACAACTCTGTATCTGCCCGTGTATGTTCCCGGCGCGCTGCTCGAAATTGGCGATGGGCACGCCGGAATGGGTGACGGCGAGGTTGATATCACCGCGCTCGAAACTTCGTTGATTGGAACTGTTCAACTCACCGCGCGAAAGGATCTTCACTTCACATGGCCTCGCGCGGAAACTCCGGCGGAATACATTTCCATGGGGATGAATCAGGATTGGAACGAGGCAGCGAAGCAAGCGCTCCGCCAGATGATCGATTTCCTGATGCAGGAAAAAGGCTTATCGAAAGACGATGCCTACATGCTTTGCAGCGTCGCGGGAGATTTGCATGTCACCCAATTAGTTGACGGCAATAAAGGCGCGCACATGGTGATGCCGAAATCGATCTTTGCCGCGCCAGCGCGCAGCGGAGCGGCGAGCAAACGATCCTCACCGTAACGCCGCGGCGTGACTGACCGCATGGACGCGATTGATGCTCGCGCGAACCGCCCCCGGCATCGGCCAACCGAGTGCCTTCACAAACTTGTCGAAGGTTTGCTGATCGGCACCCTCAAAACTGACGCAATCGACTCCGAAGCAACGGAAGAAGACCCCTCCATCCGCGCTATCGAAGGAAAACTCCTTGGAATCTTGCTTCTCATTTGTGCGCGCGGAATATTTCTTCTCATAAGCGTCGGAAAATCCCTGTAGCAGTTCAGATGCTTGATCTGGATTTCCCACGCGCATCAGGACGGCGAGCAGAAGCCGGTGATCGCCCGTGTTTTCGTAAAGCGCGTAGCGGTCTCCCTGCCAGTGCGCAGCCAAACGCTGCGCCCGCTGCGCGTCAAGAAATTGCTTCAGCACTTCGCGCAAGCCGAATTCGCCCAGCACATTCGTGTCGAGACGCTTCCAATCCTTCGACAATCCAGGAATCTCGGGGATATCGATCTTCTGTGGCGTGACATTCCGAAAGTACAGATCGGGATGCAAAATCTGCTGCGTGGAAGCCGGGGGATTTTCGAACACCGCGTGAAATCCAGGCCAGCCGCCCCGGCTTCGAAGGACTCTCTGCGAAAAATCGGCGCCCGCGCCATACGGAAAAAGCAAAAGATCGCGAATAAAGGGCGGCGCCTTCGCCAGCTCCGGCGTGTCGCTGATCGACCCCAATTGATCGCTGATGCTCATTCCGCCCAGTGCATCGAGCGAGGAACCAACCTGCCGCAGCTCATAGTCGATCATCGAAGCGACGGCCGATCCCTCAACTACCGCATCGCGCGCAAGCTCCGCATCCTCGTTCGGCTTCGCGGCGTCGCGCCATTGGTCGAGGTGGTAGTGCTGATCCATCAGCGCGTGCGTGAGCTCGTGCGCCATCACTTCTTTCTGGTCGCCCGGGTCAATCCAGTCCGCGACGTAAAACTCCTTAGCCTTGGGATCGTATAGGCCCGCGATCTGCTCAGTCAGCAAATCAACCAAAAACGACTCGAGCTGAAATCCCTTTGGGATCAGACCGAGCTTTTCGAGTTCTTTCTGATCGGCGTAACGCTGCTCGGGCGTGTCTTCAGATTGCTCCTCCCGAATCACGTAGGCGCGAATCTCGTCACGGGAACGCAGGCTCTTCTTCAGGGGCTCGATCTGCGGCAGCCCCAGCAGCTTGGCCATGTCCGCCATCACTTCGTCGGTAGCACGCGTGAAGTCCTCGGGACTGGGCTTCGCTGTGAGCGGCGGCGGAGGGGACGTCGTCTGTTGCGCTGCTGCAGCAATACTGATCGCAGCGAGACATACCAAAACCAAAATTCCCCGGAAGCGCAGCGCCATTTGAATCGAGTCCTTTGACCTCGACCTTTAGGATAGCAGTATTGGCGTTTGCACTCCGGAGGACTGTCGCTCTGGTTTCCGCAGGGCCGGAAATACCCGAAAAAACCTGCTTAACACCAACATCCGGCGAGCTTGCGGCCAGTTTGTTCTGAATTGATAACAGAATGATAAGTGCTATAATGCCGCAGCTTCCAGCCAATTCCCCGAGGACTACTCATGATACCGGGCTCGCGACTCCGACATGTCCGCGAGCGATTAGGCTTGACCTATCGCGACGTGGAGCGGTGCAGCTACGAGCTTGCGGGTAAAAGAGGACGCCCTGACTTCGTCATTCACATCAGCCGTCTTGCCGACATCGAAAACCGGGGCGCCGTACCCAGTCCGCACAAGATCTATTCCCTCGCAGCGATCTATCATCTGAATCCGGTCCAGGTCTTTGAGTGGTTTGAAATACCGCTTGCCGAGCACTTCCGCGACGCCGACGAGATCCTCGTCCGTAACACGCATCTCGCGGCGCCGCCCGCGGCGATGCGGCTTCCCATGCGATTTGATCCCGGATTTGATCCGCGGCGAACCGAGTTGCTCAGCCGCATGGTGGAAGCTTGGCGGGATTTTGAAGGCACACTCTTCGATGGACAGCGTCGGTTCCAATATGGGTACGTCGGTCTGGACGACCACATGATGGAGCCGCTCCTCCGGCCTGGGAGCCTGGTTCTGATCGATCCTTCCCGGCAAGACGTCCAGAATGACGGTTGGCAGAACGAATTCGAACGCCCGATCTATTTCATCGATATCAGAGATCGTTATTGCTGCTCCTGGTGCCGGCAGGAAAACCGCACGCTGGTGCTTCAGCCGCACTCATTATCACCGTGCAGCCCTCGGCTGCTAAGAACTCCCGATGATGCCGAAATTGTGGGAAGGGTGGTCGGTATCGTTACGCGGCTTGGGCGGCCGTAGCTTCCAGTTCGATCGCGGCGAGCAGCGCCGCGAGATTCGTGCAGAAAAGTTCCTTAAGCGCGCCGGGGAGCCCGAGCGGCATCAGCGACCGGTAGAACTCCACGTCGCTCCAGCGAGTAGCCAGTTCCGCAGCGTCTTCCGTGTAGGCGTCAAAGCAGTTCCTGAGGTCGTAAAGCTGCCGCTCAAGAGACGTTTGCAGGATTCGATCGAAGATGGACCTATGCGAGGCCGCAAGAGCCTCCTGGACTGCGCCCGCCGGATACAAAGTCTCCAGCCCTGAATGCGAGTACGCTCCCGTCCCCAAATCTCGAAGCGTCGACAGATAGAGCAGCCTGCCGTAGTCCGTTGAAATCGCGGCCAGCGTCCGATCGGTGAAGTCTTCGATTAGCCGGCGGTTTCGATCAAAGCCGTCCATACCCTCTTTTTAAGACCTCCGTTCCGTTTTTAGAACTTTTTCACCGCATTTGAAGCGCCTTCTGCGGCCCGCGCGAAAGTGCCCGGCCATAGGAGGCATTTCCGATGAAACGAGTTGCCGTCGTAGTGTGCCTGGCCGTTCTTTCCGCTGTTTTGCTTGCGCCCGTTGCCGTTCAAGTCAGCAACCATTCTATTAATTCACAAAACCTGGCCGATAGCAATGGGCCGGTTCCACCGATTCCTCCCGGAGGCGGATATCTTCCGGCCGCGAGTAGTTCGGAGGTGTAAAGGGATATACGCCAGGTTCGCAGCCTCGGCCTGTTCAACCGCTGTTGGCCGTGGCTGCGAACGTGCGCCACGCCTTGCACCGCCGGCGAGGGGGCTTGCTCGTGGCGCGCGGCATAGAGAGCACGCGGATTCGTTTGGAGCTATAATATAATGTAGTTAATGCATTCCAGTTTAGTGAACGCAATCCTCTGGATGGGGTACGTCTTTCTTGCGCTTACTCTTTGGCTTCTCTTCCGCCGAAAATCATATCGAGTGCTTTTGTTTTTCAGTGCGTACGTCGCTATCTTCGTCGTGCGCGATTTCGCCTGGCTCATCATCTCGAACAACCACGTCATGTTCACTTCGTTGTGGGCCTATTACGGTTTTTGGTCCACGGAGTTCTTGCTCTCATGGCTTCGGGCGTTTGCGATCGTCGAAATCTGCTGGCGAACGCTTCGGTCATATTCAGCGGTCTGGCCGCCCACGGCCGGCCTTTTGGGTGTCATCGCCATTTCTCTATTGGTCTGGACCGCCATTTCTGCGAAAGCAAACCGCGGCACATTTCAGCGATTCATTGACATCGGGCTGCAACGCATCGAGCTGATGCAAGCCGTGCTGATCGTCGCGTTTTTCTTTATCATATCGCGCTACCAAATTCGCGTGTTGCCGATCCATCGTTTGGTCATGCTAGGATTCGGCCTGTACTCGGTGGTGCAAGTTTTCAATAATGAGTTGGGCTGGCTCGAACCGCATCGTCTGCTTCCGGTATTCGATACCATTCGTCGAGCCTCCATGAACGTGAGCGAATTGATGTGGCTCTACGCTGTGGCGCTCCCTGTTTCGAAATCAATGCCTCCTCCCTCGGATCGTGCGAGCGAGGGGAATGTTGACGAGCTCGCCCCTCAGATCCACGATCGCCTGCGCGAACTGAATGACCGCCTCGGGGAGCTGCTCCAGGCATGACCAGCGTCGTCATATTCGCGATTGCTGCGATCGTTTTGTTTGTTTTGCTGTTGATTTCAGCAAAGCGATTGCAATCGCACGGTACCTCCGAGGAATTGTTGCGCGAGCTTTGCAATCTAAAGCTTCCCACCGAACGGCAGAGCGCCTTTGCGATCGCCTCTCAGGCTCTCGACGCTAAGGACAGACTCTTTCTCGAGTCACGAATTCGGCGTGATGTCCGTGAGCGCGCGCTTCGCGCCCGGCGTGAATATGCTCTGGAGTACTTAATAGTTCTCCGGCGCGACTTTCGGAACTTGAACCGCGTGGCGCGCTTACTCGCAGGAGCTTCGCATACGGCTACTGCCGGGCGCGAGTTGCGCCGGCTCCGCTATGCGCTCGCGTTTGAATCTTCTTGGTTACTGGCGTGGGTGAAGGTCCGTTCAGGGGCGGAGCCAATTCGGCAGATCCAGAGCTTGGCTGGAGAGATTGGCGCGCTTGCTTCGAAGTTGGAATCGGCCATTGCGGCTTGGCAGGAGTCAACTCTTTCCGAAAGATCCGAGGCTATCAGGGCTTGACGTCCGCCGGCTCTGCTTCCCTCAGCGTCCGCTGAATCACTCCCCAGAACGTTTCCACTTCAAAAGGCTTCTGAACGCAAGTTACTCCCGCTTCGCGTAGCGCGCTGCTTGCCGTATCCGTCGCGGCATCCGACATCGTGAACACCACTTTTCGCGCTAAATCTGGCCTGTTTTGCTGCACCCATTCGTACAGCGCGATTCCGCTCACATGGCCGGGCATTTTCATATCCGTGACGATCAGATCGACATTTTCAGCGCTGAGGATATTCATCGCCTCTTCACCGGTGCGCACGGCTGTGACGGAGAGCGCCCGGCTCTCCAGGATTTCCTTCTCGAGGCCAAGCACCGCCTCTTCGTCATCGACCAGCAAAACGCGCCCTCTCATCGTCGCTGAGTCGGCATCTGACGCGGCGGCACTGGGCTCCACGGCAGCCGGCACAGGAAGCGTAATCGTGAACCGCGCTCCTCGCTCGGGATCATTCTCGACCTGGATATCGCCGCCATGTTCCGACAAGATGCCGTAACAAATGCTCAACCCGAGCCCAGTTCCTTTTCCGACCGGCTTCGTGGTGTAGAAAGGATCAAATACGCGATGGGCGTCTTTCACGCCCGGACCGCTGTCTGTGAATTCGATGGACACCAAGTCTTCTGCTTGCGACGTGCGCACCCAGATTTCTCCGCGGTCGGATCGTTCGAGGATCGCATCTACCGAGTTGTTGATGATGTTGAGGAATACCTGCTGAAGCTGGTGCGTGTCTGCTGACACCATCGCCAGCGGCTCGGCGTAATCCCGATGGATGCGGATATTGTTGATGCGCAAATCGTATTCGCGCAGCGCCAGAATGTCTTCGATGGCCTGATTGATGCGCACCGGCGAACGCTGCGGTCGCTGCTGGCGAGCAAAGCTCAGAAGATTGTTGACAATCCGGTGCGTTCGCCGCGCTTGCTTGTGGACCTTATCTACATACTCGGCGCCCCGCTCATTGACCATGTCTCCCGTCGCCAAAAGCTGGCTGTAACCGAGAATCGCAGTCAGAGGATTATTCAATTCATGCGCCACGCCGGAGATCAATTGCCCGATCGCCGCCATTTTCTCGCTCTGCAGCAATTGCTCCTGCGTGCGGCGCAAATCGTCATAGGCGGTCTGTGTTTCCTTCAGCAGACGGATTCTGTCGATGGAAGTCGCCACCTGATTCGCAATGGAGCCCAGCAAATTCATTTCCGCGGCGGAAAATTCCCGTATCTCGCGGCTCGCGAGCAGCAGGCATCCTGCCATGCGTTCCTTCGTCCACAGGAATGCCAGGACACCGACCTTGAAATCTTCACGCTGCTGAAAATCCTTAAACGTGGACGGAAGCGGAAGCGCACCCAGAGGCATCACCGTCGCCTGCACCGCCTGGAGGTGCTCACTTAAATCCCGCGGAAATTCGACGGCAGGAAAATCTTCCGCGTACGAAGATTTCAATCCAGCCGCAGCCACCCGCTTCAACATGTTCGAATCGTTCTCGAACAGAAAGACAGAACCTGCATCCGCGCCAAATAATTCCACCACTTGCCGCAGAACCCGGCCGCTTAGCTCATCGATCTCCTCGGGTTGGTTAAGCGTTTGCCCGATCGTATTTAACGCGATCAGTTCGCGATTCCGGCGGCGAATTTCCTGCTCCGCCCGCTTTCGCTCGGTGATATCCAGCACGAATCCTTGCACGCCGCAGACTTTCCCCGCGGAATCCTTGCGCACGATGCTCGATTCGAGCACCGTCAGAATTTCGCCATCGCGCCTGCACATCTGAAACTCAAAGTCGGAAACCGCTCCATGTTGGGCCAATAACCGCTTCAGGCGCTCTCGATCTGCCGGATTGACGTAGATCGCGGCGGCAATATCCTTCACAGCGAGCAATTCCTCGCGCTTGTCGTAGCCGAGCATTCGCTGAAACGCTTCGTTAAAGTCCTCGAACCGCCCGTTCAGAGTTGAAATGAACACGCCCTCTTGAAGGTTCTCGATGAGCGTGCGGTACTTTGCTTCGGCGGTCCTCCAGGCCGTAATGTCACGCAAGACATGCGCCACACCGGTAGGCCGTCCCGATTCTTCCTGAAAATCAGAACTGGACGCGAGAAATACTCCTCCCAACACCGGGTCCGGCACCTCGGCATTTCCTGACGGCGCCTCGCAATAAGGGCACGCGCGCCACGACCGCTGTCCCGCCGCACCGAAAATCTCCGAGATCTCCACACCGGCTAATGAACCCGCCGGCCGCTGCAATCGCAAAGCCAGCGCCTGGTTTGCGCGAAGAATTCTCCCGTTGGCATCGTGCACGAATACCGGGTCCGCGATGGAATCAAACGTATTGGACCACTGGTTCTCCGCCGCGGAAGCGTGCTCCACGAGCCTTACATTCTCGATTGTCAAACCAAGTAGATTTCCCGCCGTCACCAAAAAACTGATCTCATCGGCCTGAAATTCTCTCTGCTCCTCGGAGCCGACGCCCAATACACCCAGTGGCGCTGTTTTGCCCGGTAATCGAACCAGAACCAGGGCCGAGAGTTTCTCCTGATCCATGTGCGTGCGGAGCGCATCAGACATGGGATCGTCGAGCACAACGTATGGTTTTCGTTGTTCGAGCAGCGCTGCCGTCGAAATATCTCCCGCCGGAATCGCGCGGCGCGAACGCAGGTACTCTTCGCTGAATCCGATCGCGGCTCCGATTACCAGCTCCGATTTCTCACCCGCGCCTTCCAGCATTCGCACGATTCCGTGCGATGCACCGAGGCTTTCGACTAATTGCTTCAGCACGGAATTTGCAACGGTGGTTACGTCGAGGGATTGCGTGCTCGCCGCCGTCATCAGAGTCAGCCGCTGAAGCTTGGCGTTGAGGTCTTCGATCCGGTTGCGCGAGATATCCATCGCTAGCAGGACCATCCCCAAGCCCGCGCCAATTTGCAAAAGGCTGGATGTAGCTGCATGAACTCGTGAGATCGGCTGCGCGATCCACGCCGCGCGATTCAATACATCTAGCGCGAAAAGCAGAAGCGCGGCCCCGACGAGACGTACGCCGTTAGAACCGCGCGGCAATCGCGACTTCAAAAATCCCCAGCCGGCGAGAAGCAACAGAATTCCGTCAATCAGATTTGGAATCCACGCCGCCGAGTAGCCCGAATTTGCCGACGCGATCGAAATCACGGCAACGGCCAGCGCGCCCATTGCCACGCTGAACCACACCGCACCGGATCCACGCCCGGACCTGGTAAACTCAATCGAGCTCGCCAGGAAGCACGCAAACGCCACGAACGAGAGCCCTTCGATCCCGGCCCACACCAGGCTGGCGTCTCGCACCGGCGCGGCCATTTCCGCGATCGCGCACAGGGTGAGAATCACCCATCCTGCGATCCACAGCCGGAGCATCCGCGTTCGTAATTGGCGATAGAGATAGTGATATAGCGCGAGCAGCGTCAGGAACGCGCACACCTTCACGAAGATGAGCGCGAAGAGCTCATCCGAGCCTACAGGGGACAGAAGTCTCCCCGCGACCTGTATCGCAGCTGAAATCACACCGCGCCTCTGAGCGCCCAGCCTAAATGGGAACCAATTTACCCGGATGAACGAAAACGAAGTTAACACTGGGAAACACGCCGTAACAACAAACCGTTGCCGCTTCTGTGCCGTGTTTATAATAACGGCGGTAGGAGATCGGCTTGCCCAGCGCACACGTTCTCGTAGTTGACGACGAAGAAGCTATTCGCGACGTCGTCTGCACCTTGCTTGAAGCCCAGGGCTACAACTGCGTGCCCGCCGGCAACGGCAAACTTGCGTTAACACAGTTGCAGGCCAATTCGCTCGACCTTGTGTTGAGTGACATGGTGATGCCCGAGATGGATGGGCTCAAACTGCTCGAATGGGTGCGCGCCCATGACAAAGATTTACCCGTGATCATGGTCACAGCGATGCACGATCTTTCCACGGCACTCGAAGCAATTCGGCGCGGCGCCTACGATTACATCCTCAAGCCATTCGAGAAAGATCAGCTGTTTTTGAGCGTGCGGCGCGCTCTGGAGCACCGTCAACTTGTGCTCGAAAATCGAAATTATCAGCGCAATCTTGAAAAACTTGTGGAGGAGCGAACCGCGCAGCTTCGCGGCGCGCTTCAACAGCTCGAACGGTCGTACGACGACACGCTCGAAGCTTTAGGCGGCGCTCTCGATTTGAAGGACGCCGAGACGGAAGGTCATTGCAAGCGCGTCACCGCGTACACTCTCGCGATCGCGAAGTCGCTGAACGTCGATCCGGCACTCTTGCCGCAATTTGCGCGCGGCGCCTTTCTCCACGACATCGGCAAGATGGCCATCCCTGACGGCATTCTGCGCAAGCCCGGTCCGCTGACGCCCGACGAGCAAACCGTCATGCGGAAGCATTGCGAAATTGGCCATGAAATGCTCAGCCGGATTCCATTTTTGCGCGACGTCGCGGAAATCGTTCTTGCACACCAGGAATTTTTCGATGGCACCGGCTATCCTCGCGGCCTGAGCGGAGAAAACATTCCTCTCGGGGCGCGAATTTTCGCCGTCGCCGACACCCTCGATGCGATGACGTCTGATCGCCCATATCGCAGCGCTTTGCCTTTCGAAACCGCGCGCGCGGAAATCAGACGGTGCGCGGGTACGCAGTTCGATCCGAAGGTCGTCGAAGTGTTCCTCGCCATTGCTCCCGAAACCTGGACCGGTCTGCGCGCGCACACCTCCGAGCCTTTCCGGCTCGGCTACCTCAAGAATATTTAGACCTCCGAACTTGCGCGCGGCACTCTCCGCGGATAATATTTTGTCCACCGGAGGAATTTGAAATGGCGTTAGTGCCGATTAAGACGGCTTCGACGACCGGCTACTGCGATTGCGTTTGCGACTGCTACGAACTCGCCAGCTTGCGCGACGACGAGACCGGTCGAGGCTATTGCCCGCGCTGCGCCAAGGAACACATCGAGCTGAATCGCGGCATCGGTTTGCCGCAGCCAGCGCCTTCGAAATCACCTGATCCGCCGGCTCCTGCTCACGAGCCCCGGATTCCTGAGCCTGCCGATCCCCCTGGCCGCCTGCGCTAGTCGGGAACGCCAATAGACTGCAATCGCTGTTTTTTGGGTTACGGTTTTCTTAGCTCTTCTGCTCCGCACCCGAACGAATTAATCGCCCGGCTTCTGGCGTTATCCGCCAGGTCCGGCCTGCGGTTCCACTCAAAGATTCCCGCGATATCGGACGACGCTTGGCAGAGCTCTGCGTGAACAATTCTGCAGGATGGGTTTAACGAGGCGCCTTGCGCGCTGTTGATGCTCGCGCACCCCTCTCGATCGAGTCCCGCGCGATAGATGGCTTGCAGTTGCGGCACCACGTCTGTGTCTCCGGTCAACAGATACTCTGAAACTAACGCAGTTGCCGCATCGGCGGGCCGCTTTGAGTTCATGAATACCCAGGCAAGCGTGGAATGCGTTTCAGGAGACAGCGGCGCCAGCCTCCTCGCGTACTGAGCCGCCTCGATCGCGTTATCGCCCTGGCCAAGCCGGATGTGCGTTACGGCCAAATGCTCGTAGACCTGTGGAAATCCTTGCGGCGCGATTTCAGAAGCCGGCCGTCCACGCGCGTTTTCCTGCTCGATGTATTCCTGATTGACAGCGTGATCGATGCCAACGCCTCGCAATAATAGCTGGAGCGAGGCCTCATACTCGTGTCGTCCCGCGGAATTAGCCGGGTCTGCAGCACTTTCACCCGTCGCCAACCGATCCCCTTCTTCCCGATGATACTTTCCGGCATCCGTGAATATCGCGGTACTGTTAAGCCGATCGGGTACGCCCTGAACGATTCGCACCGCCGTGTCTGCTTCCGCGATCACGTCCGCAAGATTTGCGTGAGTTCTGTCCGCGTCGTAGAGCGTCTGCGCAAGGCCTCGATGCGATTCCGCGCTATTTGGCGATGACTTCACTGCCGCGGCCCAAAATGACATGTCGTCACGCCAGTCGCGGTTTCTCGCACGAGTCCGCACGCCGAGGGGGAGAATTATGGCGCACAGTATTGCCGGGGCAATCCACCTGGATTTCGAGCGCTCGGCGATCCAGAACAACGTCACAGAGAAAATCGCGGCGAGCCCGACACTCGGTAAATAGCGCAGGCGTTCAGCCATGATCGTGCCGGTCAAGAAAAATAAATTCGCGGCGGGCAGAATGCATACAAATGCGAATCCAGCAAAAAAGAACGGCGCTGGAATTTTCTTGCGCAGAATCACCCAGACCGCGATCAATCCCATCATCCCAACCGCGAGCATCGAACCGGGAACGTCGGCTTTCGAAACCGGGATCTGGTTGAATGAGTAGTTTGAGGAGAGCCGCGCAGGCCACAAAAACATCCAAACGTACTTCCAGAGAATTTTGACCGCCGTCAACCTTCCGGCCAGAAAGCTCGCCCCGCGCAATGGATTGTCCAAATAATGAAATTCCGGCGCAGTCGAATTCGCAAGCACCATTGAGCGCTGCACGAGCATCGCCGCAATTCCCGGTGCAATCGCCAGCATGCCATAGAGAGCATCGCGAAACCCTCGCTTCCGCTCCCACCAATTGAGTTGGTACAGCGGAATCACAGCCACGATCGCGATCGCGCTTTCTTTCGAGAACATGCCGGCGAAGGTGATGAGCCCGAGGCCGATCAACCACATCATTCGCCGCCAGCCGGCAGACCTCGTGCTTCGAATGTAAAGCAGCAACCCGCCAAGCACCGCCGCCGCGGCTAAAAGGTCTGAGCGGCCGATGATGTTCGTTACTGCTTCTGTTCCGGCAGGATGAACGGCCCAGATCGCCGCCGCGAACCCGGCGATCGCTTCTCGCGAGCTGATCGCAACGATAAGAAAATAGACGAGGAACACGTTTGTCAAATGAAGCAGAAAATTGAAGCAGTGATAGCCCGCCGGCCGGTCTCGGTTGCCGAGGATCGCGTAGTTGAAAAGGTACGTCAGCGTCGTAATCGGGCGGTAAAGCCCGTGCTCCGCGAGGGGCCAGTTGTAGGTGTGCTCGAATGTCGCCGCGATGTTGCCCGAAGTGGCTTCGTGAACCCTAGGGTCCTCCAAAATCAGGGGCCGGTTGTCGAACACGAATCCGCCGCGGAAGGAATTGCCGTACGTGACGAGCGTCACGGCGCAAAGCGCCACGAGCGCGGGCAAATGGCCGCGAAGGCCCGTGAAAGTTTTGCGTTCCTGAGCGGAAGCGATGCCCTGCGCGCTCGGTCTTGCGTGATTCCGTTGCTTTTTCTTTGGCGGCATGAACGCCGTAGGATACGACGATTCACGCCTGAGGCGGGCGCATTCCGCTTAATCTCTCAAATCAGAAGCGGTTTGCCTGGCGGATTGCTTTGGAGTTCAGTTCTTCGCAATTTCAGTCTGCATCTTGCTGATCAGCTGCTTGATCGCCGGAGTGTTTGGCGAATCCGGCGCAAGCGCGAGGTAAATCTGGAACGCGGCAACCGCCGCACGAAACTCTCCGGTCCTCGCGTAGAGTTCCCCGAGGTACATCTGCAGAATCGGATTTCGCGCCGCTTTTTCTCCCAGCTCCTTTTGTGCCTCGACCAGCTGATCGCGTGCGGGTTTCAAATCGTCCGTCTCTACAAGAGACACTCCCAGCTGCAAATGCGCGTCCGGCAAATTCGGATTCAACCGGAGCGCTTCCCGCAATGGCGCAATCGCATTGGCGAAGTGATTCTGATGATTCAGGGCTGCACCCAAGTTCGCCTGCAAGTCCGCGATCTTCGAATCCTGCTCGAGACCTTTCCTCAGGATTTGTTCCGCATCCGGGTACTTCTTCTGCCGCAGCAGGATCACGCCGAGATCGTTGAACGCGATTACATATTTCGGGTCCTTCAGGATCGCCGCGTTCATTAGGTCCGCCGCGGAATCTGCCTGACCGTTGTTAAAGGCCTTCACCGCGCGATCGTGCAAGTCCTGCGCGCCAGGATCTGGCGTGTAGCCGGACTTCGCCGAGATCGTCGCGGGCTTCGCGTCTTTCTTCGCGGTCAGCGTACTCAAATAAAAGCGCACTGTATCCGTTTCGCCAGGATGGAAGTGGTACCGCGTAACTCCCCAGGTTGCTTCGTCTGATTCCACCGTAATCACATATTCGAGATTTGGATCCAGCCGCTCGAGAATGAATCGGCCGCCGGAATCCGTGTATCTCAAATCGTGCAGACCGTTCGAGCACGTCAGTTCGAAACGAATCGGCTCCCGCGGCATGTCGCCACTAGGAAGGAATATCTGGCCCCGTACATTCACCGGTCCAGAAAAAACCAAGTTCGGGTTTGAGTTGCTTCCCTGTCCATTTTGGGCCTGAGCCCGCGCAACTTGCGCAAACGCCATCGCTCCGAAGATCGCGCAAACGATGAAATTCCTCAGCGACTTCATCGCGTCACTTTCCATCGCAGTCCTCATGTGATTGTCCGACTGAGTTGAAGCCATTCTACCACTTCGATCGCTTTGCAATCGCGCGATAAATCTTTACCAAAACAAAACGGGGGCACCCTCTCGGGCACCCCCGTCGATTTGTCCGGAGACCGCCATACACAAGCCGTCTCCTTCTGCCGACACCCGCTCAGAGCGGGTACAGCAGAGTTAGAAGTTAACGCGGGCGATCAACTGCAGAACGCGTCCGCCCGGATCCTGCGTCGTGTTGAAGTCCTGATACGCTCCAGCCATCTTGCCGAATGACGTCGACTGGGTGTTGATTGCGCACGCCGAGCTGCCGGCCGTGCAGGCCCAGTAGAAGTCCGCGTCGTTAAGCGCATTCAGCATTTCGGCTCGGAGTTCAAGGCTCACACGCTCTGTGATCTTGGTCTCCTTCACTAGGCTGATGTCCGCGCGGAAGAACTGCGGACCCCACACGAACTGCTTGGAGCAGAGTGATCCCGCCACAAAGCAGGGCTGCAGGATGTTCGTGTTCGCCCTCTGGAGTTTCGCATCGAGCAAGCTCGTCGGAACGTAGAACACGGTTCCCGCCTGTTCCACCTTGTTCGTGGTCAGCAAACTCTGGAGTTGGCTTCCCGTGATCCCGATCAGGTTGATGCCCGGATCGGCAGAGTTAAACGTGCCGCCCACGCCGCTGGTGATCTGGATTGGAGGCCCAGTCTGCCAGCGCGTGATCGAGTTGATCTGCCAGCCGCCGATCAGGCGGTTTGCCAGAGTGCTGTGGAACGCCCACCGCTTGCCTTCGCCAAAAGGCAGCTCGTACAGCAGCTGTCCCTTGATCGCGTGGCGGATGTCAAACGGAGCCGGCCCCTTGTCATAGCCGCGGTCGCGCAGCGTGGTGAAGCCTGCGAAGTCAACCGAGCTGTTCGCGTAGTAGTTGGTCAGCGACTTCGAGTACGCATAGTTCACGTCGAAGTAGAGACCCTTGGCTTGACGGCGCCGGAAGTCCAGGATCAACCCGTTGTAAGTGGACTGGGTCGCATTATCCATCGCGAACGAGCCGCCGCGTGCGTCCGGAGCAACCATGAAGAAGTTGGATGGATATCCCGCTGCTTGCAGGTTGTTCCAGTTGGCAAGTGTGTTGATGCTGTTCGCGAAAGATCCGACAGTTCCCAGCTGTAGATCACTGACTAGGGTTGAGTTGCCGAAGTTCGAGTTCGCTTGTGACCCGGTCTGCGAGCCAGTGAACGCGCCTGTCATGATCGGCACATTGACTTGGCCGGCAAGGCCGAGGTTCGCGAAGCTCGGGATGACTTTGGTCGTTGCCGCTGACGCAAACCCGTTCGCCTTTTCCGCCGTCAAGCAATTAGCTGCTTGGGCAGCGCTTGTGCAGATGTTCAGGTTATTCAGCGCGTTGTTGAACTCAGTCACGAACCCGTTTTCGAAAACGTTGATTTCGTTCAGGTTGTACTGGCGCCACAACCCCACTCCGTGGTTGCCCACGTAGCGGACTTCAAGAACTTGGTTGCTGCCCAGTTCGCGCTGAAGTCCAAACGTCCAGGATTCCACCATTCCCGGCTTCAGGTTCGGGTTGAAGGCGTTGACTGCAGCACCGCTGGCTGCTGTGAGTGGGAAGCTGGAGCTAAACGTTGACGGAGTCTGCAGAACGTCTGGCAAGTTGCCGCCAGCGAACAGAAGACTGCCAGCAGGGAATTGTCCCGTTGCCGGGCTTCCCGCCGCAATATTCGCACCGCTGGAAGTCTGGCTGCCCGTATATCCCGGATTGCCGCCTGCCACGCTCGAGAAGTTATTGATTCCCTCGCGGTCATAGGCGATTGAAAACGACGACCGGATAACAGACTTGCCTGCTCCGCCGAAGATCGCTTTCCACCAGCTATGATCGATATTCGGTGACCACGCAAAGCCAACGTTTGGTGCAAACGCTTTCCAGTACTTGTTCCACCAGGATTGACCTGCGTCGTTCACAAACGTCGGCACTACTCCGCTGATCGTTCCAGGCTTGAACAAATTGCCCAATCCGGAGACGTCATACAAGCCAGCGTAACCGGTGTTGAGCATGAAGTATTCGTTCAGCTTGTCCTGCGGCGGCCCGTCATATTGCCAGCGCACGCCGTAGTTCAGCGTCAAGGTCGGGCGGAAGCGCCACGAATCGGACACGTACGCGCCGAGCTCGAGCTGGTTGATGCGATCGGTAAGCGGGGCTCCGATCTTGAAGTTCCCCGACTTTGGATCGAATGCGATGTTATTCGAGAAAGAGCTGACGCGGCCGGTCAAGGATGCATAAAGCCCTTCCGCGCTGCCGAGGTCTGTGCTGCCGATGTTCGGCACGTTGCTGCTGCTGAACAAGTTCTTCGCCGCGGGATCGCCAGAGGCGATGCCAAACGTAGTCGAAGACGACTCCACAAAGAAGTCGTTGTAGTGAATGTCGGTCTCGGTGAATCCGAACGCCAGGTTGTGCGAACCCTTCGTCCAGGTGAAGTTGTCGAGGATTTCACCCAGCGCTGCGTTTCGGCCCTGAGTGTTACCCGGGCTCAGGAAGAAGCTGCTCACGCCCGTGATGCCGAACCGGGTCGTCACCTGGCCCAGGTTGGTGTTAATCGTAGGATAGAACGACGGGCTAACGCCGAGACCGAAGTTCACCGGCGCCAGTTGCACGCCCACGCGAAGTTCGTTGCTCGCTGTGCTGCCGATCGTCCAGCGCCATGCCGCGACGAGCAGGTTGCGGTTGGAAAGCTGCGCTCCCTGGTTCGCGTTAAAAGGCGCCACCGGATATGTCGCGTCAACGCTGTTCAGAATGTCCGGCGAAGAATTGTAGTGCGCGTAGTGATAGTCGAATTCCAGCGAGTGATGCTGCGTCAGGTTGTAGTCGAGCCGCAGGTCGGGATATCGCCGGGTTCCCATCGCATGCGCGTTGAAATTGATCTGCTGCTGCCACAGCGGGTTGCAGTTGCTGCAGCTCGTCGAAGTGGTCACGCCGCTGGCCGCCTGCGCCGATTGCACCGCCGTGAGGAACTTGTTCACGGTCGGATCGATCGCGCTCGGGAAGCCGTTGTTCGCAGCCATCGACAACATATTGACGGCGCAAGTGTCAGCCGCCGCGTTGCAGGTTGTCCATGCATTTACCGCGCCTGTGCCCACGCAGCCGGCAGAGCCGGGCGTGCAGGTCGGGGTATACGTAAATGTTCCTCCCGCTGCCGCTGGAGTCAGAATATTCCGCGAACGCGCGATACTTTGCGGCAACTGGAAGAAGTCGAAGTCCGTGAAGAAAAACAGCTTGTCCTTGAAAATCGGCCCGCCGATCTTGTATCCGAAGTCATTCATCTGCAGGATCTGGCGCGGCAGGTTGTTCTCTTTGTTGAAATAATAGTTGGAATCGAGGTACGTGTTGCGGAAGGTTTCCCACGCACCACCGTGCCATGCGTTGCCGCCGCGCTTGCTGACGTAGTTCATCTGGATCGCGCCTTCGCCGGCCTTGTCCACTGAGTTTCCGGCGTCCGTGATCTGGAACTCGTCCACGTCGTCTACGCGGGGGTCGTTAATCGCAAAGAATCCGTCGTTCGACTTCAGGGTGTTGTCCTGAATGTTGATACCGTCAAACGTGATGTTGATCGCGCCTTTCGGCAAGCCTTCAAAGGTCGTGTTTCGCGAGCCGCCGGAGGTTTGCGCGCCCGGATCCAACACGCCCAGCAACACCGCACTGCGCGACACGAAGGGGAGATTCGTGATCGCCTTGCCCGACACAACCGATGATACCGACGTGTTCTGCGTCTCGATGACCTGAGCGCCGCCGCCTTCCACGTTGACCACCGTATTGATCTGGCCGACTTCCAGCTTCGCCGGCAAGTCGTAGGTCTGTCCGACCGTGATCTTGATGTCGTTGAATACGCCTGTATTGAAGCCCGACTGTGTAACCGTCACCGTGTAGACGCCCGGCGGCAGGTTCGCGGCCAAAAAGTGCCCGTCCGCGCCGCTCTGCCCTTTGTAAGCTACCGCACCGGTTGTCGAATCTTTTACCTCGATATTCGCGCCCACGATCGCAGCACCTTGCGCGTCCAAAACCGTTCCCGTCATGTTGCCGGTCGGGTTCTGGGCGAACATCATCGGCGCCAACAACAAAGCGATCGCGAGCACGCTAAACAGCGGTAGAACTCGCTTCACCATTACTCCTCCTGTCATAATGTGAACGGAGCCGTGACCCTGCACACGTCTCCGCAACGGCTGAAATTCACACGGAGCCTCGGGCTCTCCCGGCGACAAACAACCGCAAGCCAAGCGGCTATCTATCCGATCGACACGAACGACTTACCTGTAAGAATGAATTGACCACCACCAACCGGAGTCACCACAGACTCCGGCACCGATAACTGGCCGCAGAGTATGCAATACCCTGGCCATTCGGGCAATCGAATTCTTTTCGGTGAGGTGCTTGAAATAAAAAGGGTTACTGCTGAATCTCGCCTACGGATTCACTCAGGATCGATATCCGGTATACGGAAAATGGAAGGTTTGTACAGCTTAGTAGAGGAGGAATGGCTCGATCTGAAACGGAAGTAGAGCGGCCACTCCCTCGAGTTGGCCGCCCTCTTCCTCGAGTTTCTGTCCCTACTTACCTAGAAGTTGATCCTCGCGACCAATTGCAAAATCCGGCCGCCTGGATCGTCCGTGGTGGAAATATCCTGATACGCGCTTGTGATTCTGCCGAACGTCGTCGATTGCAGCGTCTTCGTAGCCGGTGAGCTTGAAGCGCTGCCGCCGTAATAGAAGTTCGGGTTGTTGAACGCGTCGAGCAAGTCGGCCCGCAATTCCAGATCGACCCGCTCGGTGATGTGCGTGTGCTTGTCGATGCTCCAGTCGGCACGGAAGAATCTCGGACCGGTAATCATCAAGTTCGAGAGGCATTCCGAACCAGCCGTGTTGCATGGCTGCAGCAGCGTCGAATTCGCCCGCTGCTGGTTCGCATCCAGCAAGCTCGACGGGAACCAGAACACCGCCCCCGCTGCGTGCTGCACGGCCGCGTCCGCTTGAATCTGTCCCGGCGTGATTCCATTCAGCAGAACGCCGCCGTCATACTGGTTCACCGTGCCGCCCAACCCGCCGAAGATAAACGTCGGCCGGCCTGACTGCGCTCGCGTCAGCATGCTGATTTGCCATCCGCCGATGATGCGGTTGATGAACCCATGCGACGAGCTCCAGTGATGTCCGGTCCCGAACGGCAGGTCGTAGATCACCTGCGATTTGAACTGGTGCCGGATATCAAACGGCGCGTTCGTCCAATTCAGGCTCGGATCGCGCAGACTGATGTAGTTGAAGAACGCTGAGGTCGCACTCGTATTTCCCGAATCCGCGGAAAATGATTCGTTCGTGTCCGTGTGCGAATAGGTGTAGTTGAAGTCGAACAGCAATCCATGCGCATACCGCTGGCGGAAATCCACGACGAGCGCGTTGTATTTCGACGCGCCGCCGTTGTCCAGAAAGAATGCGCCTCCGGGATCAGTCGGATTCGCGATGAAGAAGTTCTGCGGAAGCCCCGCCGCCGTCATGTTGTTGAAGAACGAAAGGTTTCCGCTCGATACGCCCGTCAGCGATGTCGCGAGCGATCCGGCCAATCCATTATTCAGATCGCTGATGAACGTCCCGTTCCGGAAGAGCGAGTTGCTCTGCGAAGCTCCAGTCGTATTCGTAGTGCCGGTAAACGCCGCCGTCAAAGTCGGCAGCGGAAACTGTCCCGGCAGTCCGAGATCGCCGAAGCTTGGCGTACTCGCGCACGCAGGCGTCGCCTTGCAAATCGCAAGGTTGGTCCGTGCGTTCGTGAACTCGTTCAGGAATCCGTTTTCGAAGATATTCACTTCATTGATGTTGTACTGGCGCCACAGCCGCGTCCCGTGATTCCCCTGATAGCGGACTTCGAGCGCCATGTTCTTTCCCAGTTCCCGCTGAATGCCGAATGTGTATGACTGAACCATCGGCGTTCGCAGGTTCGGGTTGAACACGTTGATCGCCTGGAAGTCGTTCGGGCTTACCGTGAAGCTGTTCTGGAAGCTCGTCGGTGATTGCGTTACTCCGGTGACGTTCCCGCCGGCAAATGTCAGAGAGCCCGGCGCAAAATTCGTTCCGGATTCCGAAATCTGCGAGCCGAAGTAACCGGGATTCCCCTGCGCCAGGCTTTCGAAATTCGCCACGCCTTCTCGCGTGTACGCGATCGAGTAGCCCGCGCGAACTACGGTCGTGCCCGGTCCGCCCAGCACCCGCCTCATCATTTCGTTGTCGAAGTTCGGCTGCCATGCAAAGCCGGCGCTCGGCGCGAAATCTTTCAGGTCCCGGTTGTACCAGGATTTTCCTTGATCATTCACGTAGGTCGGCGCAGTGCCTGTCATCACTCCCGGCTTGAACAGATTGTTCACGCCGGAAACTCCAAACAGTCCCTGCTCGGCGCCCTGCGCCATGAAGTACTCGTTAAATGCGTCCCACGGCGGGCCGCTGTACTCCCACCGCAGACCGTAATTCAGCGTCACCGACGGCCGCACTCGCCAGCTGTCCGTCGCGAAGACGCCCATCTCAAATTGCCGCTCTGCAAATTCGAACGGGAATCCCGTCTGAAATTGCCGCGTGCCCGGATTCACGTCCACCGAACCCGTGTAGCTCGTAATCAGCCCGGTCAGCGTGCCGTACAACTGTTCGGCATTCGCCAGATCCGATTGCGAGATGTTGGGCAGGTTGGCATTCGTGAACATTCCCGCCTGCGGCGCGCTCGTATCCAGTCCGAAGCTGAGCGACGCCGTCTGCGAAGATGAATTGAAGCCGTTGGCGTGGATATAGGTCGTACTCACGCCGTAAGCCATATTGTGCGTGCCCTTCGTCCACGTAAACGTGTCGTTGGCTTGCCCTGTGGTGAAGTTCCGCGCTTGCGGTGCAAACGTCAAAAAGGGCTCCGACGCTCCGCCGATTCCGCCGAAAAGCGACGGCGTCACCGGAATCGAGCCGAGGTTCGTTTTCACCGTCGGATAAATCGAAAGGTTTTCTCCGATGAAAAATCCCGTCGGACCGCCTTCCACCCCCGCCCGGATTTCGTTGGTCTTGTTCGTCCCGATCGTGGAGCGCCACGCCGCTACGTACAAGTACCGCCAACCGTTCTGTCCGCCCTGGTTCGTGCTGAACGGTGCCACTGGGAACGTAGCCTGCGCGCCGTTCAGAAAGTCCGGCGTGCCAAACCACGTCGAATAGTGCGCATCCAGTTCCAAGTGCTGCGTCGAAGTCACGTCCCAATCGACGCGCGCATCCGGAAAATGCCGCCGGTTGCTGCCCTTATCCAGAAACGACACCTGCTCGGTGAAGAGGCTTGGACTCGCTGCCAGCACCGAAACGCCCGGTTGCGTGGGCACCGATTCCAGCGCCGTCAAAATGTTCTTCACCATCGGATCGATCGTCGAAGCGTTTCCGTTCGCCGCGGCCATCGCCAGCAAATTTGCCTGGCAATTTCCGGCCGCGTTCGTCGTCACAAACGCCGACCCGCCGCATCCTCCGCCGCTCGGCGCGTAGGTAAATGTTCCGCTCGCCGCCTGCGGTGTGAGGATCGTCGGCTGCTGTCCCAGTGACTGCGGGAAAATGTAGTTGTCCATATCGAAGAAGAAATAAATGTGGTTCTTCCAGACCGGACCGCCGATTTTTCCGCCGAATTCGTTCAATCGCTGCACGTTCCTCGGCGTTCCCGCCAAATTGTTGAAGTAGTAGTTCGCGTTGAAATCGTCATTGCGCGCGTATTCCCACAAACCGCCGTGCCAATCGTTCGTGCCGCGCTTGCTGACGAATCCGATCTGCACCGCGCCCTCGCCCGACTTGTCCGGCGAATTCGCCGCCGTGGTCATGCTGAACTCTTCCACGTCGTCCACGCGCGGCCGGATGTACGTGTAGAACCCGTCGCCCGACTTCAGGTCGTTGTCCTGCACGTTAATTCCGTCAAACGTGATGTTCAATGCGCCCTTCGGCAGCCCCGCGACTGTGCTGTTCCTCGGCCGCCCGTCCGATTCCGTGTTCGGATCGAGCACCGCCAAGTCCAGCGTGTCGCGCGATGTAAACGGCAATTGCGTTATCGTGCGTCCCGTCACAGTCGAGCTTATGGACGTGTCTTGCGTCTCCACCACCTGCTCGCCGCCCGCCTCCACAACCACGGAAGTGCTCACTTCGCCGAGTTCCAGCTTCCCCGTGAGTGTGTAGGTCTGGCCCGTGACGATCTTGATGTCCTTAAAGACGCCTACCTTGAAGTTTGGCGCACTGACGCTTACGTCGTAATTGCCCGAGCTCAAATTCGGAACCGAGAAATTTCCGTCAGCGCCGGTCTGCGTCGTGATGGTGTTGTTCGTGCCCGTGTCGGTCACCTTTACCGTGGCTCCGACGACGGCGGCCCCTTGCGGGTCGAGAATCGTTCCTGTCAGCGTGCCTGTTGGGTTGATCTGCGCATGCGTGCTCCACGTAAATGCCGCACAGATCGCAAGCAGAAACAGGATTTTGCACACTCTCTTCACTAGACACCCCTCCTGTTGAATTTAGCGGCTGCGATTGGCCGTTAGATTGATTGCGTAGGTTGTCCTGAAGCTCGCCCCGCGTTCCGGAGCGAGTTGCCACGGGAAAGGTTTATCGCGCACACAGCCGGTATCTATCTGCAGACGCCGAAGCAAATTCGGCGATGACCCTCCCAAAACAAATGCAAGGCAACCGGCGGATGTAGTGCAAGTCCCTTGCCACTACGATGTAAAAATTCTGTCTCCTGATTTCAACCACTTAGCGCCTGCACTAAAATGCAGCATTCGCATTTTCATAGAATCGCACGCCCGCCTCTCCGTCTTCTCGAAGATTTCTATTGGCGAGAGAAGTATCAAGCCCGGAATTACTCTAGTTTTATTCCCTCGCTTCGTTCGTAAGCAGTCACTCTCAAAAATATTTTCGTAACGCAAAGCGCAGAACTCGCATCTATCTTCTCGATGCCGCACAGATGTGTGCGCTGCGTGTGATTTTTGTCGGGCATCGCCGCGCGCGATTCCTCGCCGCATTGCGAGCCGCGCATCGACCTCTCTACTATCCCCCGTGCCCGTTAAATCGATCGTTCGTGTCATCTCGCCTCGCATTGCGCTATAATTTTTGCTGCCCGAGAATTTCGATAGGAGAAAACGGATGAAGCGAGTTTCCATCGCCTTCGCCGCTTCGCTGATCCTTGCTGCGCTCGTGGCCGCGAATTTCGCGGTCGCACGCCAGCAGGCCATTGCTCACACCAGTCTCAAGGTGGGAGATATGGCGCCGGATTTCACGCTCCCCGACAACAGTTTCAAGCCGGTGAAGCTCAGCGATTTCCGCGGCAAAAAGAACGTGATTCTTGCGTTCTACGTCTTGGCTTTCACCGGTGGTTGAACGAAGGAACTTCAGGGATACCAGGCTGGTATCACCGACGGTAAAATCGATCTCAACGACACCGCAGTATTCGGCATCAGCATCGACGCTCCTCCTTCCAACAACGCCTTCGCGAAGCAGCTCAATCTCACGTTTCCTCTGCTCAGCGACATGCAGCGCGAAGTCTCCAAGCAATATGGCATCCTCAACGACAAGAATCAGTTCGCGAACCGCACCACGTTCGTGATCGATAAGGACGGAAAAATTCAGCACATCGTGGAGGGCGGCAGCGCCATCGACCCAACTTCCGCCGTCGAAATGTGCCTGAAGCTGAAAGACAAACCCGCGCAATAATCGCTTCTCTGCTTCGCCGGAGCGGGTGCCCGACGCGCCCGCTTTCTTTTTTCCTCTTCACTTCGAGCTGTTCGCGCTGTTCAGTCCTTTTAGAAGGAACAATCGCCCAAAGTTCGCTCCCCCGCGATGTGGCGGCCCGGGGCGGAAACAGCCTCTACCGCGCGGTCACTCCTTGCTCGCGCCAGCATCCTATTTTTAGGGATACATCTTCCAACTTGGCTTTCCGCGCCTCCGCGAAGCCGAAGTCACATGCGCGACGCTGTTTCCGAAAAAATCGTCAGGCGCTTGCTCGCCTCTGCTGATGTTCGCGTCAATGGCAACCGTCCCTGGGATATTCTGGTTTTCGACGATCGCTTCTATCCGCGCGTACTCAAGGAAGGCTCGCTCGGCCTGGGTGAATCCTTCATGGATGGCTGGTGGGATTCGGCTGAGCTCGACAATTTCTTTTGCAAAGTCTCCGCTTCCGGTATTGAGAGCCGTGCCGCATGGAATTGGCGCAGTTTCTTGCTCTACCTCAAATCGCTCCTCTCCAATACACAGACAAAATCCCGCTCCGCGAAATCGATCGAGCGCCACTACGACCTCGGCAACGATCTCTTCTCCTCCATGCTCGATCGCCGCATGATGTATTCCTCGGGCCTCTGGAAAAACGCATCCGATCTCGCAGACGCGCAGCAGGCTAATCTCGATTTCGTCTGCCGCGCGCTTGATCTGCGGCCCGGAATGACCCTTCTCGATATCGGCTGCGGCTGGGGAGGCCTGGCGCAATATGCCGCGATGCATTTCGGGGCGCACGTCACCGGCGTCACCCTTTCCCGCGAACAGCTTGCCCTCGCGCGCAAATTTTGCGCGGACCTGCCGGTAGAACTTCGCCTCCAGGACTATCGCGACATCCGGAATTATTTCGATCGTGTCGTTTCCGTCGGCATGTTCGAGCACGTAGGTCTGAAGAACTACCGCGAATATTTCAAGCTTGTGCGCTCGGTGCTCTCGGAAACAGGCAAATTCTTTTTGGCCACCATCGGCTCGGACCAATCCGGCCGCTCTACCGATCCCTGGTTCGACCGTTACATCTTCCCCGGCTCGCATCTCCCTTCCGCTCGTCAGATTGAATCCGCCACGCGCGGCATTTTTTGCGCGCAGCGCAACGAGGATTGGGCCTCCGACTACGACAAGACGCTGATGGCCTGGTTTCGCAATTTCAACGAGCACTGGTTCAGCCTCCGCGCAAAATATGGCGACCGGTTCTATCGCATGTGGAAGTTTTATCTGCTCGCTAGCGCCGGCTGCTTCCGCTCGCATCGCCTGCATGTATGGGAGATCCTTCTTTCGCCCGAGCGCCAAGCTAGTCCCGCGCATGCTGCGTGAGCCGGGGTTTCCCCGGGCGTTTTTATGCTTGCGTCAATTTACCGTTAGCGGTACTCATTTCTCGTAACTCTCGCTGTTCCGCGGAAAAGTAATGCCCGTTCTCCCGCCGCAGGATCGGAGTCTCGCCATGCAATTCCATCGGCTTCGTCCAAGAGGACTCGCCATCTATCGCGTTGCGCTCATCGTCTTCGCGTCGGTATTGATTGCACCGGCGTCCCCGCGCGCGCAGGGCAAGGGTTCCGTCGCCGGCGTAATCCGCGATCGAAGCGGTAAGCCTTGGTCTTTCATCACCGTCACCTTTCTCGGAACTGCGGGCCATGTCGAAACAGTCGCCAGCACGCACGACGACGGAAAATACAGCGCGGATCTCCCATCCGGAAATTACGCCATGGAACTCCGCGAGCGGGGCCGGTTTCTCATTCGCATCGCCGTGTCTGTGTTCGCAAACACTCAGACGCCGGGCGATGTCAATTTCAAAACCTTTGAATCTGCGTACCAGAATCTTCAGCTGCACTTTGAAAGCGGCGAGAAAGACCTCGAGCTGATAAAAAAGACTCGCGATCAGATCGCCAAACTCCAGAATGAAATGGACCAGTCCGGAGTTCGCGCTGTCGCAGAACTCCAGCAGGCCCTTCTGTCAACCGGTGACAGCGACCAGTTCTTCCACCGCTTCTCTGTGCTGGCCAAACTTGGCGAGACCTACGACGCCGTCGGCGATTACGATCAAGCCGCGCGTTTCTACTCCCAGGCCGTCGCTCTCCACGCTGATCCCATCGCCTACGATGACCTCAGCAACGACCTCGCCAAATCCGGCGACTTCACCGGCGCTGCCGAAGCCTGCAAGCGCAGCGTCGAACTCGATCCCGCGGGCGCCGGCCATGTCTATCTGAATCTCGCGATCAATCTCTACAACGCCCAGCACTATCAAGACGCCCTCGCTCCCGCTCGCCAGGCCGCTAATCTCGATTCGAGCAGCGCGAAATCTTGGTACGTTCTCGCCGCAGCGCTCTCCGGAACCATTACCTTCGTCCAGTCCGGCGACAAGATTTCTCCGATCGTCCCCGATGGACTCACCGAAGCATACGGGAAAACTGTCGCGCTCGATCCCAACGGAAAATGGGGCCATCTCGCGCAGGATGGCCTCCATCAGCTCCAACAGATGATGTCCGGCGTCGAGACCAAAGCCTCCCTCAAGCCCATCCGATGATCGCGCTCCGCAGCCACTCCGTTTATCGGCAGCCGCGCCTTGCATTCTGCGCGCGAAGTTCTCGCCGCCGAACAGCATCTTCCCTATCGGCGCTCGCGTTCGTCATCTGTGCGTCTGCGGTCGCGCTCTTTGCACAACAGGGTTATGCGCCCGGCGAAATCCGTCTTAGCAGCCGTCCCTATTTCCCCAATCAAAGTGTTTTGCGCGTGCGTACCAACGAAGTGCAGGTCAACGTCGTCGTCCGCGATTTCAAAGGGAATCCCATCGGAGGGCTGAAGGCCTCTGACTTCCGAGTATTCGACGAAGGTAAACAGCAGAACATCAGCGGTTTCTCCGAGTTGTCCCGCTCATCGGTTACTGCAAGTGCATTTTCGCAGCGGCCCGATACAAATCATCCGGGTGAGTCAAGGCCGTCGGCACAAACTCCCCGCCGTCAGAGCTATATCGCGATGTTCTTCGACGATGTGAATACCCAGCAATTGGACTTGGCGAGCACTCTCAGCGCTGCTCGCAAGTTCATTCGCGAATCGCCGGACACTACCGCCTACTTTGGGATCTTCACCTCGTCGGGAACGATAAATGCAGATTACACCAGGGACAAAACAAAGCTTGACGACTCGCTGTCACGTATCCGCCTTCATCCCCGTTACTCATTTAAGTCTGAAGAGGGCTGCATCTTCATCCGCGTGTACGAAACCTACCTGATCGCGGAAGCCAACGATCTCAATGAGCTTCGCGAAGCCGCCAATTGCTACGGCTCTCCGGTCGTCGGGACTTCTTCGGTCGCCGTGCGGACCCGCGCGCCCTCGGGCAATTCAACCTCTGGCGACTCCGGTCCCCCCGACCAGTCCTATATGGGAACGCGCGTCCAGGCGAATCAGATTTGGTTTAATGCGAGAGTGGCGTTCCTCGACACTTTGTCGGCGATGGAAAGCGCCGTTCAGTCATTGGCCGCCAAACCTGGAAAACGGATTGTGCTCATAACTTCCGCCGGATTCATTTCGGAGCCGATGCAACATGAAAAAGACCGGATCGTCGGAAAAGCGCTCCGCGCCGGCGTCGTCATTAATTCGCTCGACTCAAAAGGACTCTATTCGGAACTGCCGGGCTCTCCACTCGATGAGCTCAATAGCGCAACATCCGACCAGCAGCGAGTCCATCAGGTTGAATCGCTCGGTCCGCGCATTGAGTTCAATAATTCCGTGATGTCCGAACTTGCGGATGCAACCGGAGGAGAATTCATCCACAACTCCAATGACTTCTTGGGCGGATTCCGGAAGCTCGCCGTGGAACCGCAGGTCAGCTACCTCGTTAGCTTTGTGCCTTCGGCGGAGGCCAACGACGGCAAATTTCACAAGCTTAACGTTCGCCTGACTCCTCCCGCGAAGGGCTCGGTGCAGTCCCGCGCCGGATATTTTGCCCTGACGAAAGAGGAAGCCGCGCGCCCCTCGCCCGAACAAGAGCTGGATCGGGAGGTCGGCGCCGCCGATTCCCCAGCAGAATTTCCGGCGACTGTAACATCGCGGGCTGTGGCGTCCGCGGACAAATCAACCGAACTATCCGTGACTATCCATGTGGACCTGCGAGCGCTCGAGTTCCAGCCGCAAAAAGATCGCCAGGTCCAACAGCTCAATTTCGTCGTCGCGCTATTTGATCTTCGCGGAAATTTCGTCGCGGGCAAACAGGGCGAAATCGATCTCGCGCTGAAACCGGATTCCTTCGCGCGCCTCGAATCCTCGGGAGTCAATGGTTCTCTGAATCTCGACGCGCCTCCAGGCTCCTATCGTCTCCGCGTCGTCACGCAGGAAGCCGTCAACGGCAAACTC
>DASTCZ010000197.1:0-13494 GCA_035710585.1 Candidatus Acidiferrales bacterium | reverse complement strand
CCCACGAAGCCTTCCAAAGTTTCGAACCAGGAATCGCTTCGCCAATCTGAAGTGATCCTTGCGGCTCAAGCCAACGGCAATAGCATCCGCCCGATGGCGCGTCTGCCAATTTCGCAAACGCAATCCGCCAGCATTCGAGCGGGAGCTGCGCCAGCGCTGAACTTCGCAGCCGGCGCATCGGCCTCTGGCTCGGTCGCGGCGGCGCCTGTTGCTGGCGGCGGTGGCGCTGCGCAAAGCCAAGTCGTTCCTTCGCGCTTCAATCGAGTCTCCGAAGGTTCGCTCGCACCGAAATCCGGCGCGCCCAACTCAGGCCGTGTGCTTGACGCTCCCCGCGGATCGAACGCAATGCGCGCCGCTCCGTCCGCAGCGCCGACGACGGCTGCGCCCCGCGCGGCATCAGTTCGCCCCGTGATGCCTGCCGAAATGCGCGCGGCGAGAAGCGAAGGAGACTTTTCTCGAGGATCGGGTGGCAGCGCGAGTAGCGCGAGCCGAGTGCAAGGCGGAAGCGGCAATAGCGGACTTTCACGCGCAAGTGGCAGCGGAAATAGTGGCGGCGGCCTAACGCGCGCGAGCGGAAGCGGCAGCTCCGGCGGAGGCGGCGGATTCAGCCGCTCGTCCGGCGGAGGAGGCTCGTCTGGCGGCGGATCGTCCAGCTCGGCCGGCGCCTCTCACGCGGCACCCGCGGCTCCTTCCAGCAGCAGCGGGGGAGGAAGCGGCGGCGCCTCAGGCGGAATCAAGCACTAACTCTCTCCTGGAGAATCCCGGAATGGATGGCAGGCCATTCCGGGATTCTCCACGCGGAGCAATGTAAGTAAATGCTTACAAATTCAGTTGACGCGGGCGGGATTTGGGAACAGAATGGCGGCAGAGCATCGGTTCCGGCCAGTTCCCGCCGAGCTATCACAGGGACGAGCGGAACCGAAGGGGGCGTCATGAAAGTCCTCCGACAGAACTTTCTCCCGATACTGATCTCGGTATTTGCGCTGGCCATTGCATGCACACCGGCCACGGTAAACGCGCAGGATGCGCCGCCCGCCGCCAGCGATCCGCAATACACCAGCACCGCTCGCGTCGTGCGCCTCAGCGACGTCGAAGGTGACGCGCAATTTCAGCGCCCTGGAGAAGACTGGCTGCTCGCCGAATACAATCTGCCGCTCGGACAGGGATTCAAGCTGCGCACGCAGGATGGCCGCGCGGAAGTTCAATTCGAAGGCGGCGCCGTGCTCCGCCTCGCGCAGAATACGACGCTCGAATTCACCCAGCTCGCCTACATCAACGGCAACCGCGCCACGCAAATCACTCTTGAGACGGGCACCGCGATGTTCACCACTTCCCTTTCGCGCGAAGACACGTTCGAAGTGATCACTCCAGCCCTGAAAGTCGCCGTGCCGCACCGTGGCGGCGGACGTTTCCGCATCGACGTCACCGAGGACGCCAGCTGGGTGACCGTGCTTCTCGGCGAAGTGCAAATCGATGCCGGCACGAGCAGCACGCGTGTGGGCAGCGGCCACATGTTGCAACTGAATGCCTCGAATCCCGACGAATTCAATGTGGACGCGAGCCCGGCTCCGGACGATTTCGACAAGTGGGCCGTCGATCGCGACCACGAATTGGCGCAAGGCTACGCCGCCGAAGCTCCCTATCTCAACGCGTATCAGCCGGAACTCTATTCCTACGGCGTGCAGGATCTTTCCAGCTACGGCCACTGGGTCGCGTGCAGTTTTGTCGGCGGGATGTGCTGGCAACCCTATGGCGTGCCCGCGCGGTGGACGCCATTTTCCGACGGCTGCTGGCAATTTTTCAGCGGCTTCGGCTGGACGTGGATCAGCGCGGAGCGCTGGGGTTGGCTTCCCTACCATTTCGGTCGCTGGGTTTTCGAGCCAAGAATCGGATGGGCGTGGACGCCGGGTCAGCTGAATCATTTCCATCCCGGAGAAGTGCGCTGGCTGAACGTCGAAAATAAAATTGCCTGGACGCCCGCGGGAGCGCCCGCCGGGACCGGCGCGGTGATCGTCGGAAGCCAGGAACGCGGCGTGATCCGCACCCACGAACGTTTCGATGGAAAGAGCGAAGTGGCTTTCAACGCGGTTGTTGCCGCTGCTCCGCCCGTGCACGCGGCGACTCCGAGAGCGCTTCGAGTTACGAGCGCGCCCGGAATTGTTTTTGATAATTCCACGCACACTTTTGTGAATGCGGATCCGCGCCCCGATGCACGCGCGGTGAACAGTCCGAATGCGCCGGAAAATCGCCGCGAGCAATGGCAGGTCCAAAATCTCTCCCGCACACCCGCGCCAATTTCAAATACAACAGCTCCTGCTCGCGCCGCAGTTCCACGGCCGCCTGAAAACGCCGGAAGGCAGATTCCCGTTGAGCCCGGCTACATGCGCGCCCGGCCCGCTCCGCCGGCTGTTGTGAATGCACCGCAAGCGCCGATGCCGACCCACCAGGTCCCAACTGCGCCAATGCACTTTGCCACTCCACCGCAGCAGCATTTCGCGCCCCCTGTCGCCGCGCCGCAACATTTTTCTCCGCCGCCCGCTGCCGTTCCGCACGTGAGCGCGCCGCCGGCTCCCGTTGTGCACTCAGCTCCGGCTCCGTCGCCCGCGCCCGCGTCGCACGCAGGTATGGGCGCACCGCATCACTAACAACTCTTCACCAGGGATGATTCGCGCCGTGGCTGACTATCGCGGAAATGCAGCGCGCGTTCGACGGCCTTAGACCGCCGCGCTCAGCTGAAAATCATTCCGGCGTAGCCCACAACCTCGTCCCGGTCGCCGAACGCATCACCGGACGTTGCGTACTGCACGAGTTCCGCGCGAGTCGGTCCTAGATTTTTCGCGGCAATAATCGTCGCCACCGCCGGCCCCACTCCGCACATCGTGATTCCCTCGCTGCGAACTGTGTCGAGCAACCCGCGGGCGTCGAGTGCAAGCAGCCGTTCGATCGCGCGCCTGTCCTTCGCGCGCGTAACGTCGTCCGGCTCGTAATGGTTCATGTCCGAGCTTGCCACGATCAGCGCAGGTTCACGCGAGGCCGCAATGACTCGGGCCAAAGCCTCGCCGAGGCCGCTCAAAACTCCAAAATCGATTGTACCGATCGCAATCGGCACGAATTTCCATCCTTGCGCCAGCACCTGCAAAAATGGAATCTCCACTTCAAGCGAATGCTCGCGGGAATGCGCGACATCGTCTTCCCGAACGGCCGGAAACTCGCGAACGATTGCGGCAGCAAGCGCCTCGTCGATTTCCGCCACCCCCAGCGGCGTTCTCCACGCGCCGGAAGAATTAATCGCCAGCTCCGCCCCGCGCGGAAAGTGCCGCGGGCCGAGCACGATGATCCTCGGCGGAAAATCAATCCGCGAAAACACATTTGCCGCCACGCCGCCCGAATAGACGTATCCCGCATGCGGCGCCATGCAGGCAATTGCACGTTGCTTCGCTTCCGTTGCGTGGGGCTTGAGGAGGAGATCAATTTCTTTCGAAAGCGCGGCGCGGTCGCCCGGATAAAATTTCCCGGCGACGGCAGGCTCGCGGATTTTCATACGATGAAAGTGCTTCTAATGCGGTTTCGAAGGTTTGCCCGAGATGTGTTGTGCCACTGTAGTACCGGAAAGGTATTCGACAGTTACCTTGTCGCCCGCGCGATAGCCGCCCTGCTTGAGTATCCCGAGCATTTGATCGCGCACTTGCGTCGAGTACGTGAACGTCTGAATCTCGCGCGGATTATCCTGGCCACGCAGGGTAATCGAAACGGAATTCGCAGAGACGACTTCGCCCTTGAATTTCAGCTTTTGCACTTTGGGATTCTGTTTTGCAATCAGGACGGGGCGTGAGGTGTCGTCCTGCGCGCTTGCGGCGGATGCCGTCGCGGCGCAACCGAGGGCCGCGAGCGCGGTGCACACAATCACTGAAACGCTAACGCGCATCTTCGAGAGAAATCTTCAGCGACTTCAAAAAACGCACATCCTGCGGTGTAAGTTCGTAGCGCGTTTCGGAGGTTCCCGCGCCGTTTTCGGCATCGACCTGGATGTGAATCGATTCGAGGAATCGCCGGTCCTGCAGCGACATCCGCGTGGGGCGCGTCTCGCGCTTGGCGAGGCCGATGGTTGCGTCGAGCTTCAGAACGATGTCGTAGCCTGCGGAGCGTACCGCTGAAATCGCCTCCGTGATGCGCTCGGAATCGCCCACGGTGTCGTTGATCGCGTGTCCGAGTTCTCGCAAAAGCTGACGCAGATTGTCGTCGAGTTGCAAAATGGCCTCCGTACCCCTGAAGAACACCCCGATAAAAATATTTTAGTGCGGGACGGCGCGCGTGACAAGCGCAGCAGCGCAAGTCGTTTCGCGCGGCTCACTGTATTACAATTCGGATGTGGCAGCCAACATCGTCGCAGCGCCTGCACCGCCGCGTGGATTTTTCCGCGTGCTCTGGCGCGCGCTCCGGCAGCTTTTCCACGAAACCACCGCAGCGATCTTCGGCGTGTTTGCTCTCGCTGCGGCCAGCTCCGCGCTGCGCGCGTGGCGAGGCGGAGCGCCGCGCTGGATTGTCGCAATGCCCCTTGCGTACGCGGCGATGATGATGTTCTTCTGCGTCACTTCTTTCCGGATGGCGCGGCGCATCCGGTAGCCTCTCGCGCCTCCCGATGAGCGAATCGAAATCTAAAACGTCCGTCGGGCCTGGCTCCGATCCTGCTCGCGCGCAGACCAAAACGCTTTCGGGCATCGAACTCGAGCAATGCTATAGCGAACAGCCCGAAGGCTGGAGCGAGTCTGATTCGCTCGGATTTCCCGGAGAATTTCCCTACACACGCGGAATCTATCCCACGATGTATCGCGGCCGGCTCTGGACCATGCGTCAGTACGCCGGGTTCGGCACCGCGGCCGAATCGAACAAGCGCTATCGCTACTTGTTGAGCAAAGGCCAGGCGGGCTTGTCCGTGGCATTTGATCTGCCCACGCAGATCGGCCTCGACTCCGATCACGCATTGGCTCGCGGCGAAGTGGGCAAAGTCGGAGTCGCCATCGATTCCATCGAAGACATGCAGGAACTCTTCGAAGGCATTCCGCTCGAACGCGTCTCCACCTCGATGACCATTAATTCGACCGCAGCGATTCTGCTGGCGCTCTACGTCGCGGTCGCAAAAAACCAGGGCGCGGATCTGCGGAAGCTTTCCGGCACGGTGCAGAACGATATCCTGAAGGAGTACATCGCCCGCGGCACGTTCATCTATCCCGTTGAGCCTGCGATGCGCATCGTCACAGATGTATTCGCGTGGTGCAGCGCGGAACTGCCGCGATGGAACACGATTTCGATTTCCGGATACCACATCCGCGAAGCTGGATCGACGGCGGTGCAGGAAGTCGCATTTACGCTCGCCGACGGAATCGCGTACATTGAAGCGGCGCTGAAAGCCGGTCTCGCGGTGGATGATTTCGCTCCGCAGCTCTCGTTTTTCTTCAATTCGCACAACGATCTTCTGGAAGAAATTGCCAAGTTTCGCGCCGCGCGCCGGCTTTGGGCTCACATCATGCGCGAGCGATTTGGCGCCAAAGATGCCCGTTCCCTGCTGCTGCGCTTCCATTCGCAGACGGCCGGTTCGTCGCTCACCGCGCAGCAGCCGGAAAACAATATCGTCCGCGTGGCCATTCAGGCGCTCGCCGCGGTGTTGGGCGGCTGCCAATCCCTGCACACGAACGGGCTTGACGAAGCGCTCGCGCTGCCCACCGAAAGCGCGGCGGTGCTGGCTTTGCGCACGCAACAGATCGTCGCGCACGAAACGGGCGTGACGAATACCATCGATCCGTGCGGCGGATCGTATGCCATCGAATCGCTCACCGATGAGATCGAGCGTGGAGCGCGCGAATACATTGACCGCATCGATTCGTTGGGCGGAATGTTGCGCGCCATCGAATCCGGCTACGTACAGGGCGAGATTCAAAAGGCTGCATACGAATACCAACAGGCTGTCGAGCGCGGCGAACGCATTGTCGTTGGAGTGAATCGTTACGAATCGGATGACGAACGCTCCATTCCAACGATGCGCATCGATCCGGAAGTCGAACGCTCGCAAGTAGACCGCGTGCGCGCCCTGCGGGCGAAACGAGACTCCGCGAAAACGAAAGCAGCTTTGGAGGCCATCGAAGCCCGCGCTCGGAGCGGTGAAAATTTGATGCCTGCGATTTGCAGCGCCGTGGAAGCTCTGGCGACGGTCGGCGAAATCGCGGACGCGATGCGGCGCGTGTTCGGAGAATATCGGGAATCGGTCATGCTATGATTTCCGCGCCGTACCAGATGTACGGGGATTGACCGGGACGGCGGGAACGCTCGCCGAAACCCGTCGAAGAGATCGGCGCCCGCGCGCACCTCACTCCGCGCCGCGCAATTCAAAAAGGAGAAATGGCGATGAGGAAAATGCTGTGGAGTTTGGCGCTGTGTTCGCTCGCGGCGATGGCTGCGGCGGCACAGACCGGAGCGGGAGCAGGTTCGGGCCAGGGTGCGGGAAGCGGATCAAGCGGCGGACAAGGAATGGGCGCGGCGCAGGCGGCTCCGACGGATCCGCTGTCGACGTACATCAAGGGCTCGTTCAAGCGAAATAGCGGCTACCTGGTGGCGGCGGCCGAAAAGATGCCCGACGACGGCTATAGCGCAAAGCTCGGCACGCAGACGGAAACGCGCACCTTTGCCCAAATGATGGGCCATACGATCAACGCGAATTTCAGCTCTTGCTCCCAAATCAAGGGCGAACAGAATCCCAATACGACCGATTTCGAACACACCGCGCAGACGAAGGATCAGCTGGTAAAGGGCATCCACGCGGCGATGGATTATTGCGGACCGATCTACGACGGCCTCACCGACGCCGCGCTGATGCAACCGCGCAGCGTGCAGGGCCGGGATGGACAGACCCGCACGATCTATCCTCTAAACGGCGCGATCGGAAACGTGGTGCACAATAACGAAATGTACGGAAACATGGTCGGGATTTTCCGCTCGAAGAATTTGGTGCCGCCGTCAACCGAGGCTTCGCAGCAAGGCGGACGCCGCGGAATGTAATCTCCGCAGCGGCTTTTCGTTCGAGCCCCACCTTTTCGGTGACGAGAAGGTGGGGTTTTTGTTTTAATCGGCGAGCCATTCCGTGGAGGCAAAAGTGAAATCGAGAATGTACAAGTGCATGCTCGCGAGCGCGATCGCGGCTGCAGTTCTGTCCGTCGCCGCAATAGCCCAGTCGAAGCCACCCGCCAAGCGAATTGCCATTCGCGCGGGAAAGCTCATCGACGGCAAATCGAATCAGCCCATAAGCAACGCCTTGATTGTGATCGAAGGAAATCGCATCGCATCAGTCACCGCCGGCGGCGCACCACCGAGCGGGGTGGATGTGATCGATCTTTCGCGCGCCACAGTGCTGCCGGGATTGATCGACTCGCACACGCACATCCTGCTGAATGGCGACGTCACTGCCGTCGATTACGATGAGCAACTCTTGAAACAGTCGATTCCCTACCGAGCGGTGCTGGCCGCGCGGAATGCGCGCGTGGCGCTCGATCACGGCTTCACCACTCTGCGCGATTTGGAAACAGAAGGCGCGATGTACGCCGACGTCGATGTGAAGACGGCGATCAATCGCGGCGAAGTCCCCGGCCCGCGCCTTTTCGTCTCCACGCGCGCCATGGCGCCGACCGGCGCGTACCCGCTTCAGGGATATTCGTGGGAGATCGAAGTGCCGCACGGCGTGCAAATTGTCGATGGGCCCGAGAGCGCGCGGAAGGCGGTTCGTGAGCAAATCTCCAACGGCGCGGATTGGATCAAGTACTACAGCGACCACGGCTATTTTTACGGTCCCGATGGATTGCTGCACAGCCAGGTGAATTTTGCCGACGATGAGGCGAAGGCGATCGTCGAAGAAACTCACCGCCTCGGCCACAAAGTTGCCGCCCATTCCATCGGCACCGACGGAATCGCCGCTTCCCTGCGCGCGGGAGTCGATTCCATCGAGCACGGCGACGGATTCACGGATGCCCAGCTCGATGAAATCGCGCGCCGCGGGATCTACTGGATACCGACGATCATGGTGGGAGTTTCCGTGGCGCCGGGACGGCAGGGCAATTGGCCGAAGATGGTCGATACCGAAAAAGCTGCCTTCCAAAAAGGCATCGCGAAGAATGTGAAGATCGTGATGGGCACAGATGCCGGCGGGTTCGCCTGGGTCGGGCCCGATTCGCTCAACGAAGCGCTCGAGCTGAAGTATTACGTGGACTACGGAATGAGCGCGACGGAGGCGATTCGCACCGCGACCACGCGCGCCGCTGAGCTGCTCGGAAAATCAGCGGAGATCGGAAGCATCGAACCGGGCAAATTCGCGGACTTGATCGCCGTCTCCGGCGATCCTCTGGCGGACATCGGCGCGCTCCAACACGTCGCTTTCGTAATGAAGGACGGCGCCCTCTACAAAAACGAACTCAAATAAAATCGGACAAAGGCAGCTCAGAAGGCTTGGTGGCGAGGGCCCTCGCGTCGCTTCCGCGAGTGCCACCCCACAGTGAACTCCCGGCGCCAATAACCCTTGCGCTTGCAACAGTTACGCTACCCATCCGCGCAACTCCAATCATTGCAACACTTACAAGACCCCTCTGTGTTTTTTATTTCACAGGAGTTATGCATTGAAAACAAATGGTTTACGGCAACTAAAGCCGGACCAGGATGGCAGCTTCGAAAATAGCCGTAGAGGCGAAATCACGGTTCAGCGGCCAGAACGACGATGGGGCGGTAGGTGCGCGGAACAATCGCCTCCGCAATCGCGATCAGTTTTTCCTGCGGGCTGAACACGCGAAGCCTCGCAGGCTTCCAATCGGTGGAGTCAAGTTCGGTCGTCGCGCCCTGCGAAAGTTCTGAACGGCCCGGCTGAATCTGTGAGACCTGAACGTTGAATTTCGCGCCGTGGCGCACTGACCGCTCGATGATCGGCAGAACGGTTACGCGCGGCAATTCCGTGAGCAGGCGCTCCATCGGCACCACGTATTGCGCGATGGAGCCTTCCCTTGCGGCGAGCATCAGGTCCTCTACTTTGCAGCTTTGCTCCAGTGTGAATTCACCCACGGCAGTGCGGCAGATGTTTTCGAGATGCGCGCCGCAACCGAGCATGCGTCCCATCTCGTGCGCCAGGGAGCGGATGTAAGTTCCCGCCGCGCATTCGATCGAAACTTGCGCGCGCGATCGATCGACACCCCGCACAATGAACTCGAAGACTTCGACTTCCACCGGCTTCAACTCGACCGGCTTGTTTTTTCGCGCGAGCTCGTGCGCCGGTTTGCCGTGAATTTTCTTCGCCGAAAATTGCGGCGGAATCTGCTGGAATTTCCCTGTGAGTTTCTGCGCGAGACTTTCGATCTGCGCACGCTCCAGTTCCGGCGATGAATCTGTACCTGAAGGCGTTCCGTCCGCGTCGTACGTATCCGTCGAAAACCCGAAGCGAAAAGTCGCTTCATATCGTTTGCGGCGGCCCGAATAAAACTGCGCGAGCCGCGTCGCGCGCCCCAGAACGAGCACGAGCACGCCGGTCGCGAGCGGATCGAGCGTGCCGAGATGCCCGACCTGTCGAAAGCCCGCGATTCTGCGCACGACTTCGACGACATCGTGTGACGTTTTGCCGCCGGGCTTATTGATGACGAGCACGCCATCGAAGGCGGGCGGCTGTGGTTTACGGGGCATGCTCAGGAGTGATGAGGGGATTTCAAATTCACGAGTTGCCGTTCAACGGCATCTGGCTCCTGCGTTTTTCGCAGAAGCTCGTCGATTCGCCTCGCTCGCTCGACCGAGTCATCGAGAAGAAAGTGCAACTCGGGCGCGCGGCGCATTTGCAGCCGCTCCACCAGTTCGTGCCGGATAAAACCGTTGGCTTTGTCGAGAGCCCGTTGTGCTTCAGCGCGCTCTTCAAGGGTGCCTTCAACGGTGAAATAAATCCGCGCATTCTTCAGATCGGGAGTCACTCTCACTTCGGTGACGATGACGTTCGTCGCCAATCGCGGGTCCTTCAATTCCCCTTCGAGCATGGAGACGATCTCATGCTGAATTTCCTCGGCGATGCGTTCGTGGCGATGTCCGGCAAGAGTCATGGCGCTGATGCGGGCGGGGACGGCGTCCGCTCTCCTCGATGCAAGAAGTTAGAGAAACTCGATTTGATGATCGACCAGATCGCGCCCGAGCAAATTCTCGGAATCGCGCAGGACTTCCTCGAGCGCGTGCTCGACGAAACCCGGCTGATCGGCCAGCGTAACCACACCTACGGTTGCGCGTTGCCACAAATCCTGGTGCTCGAGTTCCGCGACCGCGACGTTGTACCGTCCGCGCAGCCGGTCCTTCAGGCTACGCAGCACCTGCCGCTTGTCTTTGAGCGAGTGTGCCTCAGGCATGTGAATTTCGAGCCTGAGCAAGCCGACGGGCATCGCGGCCCTCCGTCAATTTGCGCGGATGAATTCGATCCGGTTAGCGAGCCCGCATTTCGCCGGCGTCCTGCTGGCGCGGCCGCTCAGCCGCTGCCACATCCAGCACCGCGGCCGTCTTCTCCATCTTGAAGCACTCGAGAATGTCGCCAACCTTTACGTCATTGAAATTCGAGACGCCGATGCCGCATTCGTATCCGTTGCGCACTTCGTTTACGTCTTCCTTGAAGCGACGCAGCGAGGCGATGCGCCCGGTGTAGGTCACCACGCCGTCGCGGACCACGCGCACTTCGGCGTCGCGCTTTACAATGCCGTCGGTGATGTAACAGCCGGCGATCATGCCCACGCCCTTGATGCGGAATGTGTTTCGAACTTCGGCGCGGCCCAGATGAGTTTCCTTGATTACCGGCGCGAGCAAGCCGGCCATCGCTTTCTTAATCTCGTCGCTGACTTCGTAAATGATCGAGTACGTGCGAATGTCCACGCCTTCCTGTTGCGCCAGATCGGCGGCTTTGCGTTCAGGCCGCACGTTGAAAGCGATGATGATGGCGTTGGAAGCGGAGGCGAGAAGTACGTCGTTTTCGCTGACGGCACCGACGCTGCGGTGAATGATTTCGAGCTTCACCTGATCGGTGGAAAGCTTTGGCAGCATTTCCGAAAGCACTTCGACCGATCCCTGCACGTCCGCCTTGATGACGATGGGTAGTTCCTTCACTTCGCCGGCGCGCAACTGTTCGTGCAATTGATCGAGAGTGAGCCTTGCGCCCGCGGAACGGGCGAGTGTGGCGGCGCGAATCTTTTCCTGCCGATATTCCACGATGTGCCGCGCTTTGGCTTCGTCGGTCACGTGGAACTGATCGCCGGCTTCAGGCACGCCCTGCAAACCAAGCACTTCGACTGGCGTCGCGGGCTCGGCCTTCTTGATCGTCTGGCCCTTGTCGTCAAACATGGCGCGGACTTTTCCAAACACCGCGCCGCAAATAAAGAATTCGCCGGCATGGAGCGTGCCGTTTTGCACGAGCATCGTCGCCACGGGGCCGCGGCCGCGATCGACGCGCGATTCGAGCACGGTGCCGCTCGCCGGAGCTTGCGGATTGGCCTTCAATTCGCGCAGATCCGCGACGAGCAGAATCATTTCCAGCAGCTTATCGATATTGGTTTTCTGGCGCGCCGAAACTTCCACCGTCACGGTATCGCCGCCCCATTCTTCGGGGAGCAAGCCGCGATCGCCGAGCTGCCGCTTCACTCGGTCGGGCTGCGCGGCCGGAGTATCGATCTTATTCACGGCCACAATAATCGGGACGCCCGCAGCTTTCGCGTGGTCGATGGCTTCCAGCGTTTGTGGCATCACGCCGTCATCGGCTGCGACGACGAGTACGACGATGTCCGTGACCTTCGCGCCGCGCGAACGCATACGCGTAAACGCTTCGTGGCCCGGCGTGTCGATGAACACGATGCGGCGGCCGTGAGCGTTGACTGTGTACGCGCCGATGTGTTGCGTGATTCCGCCCGCTTCGCCGGCGGCGACATCGGTTTCGCGGATGGCGTCGAGCAGGCTCGTCTTGCCGTGATCGACGTGCCCCATCACCGTGACGACCGGCGGACGTGGCACGAGATTTCCGGGCGTTTCCTCGTTCGCAACTTCCTGCACAGCCTCTTCCTCGAAGGAAACGACCTTCACAACTCCATTGAACGCTTCCGCGAGGCTCGTCGCAGTCGGCGTATCAAGCGCCTGATTGATGCTGGCGAACATGCCACGATCGAGCAGAACTTTCAGAAGTTCTTTCGCGCGAACATCGAGTTTTTCGGCAAGCTCGCGCACCGTGATTCCTTCGGTAATGGTGATATCGCGCGGCGGCCGCTCGACCGGCGCTGGAACTTCAGCGCGCACGGCGCGTTGCGCTGCGCCTGCGCGGCTGCGGACCGGATGTAGCTTGCGCTCGCCCTCATCGAAGCGGCGATCCATCGTGGGACGCCCACGCGGAGGGGCAGGCTTGCGTTCATAAATTGGTTTGCCCGGCTCGGCTTTCCCGAGCGGCGGAAGTCCACCGCCTCCACCCATCGGACGCGGCCCACCGGGGCGCGGACCCATGGGGCGCCCGCCGGGTCCGCCGGGGCGCTGCGGATACCTGCCCGGTCCTCCGGGACCAGGACGCTGGCCAATCGGTTGTCCGGGACGCGGGCCCATCGGGCGCCCGGACGGTTGCTGACCGGCTGCTGCGGGACGAAAACTTTGCGGGCCTCCGGGGCGCGGCGCTCCAGGACGCTGAGCGCCTGGCGGCAATGTCTGACGAAGAGGCACGCCACGCATCGGACCGCTGGGCGGAGCGCCTGCAGGGCGCGGTGGGACTTGCCCGGCGGGACGCGGTGCGCCCGGCACTAAGGGTGCGGCGGCAGCGGGACGATCCGCGACTTGTCCGGGTGCTGCGGGAACAAATGGTCTTTGGCCTTGCGCTGGCGGCTTTGCGACTGGCGACGCCGGAACGGGCGGAGCCACCGGACGCGCGGCTGCTGGCGGAACGATTGTGGGCTTCGCCGCAACAGGAGCGGCAGGAGGCGGCGCGGCTGGTGAAACTGGAACGACAGGCTTGGCGCCAACGGGCGCCGACGGAGCTGCAGGCTTTGGAGCAGCGGGAGCTGGCGCGCCCGCGGGACGCATGCGCGCAGCTTTGGCTGCCGCTTCTTTTGAAGCTTTGTCCGCGGCGGCTCTTGCTTCAGCTTCGGCCTCCGCGTCAGCTTCTGCGCGAAAGTGCCTGCGAACTTTCTCCGCCACTGGAATATCTAGCGAGCTGGAGTGGGTCTTTTTTTCGGTGACGCCGAGCTCTGGCAAAACGTCAATAATCGCCTTCGCTTTGACTTCCAGTTCGCGAGCCAGCTCGTTGATGCGGATTTGGTTCGGGTCCGTCATAAACCTCTTAGTGGTCTTCTCCCTCGTGCTTCGCGGCTTCAGCGGCGGGAGCTTCCGCGGGGGCCTCGGCCGGAGAATTATCTGCCGAAGATTCCTGGGCCGCTGCCGATGCAGCTTCCGCCTCGGCAACCGAGTCGGCAAGCTCCTCGACCG
>DASTCZ010000196.1:0-11127 GCA_035710585.1 Candidatus Acidiferrales bacterium | reverse complement strand
GCCGCGCGTTTTTGAAAAGCTCTACGCCAACATCATCGAGAAAGGGCATCAGCGCAGGGGTGTTGAGCGGAGAGTTTTCGATTGGGCGCTGCGCGTTGCGGCGAAGGCCGTGGCGTGGCGAGGGTATGACCGGCCGGTGTCGCCACTTGTGCGTGCGCAATGGGGCCTCGCGGACAAACTTGTGTATTCGAAGATTCGGAAGGGAGTTGGAGGGCGCGTCAAGCAGTTTATTTCCGGCGGCGCGCCGCTGGCGAAGGAGCTAGCTGAGTTTTTCTGGTCGATCGGTGTGCCGGTGTATCAAGGCTACGGATTAACGGAGACTTCTCCGGTCGTGTCATCGAATTGCCCTGACGCGAATCGCATAGGAACGGTCGGAAAGCCTATTCCGAACGTGCGTGTACACATCGCCGACGACGGCGAGATCATGGTGCAGGGCCCCAACGTAATGCAGGGCTATTACCGGCGTCCGCTCGAAACCTCTGCCGTACTTTCTCCGGACAGGTGGCTCGCGACGGGGGACATCGGGGAACTCGATGCGGCCGGATACCTGATCATTACGGATCGCAAGAAGGACTTGTTGAAGACCGCCGGAGGGAAGCTCGTTGCGCCGCAGCCGATCGAGAACCAACTCAAGCTTAGCCCGTATATCCAAGCGGCGGCGGTGGTCGGCGACAGGCGGAAGTTTTTGGCGGCGCTGATTGTACCGAAATTCGTAGCGGTGTCTGGGCTTGCAGCCACGCGGCGAATGCAGTTCGCGTCGCAAGCAGATTTGGCGAAAAGCGCATGGGTGCGGGAGCTGATCTCGAAGGAAGTCGAAAAGGTGAACGCTCACCTGGCGCAATACGAGACGTTGAAACGATTCGTACTACTCGATGCGGATTTCAGCTTCGATGGCGGCGAGCTGACCTACACCATGAAGCTCAGGCGGCGCGCGATCGAGCAGCGGTACAAAGACATCATCGAAAAGATTTACGCAGACGTGGAAGAAGTGCGGCCAGCTTCGCACGACATCCCCAGCAGTCGCCCCAATTGACGGGCGGTAACGCGCCGTCCGCTGATTCCATTAGCGGAGATCAGCGCCGTCAGCGCCCACCATATCAGCGGGTTTAAATCGCGCACGGAACATCCGCGCTCCCATCCTGCACTGAAATTCTATGTAGGACGTTCCCTCTGCAACGATCGAGGATCCATCGGTGCGAGTTCGCGGAAATTCGAAAATGTAGCCTGTGCGCCCGTGAACGTCGGTTTCCTGATGCACTTTGGCATGTTTCGCCGGAATTTTCATGCCGGAGGGCGACATCAGGAGAAAGGTCTCGGGCTCGAGGCTGCTTGGTTCGATCGGCGGAAGAAGACTATCGGCCGCGGCCGTCATCACAAACTCAATATTCTCGGGTGGCGTGTTCAGGAAACGCTCGGCGGCGTCGGCTTCCTTTTCGCCAGCCAGGACAGCATCGCGGTACAGAGCGCGGCGAACCGTCAACGATGAATTCCACCGAATGACGACTGTGGTATCGGGATGAAGTGTCGCGTGGGTTGCATCAACCGGAGTGTCCGATAGCGTCACATCCGGCACCGTGCCGATTTTTACGCCAACGCCGCCTTCGGGCTTATCGCCGTTCAACTGCGGCACATATGGCGCCTTGGAAGCTTTCGCCCAGGGCGAGTTCTGCAGCACCTGGCGGACGTCGGCTGCGGTCCACTTCTCGAAAGATTTCTGTTTCCAGGGTTCTGAGGCGAGGGCACAAAGCGCGGCCAGACCAACTGCCGCGAATGCGATTCCGATGCGGCGAGGATTCATGTGGCACTCCCTGACGACCGGCGCAACAATGTTCTGCGCCCATTAGATTCGACGGCCGGTCGGCGAGTTGTCCTCTAGTTTAGTGCCTTGCCGATTATATGTCAGCGCCCTGCTTATCGGCCATTTTCGAGAGGTCGAAGCCGAACTTGAGCTTGTTCGTGCCCGCAACGGTGACGAAGTCCGCGCTCTTTTCGTCGGCAGCGATCGTCGGCTCCCCCGAAGCGGACTTCTTCGCAAACTCAAATACGATAGCCGAGGGCATACCGGTGGGGCCTTTCATCACCTGAATGCGCGAGGGTGTCAGCTTTTCGTGGGTTTTCTTCAGCTCGATGTAGCTTGCACCTTTCAGAGCATCGATGTCGATTCTGGCGAACGCCCGGAGGTCGGTTCCGATCACTACGATCTGGTAAGTCTCCGGCGCGGATTCCAGCCCTTTCTTGGCTTCGTCGGGCGATTTGCCGCGGAGTTCGGAGGCGCGGACTTCCGCCTGACGCATAACACGAGAGGACATCCAGCGGGCGACGAAAGTTACTTCGCGGCCGAGGCCCGGGTCACCGCTGGAGCTGGTATTGCCGTTCCGGTTTCTGGGGGAAGCGCCGTCACCCGCGGCCCCGCCACCGCCGCCGGAAACCGACTGATCGCCATGCGCTGCATCACCTGTGGCCGAGAAAACTGGGCCTGCGGCGCCACCGCCAGCGTTCGATCCGAACTGAACTTTCTTTGCCCACGGGGAATCGTTCAGGATTTTCTGAAGGTCCTTCTCGTCCCAAGACTCAAAGGGCTTGTCTTTCCATGCGTCGCTGGCATATGCAGCCGCGCTGACAAGAAGAGCAATGCCCAGCACACCCATGAATATACGTCGCATCTGGCCTCCCAAGCGCGCGAACTTCCACCCATCTGTACGAATCGGAGCAGGTTTCCTGAGGCGGCGCCATCCACTACGCCGCATGACTCCACTCGCGCTATTTTCGGTTTGTACCAGATTTGCGCCGAGCGGCGCAACCCGTGCCTTTGTGGTCTATTGAGAGCCTGCTGCTTTTGCGCGAGCGGCGGCTTGCGCTATGAGTTCGTCCGCGCCTGTCACAATGCGCTCCACGCGGTAGCTCGGCTCACGCTGAGGGCCGAGGTAGGAGAGCGCCATCAGTTCGCCGAGCAAACCCATTCCCAGGAGTTGAAGCGCTGCGAGCAGAAGTACTGCGGCTACGACGACTGCCGCGCCTTCGCCGGCAAATGGCGAGCCGCCCGAGACTAGAGGTCTTATGAACGCATAGCCGAGTGCGGCAAGGCCTGCGAGGAAACTCAACGCGCCGGGAATGCCGAAAAGGCGTAGTGGAGCCGTGCGATAGTGTTGCAAGAACTTCAGCGCGAGGAGGTCGAATGGAACGCGCAGCGTACGGCCGAATCCATAATGTGATTTGCCAAATTTCCGCGGAGAATCGCTTACCGGTACTTCGGCGATCTTCGCGCCCTGCCAAGCGGCAATCACCGGCAGATAGCGGTGCTGTTCACCGTAGAGGCGGAAATGTTCGACGACTTCCCGACGGTAGGCCTTGAATGTCGTGCCGAAGTCCTGGATGTCAACTCCAGAAAGCCGCGACAACCAACGATTTGCCACGCGAGAGGGAAATGTCCGCAGGAAACCTTCATGGCTGCGCTGCCGGCGCCAACCGTTTGCGACGTCGTAGCCTTCGTCGAGTTTATCGAGCAGGAGCGGAATATCTGCTGGATCGCTGCGCAGGTCGCCGTCCATGGCGATGATGATTTCTCCCGCAGCGTTATCGAAACCAGCGGCGAGCGCGGGAGTTTGGCCGAAGTTCCTTTTGAGCTTGACGACGCGTACCTCGGGGCTCCTCTCCGCCATTTGCGCCAGGGCAGCGAAGGTGCCGTCGGTCGATCCATCGTCCACAAAGATCAGCTCATACGGCTCGCCAAGTTGATCCATCGTTGCGCGCAGGCGTGACGCCAAAATCTCAACGTTGCCTTCCTCGTTGTGCATCGGCACGACAACGGAGTAGCGGCACACTGCAGGCACCTGGGACGAAAAACGTTCGCGCATGAGTGTCACTCTATTGCCCTCCAGAAGCTATTCATAAGCCAATGCCTCGATCGGGTCGGACTGTGCCGCGCGGATAGCGGGGTAAAGCGCGCCCACGGCAGAGGCGACCAAAGCCAGCGCAACTGACTTCGCGACCCAATCCGCGCCGATACGAATCTGCAAAGTCGGAGAAAGATGCCTGAGCAGATATGCCGTGCTGAAGGTGACCGCAATTCCCAGTACCGAGCCAAGGACAGCGAGCAGCGAAGCTTCGGCTTCGATAAGTTTGACGATGCCGAAGCGAGTCGAACCGATTGACTTGAGGACTCCGATTTCGCGTGTGCGCTCCATCACCATGGTATGCATCGTAAGGAGAACGACTAAGAAGCTGATTCCTGCTCCGAGGAGCACAAACGAGCGGATGAAGGGCTTCAATTCTGGCAGATTCGAAGACGTCATCAGGGTCGTGTATTCCGCCATCGAGCGGACTTTGTAGTTTGGAAGAAGCTTCACGACGGCTGCGCGCGCGGCCTCGGTATCGCCCTTACTTCGTACGTAGAGCATGGAGATACGTTTGTCGGCGCCGGCGATGTCCTGGGCCGTCTTCAGCGGAATGAAAAAGCGCGCGCCTTTGCCGTGGAGAACGATACCCCTCAGATGAAAGGGGCGGTTGATCAGAGTAATTGTGTCGCCGATGTGGAGGCGTCCTGCCTGAGCAGCTAAGTCGTCGGCGAGCGCGTCGTCCGAATGTTCGAGAGCATGGCCAGCGAGGAATTTGAAACCGTTGCTCAATCCCTCGAAGCTCTGCTCATCAATTCCGTAGACCACGTTCAGATTGGCGCTATTGACGACGGTGAGGACGGGCGCAACTTCGTCCACGCTCGGAATCCCGGCGAGTTGCTGAGCGACGGACTGCTGCATGACCGCGCTTGAGAACGCAAAAAATATCGACGAATTCGGCGGCTGGACGAGAATGTCCGCGCCGACTCCTTCGGCACGCTCGCCCCAATCCGCAAGAACACCCGAAGTGAGACCAACGATCAGAAGTATCAGAAACACCTGGAGCGATATTGCGACCATGCTAAGCGTGGAACGAAGCGGACGCGACATGATGTTGCCCCAGATGAGGTGCCGCCCGGTCACTCGCCGATTTTCAACGTTGTTCACTTGACGATGGTCTCAGCACCGCTCGTGAGCGTCAAACATCGCGTGTCGTAAGTTCATCACAGCACGCGACTTCAACTCTCTCGGGGCGAGATTATCCACAGGTGCTTGGATGCGCGGCAGCAAAATTGCGTTATGGATTTCTTCGGCCGGTGTCCTCAGTTGAAATGTCAAGCTAGTTCGCAGAGATGGAGTGGCCGACTTTTCAACAGAAGTGTTGAAAAGTTTGTGTAAAAGCGCTCGCTGAAGCCGCTAAGCGTCGGAAATTACTGCGCTTGATGCTGTTTGCACCACACTTGTGCAACAAAGGCGGAAATTTCTATCCGGGATGCGAGCTGAAATAGTTTCTCGCACGAAAATTTGACGGGGAGACTCTGCTAAAGAGAAATTATCAAGCGCGGCGCTGTCTCAATACCACTTAGGTGGGCGATCCAGATGAATCTTTAGCACTTCTTCATCGCGGCTGAGCTCAAAATTCTCGCCGAAAGGTTTCCAGCCTGGTGCCACCACTTGAAGCACAATTTTTCCGCGCGGCACGCTCGGAACAACCGCGATGCCGTCGCGATTCGTTTTTACGTCCATTTCCACTTTCTCGTCTTTCGCGAGAGCGCGCTTGTTCGTGAACTTAACGTAGACACTCGCCATGTCGACGGGAGTCGATTTGTCGCCTCCGGTTACCTCGACTCGCAGACGCGATCTGGCTGAGTCGTCGGCAGGTTTGTTGTCTTTGGTTTGGCCTGTAAGGACCGTCGCAAACAACACAGCGCAGGAAAGTGCCGCACTGAAATGTGTTGCTCGCCGTATGAGATGCGAGAGGTTCATTTGACGATCAGTGTCCGTGAATCCGTGAATTGACTCGACTGCACGCGTGCGCTACCTTCGCTTCGCTCTCGCAGCCGCCTTTACCCAGTCATACTCCTGCTGCGGAAAATCTGCAAATGGAATCTGCCGCTTGCGGAGATTCCACCTCTCGATTTCGGAGGACGAATGGGATTTGCCACAGACGCGATCCACGTCGGTCAGGAGCCGGACCCCTGTACCGGTTCAATCGTTCCGCCGATCCATCAGACTTCCACTTACGTGCAGCCCAGGCTGGGAGAAAACAAAGGTTTTGACTATGCGCGCACGGCGCATCCGAACCGCCGCGCCCTCGAACGCACGGTGGCAAAACTGGAAGGTGGCCTGGCCTCGTTCGTCTTCACCTCCGGTATGGCGGGCATCGATTCCGTGTTTCGGCTTTTGCGCCCAGGGGATCACGTCATCGTTTCGCAGGCAGTGTACGGCGGTGTGATCCGCCTCTCGACGCAGTTTCTGGTCCATTTCGGGCTTGAGTTCAGCTTCATCGACACGTCCTCGATCGAAAATATCATTAAGGCGTCGAAACCTTCGACGAAGATGCTCTACATCGAGACACCCACGAATCCGACCATGATCGTGACCGATCTTGCGGCAGTTTCGAAGCTCGCCCACGAACGCAATCTGACGATGGTCGTCGATAACACGTTCATGAGCCCGTACCTGCAGCGGCCGCTCGCGCTCGGTGCGCATATCGTGGTGCATTCGATGACCAAGTATTTGAACGGCCATAGCGATTGCACCGCAGGCGCGGTGATCCTTTCGCGCCAGGAGGACGTGGATAAGATCTATTTCCTGCAGCGATCGGCAGGCGCTGGACTTTCGCCCATGGATTGCTTTCTTGTTTCGCGGGGAATCAAAACGCTTGCAGTACGCATGAAACAGCATGACGCCAACGGAATGGCTATCGCGAATTTTCTAGATTCTCACCCGAAGGTGAAGCGGACGCTTTATCCAGGTCTCAAATCCCATCCGCAGCACGAAATCGCCAAGAAGCAACAGTCGGGCTTCGGCGCGATGATTTCCTTCGACGTCGGGTCGATTGACGCGGCTCGCGCGGTGCTCAACCATGTTAAGCTCTGCTCACTCGCGGAAAGCCTCGGTGGAGTGGAAACCCTGATTTCGCATCCGGCGACGATGACGCACGCCTCGGTCCCTGCCGAGATGCGACAAAAGGTCGGAATTACCGATGGATTGATCCGCTTGTCGGTCGGAATCGAAGATGTCGAAGACTTGATCGCCGATCTGGATTTCGCCCTATCTAAGATTTAGCCTGCGGCGCGTGCAGCAGAATGCGCTGCTTCCTTGTTTTCGATGATTGGCAGAGGAGCGTGAGATGAGCGGCAAAGCGAAATCGCGAATCGCTTCACTGAGCGTGGCCGGCACAATCGTTGCGGCGGCGGCGCTCTTCGTTCTCGCACCGAGTCATGGAAAAGCGGCACCTCCGGCTCAGAATGATCCTCGGCTCGCAAAATCGGTGAGGTTTGAACGCGGCGGCTGGGTTTATGTCCACCTCGAAGGAACTCCCGCCCAGGTCGGATTTCAGCACGGATATTTGCTTGCCCCCGAGATCGCGGATGCGCTGACCGCCTACAAACTCGATACCACACACCGCACGCAGCGCGACTGGAATTTTTTTCGTGAAACTTCTCGAAAAGTGCTCTGGCCGCATATCGAAGCGGAATACCGGGAGGAATTGCAGGGAATTACGGACGGCGTTCGCGCCCACGGAGTCCAGGCCGATCTCGACGACATCGTTGCGCTCAACGGTGCGCTGGAGATTCCCGATTACTACGTGCCGTGGCTGAATAAGCAGCAGCATGCGCAAAACGCTCCGCACCTGACGAGTCCCGGGAACTGCAGCGCATTCGTTGCGACGGGCAGCTATACGAAGGATCACGGAATCGTAATCGCGCACAACAATTGGACCAGCTACTGGCAGGGCGAACGCTGGCGGATCATTTTCGACATTCAACCCGAGCACGGTTACCGCATTCTGATGGATGGCTACCCTGGGATCATCACCAGCGACGACGATTTCGGCGTGAATTCCGATGGCCTGATGGTCACGGAGACGACCATCACCCAATTCAACGGTTTTGACCCAAACGCAATTCCGGAATTTGTGCGCTCCCGCAAGGCTTTGCAGTACGCGACTTCGATCGACGACTACGAACGCATCATGCTCGATCACAATAACGGCGGCTATGCCAACGACTGGCTTCTTGGCGACCAGAAGACGGGCGAAGTCGCCCGCTTTGAACTTGGCCTGGCGGATCATCGGCTCTGGCGCACGAAAGACGGCGTGTTTGTCGGATCGAACTTTCCAAGCGACCCGAAGCTCACAAAGGACGAGACCACATTCGATACCGCCGACCGGGGCAGCTCACCGAATGCTCGTCACGCCCGTTGGGACGAGCTGATGGCGCAGTCGAAAGGCAAGATCGATGTCCCCATGGCCGAATCCTTTCTCTCAGATCACCGCGATACGTTTCTGAACGCGAATGGCGCTGACGAGCGTACGCTGTGCGGCCATGTGGACGCTTCACCGCGAGGCTGCCCTCAATGGGACTGGGAGGCGAATCATCCGGGCGGCGCTGTGCAGGGCAAAGCGATGGACAGCACCATGGCGAAGAACATGAGCTTCATAGCGCGGATGGGTCATCCATGCGGCAGCGACTTTATCGCCGCGCCATTTTTGAAAGCGCACCCGGAATACGCCTGGCAGGCGCCGATCCTGCGGGATATGAAGGCCGGGCCCTGGACGCAGTTTGCGTCGGGAGAGAAACAGTAGACGGTGTACCGCGCGATTTTCGCGCACGCGCGACGACTCAGTCTCTTACGTTTTCTTGGACCCAATCCAAATAAGGCGCAGAGCCCGCGAACACGGCCAGCGCGATAATTTCCGGCAGTTCGTAGCTGTGGAGTTTGCGCAGCAGTTCTTCGAGGGCAGAGAATCTCGACCGCGTGGTCTTTAACACTAGCAGTACTTCGCGTGCTTGCTCGACTTTGCCTTTCCAGCGGTAAATCGAGATGGCATTCGCTCCCATTACATTGCCGCACGCCGCGAGCCGCTGATCGACGGCCGCGCCGGCGAGCTTCTTCGCCTCTGCCGCATTTGCGCACATCACCAACACGACGATCACGCCGCTCTTTCGTCCCACGCTTCCTCCATCCACGAGCGAAATCCCGTTGCCGCATCCGTCACGCGAATGCGCATTCCGCGTCAAATCATCGGCAAGATACAATAGCCTTCCAACTTACGCGAATGCCCGGGTCTCCAATACATTTCGGCACGTCCGGCTGGCGGGCCATCATTGCCGACGAATTTACGTTTTCGAATGTGCGGCTGGCGGTTGCGGCCATTGCAGCGCACGTGCGGGCGCAAAAATCAAAACCAGTCGTACTTGTTGCCCACGATTCGCGATTTTTCTCTGAAGAATTTGCGCGCGCAACCATGGAAATCCTCTGCGCCGATAAAATCGAAGCGTTGCTTTGCGAAGGCTTTACTCCGACGCCGACAGTCGCTTTTGAAGTGCGACGGAGGAAGGCCGATGGAGCGATCAATTTCACTGCCAGCCACAACCCTTACGCATATCACGGACTGAAATACTCCGGGCCTGCGGGTGGGCCGGCGCTGCCGGAGGTGACCCGCGACATCGAAGCGCGCGCGATAAAGCTCGCAGCGCAAGACTTTTCCCGGCCAACCGATGCGCACAATCGTCGCGAGAATAATTGGAAGCGAATTTCGCCCCGCGAGGCATATCTCGCCCGGCTCGATGAGCTTGTTCGCTTTGACGTGATTGCGAAAGCCGAACTAAAGATCGCGGTCGATACATTGCACGGTTGCGCTGCCGGATATCTGGATGCGGCGCTGGAAGCTCATGGCATCCGTGCAGCCGTACTTCGCGCCAATCGCGACGTGCTTTTCGACGGCACGGGGCCGGACGTCTCGGAGGAAAACCTGCAGCCGCTTCGCAGCGCCATCCTTCAAGGCAATCTGGACCTCGGTCTGGCCGCCGATGGCGACGCCGATCGCTTCGGGATGATCGATTCCGACGGTACCTGGGTGTCTCCGAATCACATTCTCGCGCTGGTCTACGATTATCTGGTTGAATCTCGCGGCTGGAAACTAGGAGCCGCGCGCAGCGTCGCGACTTCACATTTCATCGATGCGGTAGCGCGTTATCACAAGCTGCCCATTTTCCAGACGCCTGTCGGATTCAAGTATCTAGGCGAATTGCTCGAGCAAGGTAAAGTTGCGCTCGTTGGGGAAGAAAGCGCCGGCCTTTCGATTCATACGCATATCCCCGAAAAAGACGGCATCCTTGCGTGTCTGCTGGTAGCGGAAATGACGGCAGCGCGAAAGCAGTCGCTCGGAGAACAGATTCGCGCGCTTTTCAAGAAAGTTGGTTCTGAATTCTGGCCTTTGCGGACGAACCTTCACCTCACCGAAGAGGTCCAGCGCCGAACGATTGATCGGCTAAAGAGCGACTACGCGACTTTTCTTGGACGCAAAGTTCAGAAGCTGGATCGCACGGACGGGCTGAAACTCGAATTCAGCGACGGCTCGTGGGTGCTGATGCGCCTCTCTGGAACGGAACCGCTGTTGCGCGTGTACACCGAAGCCGGCTCGCAAACCGCCTCGCAAAAAATTGCCGACGACGCGCGCGAATGGATTTTCGAGTCGGCCGCGCACGGAAGGAATTGATCGATGGCGACGCAATCGCAGCTACACCCCGGGCAGGCGGCAACCACTTTTCTCGAGCGTCATCTGCGCACGATCCTCGGCGTCGCCATCGCGGCGCTCGCGATTCACGACCTCTTTGGCGCACACGGTTTTTTGGCGATGCGCCGCGCCCAGAATCAGATCGCCGAGCTTCGCACGCAAATCGATAAACTCAACTCTGAAAACGAGACGCTCGAACACCAAATCAATCGCCTCAAGTCCGATCCCAAAATGATCGAAAAAATCGCGCGCGATGAAATGATGCTGCAGCGTCCCGGCGAGCACGTGTTCAAGCTTCCGCCGTCCGCAGATCCCCCGAAGCAAGCCTCTCACAACTAGCTGGAGTCGGACGTTACGCCGCAACGTCGGCTTAAGTGCTGGGAGCAGCCGCGGGCTCAGGCCTTTTCCACCTGCCTGTGATTGCCAAGCCGAGGCCTTTAAATCGAGTTCGCGCAAGCGAGAGGCCCAGCATTGCCAGAAAGATGATGAGCAACCCGACGGAGGCAATGGCAATCGTCGTTCCGCGCTTCGGTAAAAACGAAAATC
>DASTCZ010000195.1:0-13904 GCA_035710585.1 Candidatus Acidiferrales bacterium | reverse complement strand
ACACCCGCTCGATTTCGATCTTCGGACTGAGCGACGTGAAACTCTATTTCGATTACTCCAGCGATTACTACTGGGACCGGCAAGAAGTTCTGAATCGCATCCAGTTGCTCAGTCTTCCGGCGGGCCTCTCGCCGCAACTTTCGCCGTGGTCGCCGACTGGCGAAATCTACCGCTACCGGCTGCAGGGGTCGGCGTACTCGCTGAACGAATTGAAAGCGACGCAAGATTGGTATGTCGCTAGAGAAGTGAAGCAAGTGCCGGGAATTATCGACGTCACTACCTTCGGCGGTTCCACTCGCCAATATCTTGCCGAAGTCGATCCCAACAAATTGCTCCAGTACAACATCACATTGCCCGGAATTCTTTCCGCCGTCGCGGGAAGCAACGCGAATGCCGGCGGCAACTACCTGACCGTAGGGAGCCAGAGCGTCAACGTGCGAGGCCTCGGATTGCTGCAGTCCATCGACGAGATGAAAAGCGTCGTCCTGGCCGAGCACAATGGCGTGCCGGTTTTTCTTCGCGATGTCGCGGATGTCCACGAGGGCTTCCAACCGCGCCTGGGTCAGGTGGGAATCAATCACGATGACGACGCCATCGAAGCGATCGTTCTGTTGCAGCGTGGAGAGCAATCGCTGCCCGCGCTGCGGACGCTGCGTGAAAAAATCGGCGCGCTCAACGCGAGCCTGTTGCCTCCGGGAATGCGCATCGTCACGCTTTACGATCGCAAGGACCTAATCGATCTCACTTCCGGCACGGTGCGCCACCTCGTAATTACAGGGCTTCTTCTGGTCACCCTCCTGCTGTTCGCATTTTTGGGTGACGTGCGAATCTCTCTGATCGCAGCGCTGACGATTCCCTGCTCGTTGCTCTTCGCATTTTCGCTGATGGTGCTGACGAACCGGTCGGCAAATCTGATTTCGCTTGGCGCGGTGGATTTCGGCATTCTCGTCGACGCCTCGGTAATCGTCCTCGAGAGCGTGTATCGCGGCCTGCACTCGGACTCGACAGGCCAAACAAACTTTGACGTCATCGCCGCCGCGACAGCCGAAGCCGTGCGTCCGGTGCTCTTTTCCGTGCTGGTGATTATCATCGCCCTGATTCCGCTCTTCACCATGCAGGGAGTGCCGGGAAAAATCTTCGGCCCGATGTCGGCGACGTATGTGTTCGCGCTTTCCGGCGCGCTGCTCTTCGCGATTTTTCTGGCGCCGGTGCTCGCGTCGTGGCGAGGTTCGAAGCGCCACGGCCGCGCCGAGACTCGACTTTCACATTTCTTGCTGAAAAACTACACGCGCGCGCTGACGTGGTCGTTGCGCCACCGCGCGGCGGTCGTGGCCTCGGCAATCGTCTTCCTGATCGCAGCCGTTGCGGTTTCCACTTTTCTGGGCGGCGAGTTCATGCCCAAACTCGAAGAAGGCAATCTCTGGATCCGCGCCACGCTGCCGCAGGACGAATCGTACGAAGGCGGGCGGCAAATGGCCCACGAGGTTCGCGAACTCCTCCTCGGCTATCCCGAAGTCACGCAGGTCGTCTCGCAGTTGGGCCGGCCCGACGACGGCACGGACGTGACCACATTCAACAACATCGAGTTCATGGTTTCGCTCAAGCCGCGGGATCAGTGGCCGCTCCATGTGACGAAACCCTCGCTGACTGCGCAAATGGACGCGGCGCTCGAAAAGTATCCCGGTGTGGATTTCAATTTCTCGCAAAATATCCAGGACAACGTCGAGGAGGCGATGTCCGGAGTGAAGGGTGAAAATTCCGTCAAGCTTTTTGGCGACGATATCGACGTGCTCGCCGAGAAAGCGGGCGAAATTCAGGGAGTAATGGCCAAGGTTCCGGGGATCGCTGACCTCGGAGTGCTCCAGGAGACGGGTCAGCCGGAACTGGAAATTTCCATCGATCGTGCCGCGAGTGCGCGCTACGGCCTCATGGCCGCCGACGTCAACGCCGCGGTGCAATCGGCCATCGGCGGTCTGGCAGCGACACAAATCTTGGAGGGCGACCGGCGATTCGATTTCGTGATTCGCTACAAGCAGGAGTTTCGCGGCAGCCCGGAAGCGATTCGCAACATCTTGCTCGCAACTCCGGACGGAGGCCGCGTGCCGCTCGCACAGGTAGCGCACGTGAATATGCGGGAAGGCGCGTTCATGATTTATCGCGAGAATGGGAGGCGCTACATTCCCATCAAATTCAGCGTTCGCGGGCGCGATCTCGCGGGAACAATCGCCGACGCCCAGCAAAGGCTTGCCCGCAGCGTGCATTTGCCCACCGGCTATCATTCCGAATGGGCGGGCGAATATGACAGTTTGCAAAAAGAGCAGAGGCGGCTCTCGATCATTCTTCCGATCAGCTTGCTGATCATTTTCGCGCTCCTATTCGTCGCGTTCAATTCTTTCCGCGACGCTGCCCTTATCCTCGCGCTTCTTCCCTTCAGCATCGTCGGCGGGATGCTTTCGCTGCTCGTCACCGGCACGCCTTTCAGCATTTCCGCCGCAGTCGGAGTCGCATCCGTCATCGGAGTCTCCACGCTCGGTGGCGTCGTCATGCTTTCGGGAATTCGCCGTGCGGAAACGATTCACAGGTCCGTCGCAGCGGGCGTGAAGCACGGCGCGCTCACCGAAATGCGTCCCGTCGTGATGGCGTGCGCTGCGGCCGGGTTGGGACTCCTGCCCGGGGCGATTTCGACGGGAGTCGGCGTGCAAGCGCAACAGCCGCTCGCGCGAGTCGTAGTGGGAGGAATGGTGACCGCGCCGGTCGCGATCCTGTTTCTATTGCCGATTTTCGCCAGTTTGGTGAAAGAGAAGCGGCCGGAGCATGCTCCCGCGGAATCGTAACTGAGCGACGGTAGGAAACTACTGCACGCACAACGCGGCTGCGCCCGCGATGCCCGCGTCCGCTGAATAGCGCGCCAGCACGATGGGAATTTCCGTGCAGCGTTGGTTGATCGACCAGGCCGGCAGCTTCTGCTTGATGCGGTCGAACCAGTGGCTTGCGAGCTCGCCCACACCACCGCCGATTACGATGATCTCCGGCTCGAGAACGTCAATCACATTGCCCAGCCAGATCGCGAGCAAGTCCGCGGTCTCCGCCAAGACTTCCGTCGCGAGCGCATCGCTCGCGCGCCACGCTTCAGCCACTTGCTCCGCTTGAATTTTTTCGGTGCCGCCAACCAACTTCAGCAAATGTGCACCGCGCGGATCGCCGGCCGCGATTTTCGCGCGCGCACGAGCCGCAATAGCCGGGCCGGATGCCAGCACTTCGATGCACCCGTGCTTCCCGCAACCGCACTTCGGCCCGTGCCAATCGATGGTGATGTGCCCGCCCTCGGCTGCGGCGCCTGTGCGCCCATGATAGATTTTTCCGTCAAACACAATTCCCGTGCCGATCCCCGTGCCAAGCGTCGCGTAAAACACATACCGATAGCCGCGCGCCGCACCCCATAAATATTCCGCGAGCCCCGCGGCGTTCGCGTCGTTATCCACGCGCGCGGCGACGCCGTATGCCTTCGACACTTCCTTCGCCAGCGGATAATTTCTCCAGCAAGGGAGATTTGGCGGATTGAGCACAATGCCCGTTCGCGGATCGAGCGGACCCGGCGAGCACAGCCCCACGCCGCTTAACTTCACTCCCGGCTTCATCGCAAGGGCGGCGTCGATCGCGGATCGCACCGCGGCAAAGCCCTCCCCTGCGCTTCCGCGAGGATTCATCGGCGCACGCGCTTTCGCCAAGATCTCGCCGCTCGCGTCCACGAGCCCCGCGGCAACTTTCGTACCGCCAATATCCACGCCGAGATAAATCGAATCGCTTCCCGCCATCAAGAAACCCATTTCCCCGCTTGCTGCAGCACGATGACTGCAACGATCAGCACGCCCACGCCGGCCAGCTGAATTCGCAGCGGCGCCTTACCCGCGCCCTGCCATTCGCCCGTGCGTATTCCGTGCAGGCTCGCCGTGATCACGATCAGTGACATGAAGAGCGGCCACGCCAGAATCGGTCCCCATTCGCCGAGATATACGCTCGCCATCCCGTACATCAGCGTGCTCGCGAACCAGAAAAACGCCATCACGAATGCAAGGAGCCAGTGGCTCGTCGTCTTTGACTGGCCAAAATGCCCGCGCGTCTTATTTTTTGTCAGCAGGTAGATGCAATACACAAGATTCGGCACGCCACCCGCGAGCATCAACGGGAGCCACGCCGCGTTCGGCGCCCACATGGGGCTCCCCCCAAGCGCTACGCTCGCAGTTTGCAGCGGCTTACCAGCGATCAATCCAAAATTTACGAACGCCGAACCCACTCCGCTGATTACGCAAAACACGAGGCCCAGTCCGATCGAAGCCTTACCCGCCTGCGGCCCCGTGTTGAGCGCCGCCTCGCGCTTCCGCCCCGCCACCGCACAGACGCCGACTCCAACAATCACCAGTGCGACTCCTGCAATCACTCCCAGCCCGCCGGCGCTGAAAATCTTATCCGCGTGTTGCGTCAGCAATGGCACCAGGCTGCCGCACGCCGCCGCGAGTCCGAGGATCACCGAAAACGCCAGCGCGATTCCGATCGCGTCCACCGCCAATCCGAAGAATATCTGTGAAATACCCCAGCCCGCGCCCCACGCCGCCACCGTCAAGATCGGGCCGGTACTGTCGCCCGAGTGATATACCTCGCTCGCTTGCGGCAGAGTCAGGTGCGTGACCACCAGCGGCAGTACAAACAGCGCGAAGATCGTCCACGCCAGCCACGTGTTTTCCCATTTCCACAATTTCGTGTATTTCATCGGCAGCGTGAAGCTGCCGTTCATCGCTCCCGCGACGATCAGCAAGATCAGTCCCAGCCCGGCGTTTTGCATCATTCACCTCTTCCCAACCAACGAAATTCGCCCGCTGCGCGCGCGAGAGTACCACACCCGCCGCGCGTGCCATTCCGCTTTCTCGCTCGAATCTACTTATCTCGATCAGACCGAAATGTGGTATGAATAATTCCTTCCGCAATTCGTCAATATGGCTACGAAGAGTTCGCTCTGGACTTTGAGCCCGTCTGATTTCGGCTATTTGTGGCGGGAATGCCCGAAGTGTTTTTATCTGAAGGTCACGCAGAAAGCATCGCGGCCGGGCGCGTTCCCCCGCATTTTCGGCGCGATCGACGGCCAAATGCGGCTCTGCTTCGACGGCCAGCGCACGGAAAAATTTTTGCCCGCGTTGCCTCCGGGCGTGCTCAATTGTGCCGATCAGGGGGTGAAGTCAGCGCCGATCACCCTCCCCGGCAGAAATTCCATCACGCAGATCAAAGGAAAGATCGACGCCTACGTCCGCTTCGACGATGGAACCTACGCGATCATCGATTTCAAAACCAGCGCGCGCAGCGACGACAACATCGGCATCTACTCGCATCAGTTGCACGCATACGCGTATGCGCTGGAAAACCCCGCGCCCGGAAATCTCGGGCTCAAACCGGTTCGCCGGCTGGGGCTGCTTGTATTCGAGCCGAACGGGTTTACAGCTCAAAACGGCGGCGGGAATTTTTCAGGCACGCTGACCTGGATGGAAATTCCGCGCAACGATGCAATTTTCATGAATCACATCAGCGATGTGATGTCGCTTCTCGAATCGCCGGCGATTCCGCCGCCCGCACCTGGCTGCTCGTGGTGCACGTATCGCGAAAATTTCCGCGCGAAAAACTGGTGACGACCCGGGCTACGCCCTCACTTCATCCGCCTGCCAGTTCGTTACGGCTTTTTTCAAATCATCTCTCTTGGTTCTCTCGGTCAGCGCCTTCCGCGTAAGCTCCGGAAGTTCGCCGTCGCTCGCGAACCTCAGCCCGACCAGCTGATCGAGCGTTAATTCCGCGATCCGCGCACGCAATTCCGGCGGCAACACCTCCATCAAACGCAGCCGCATCTCGAGCCGGATCACGCGGTCCTGAACCTTGAGCGCAAATACTCTCCCGAAGAGCGCGGCCAGCAGAATCGCCACAGCGGTAAGCGCTCCGATCACCGTGCCCGACGAAAAAAACCGCACAGACTGCGTTACTTGGTATCCGACGTTCAAAAGCAGAACCGGCAGCGTGAAAAAATGGAAGGCCGGCACGAACTTTCTGTGGTTCGAATAATTCTGAGCCATGGTGAACGTTTCTCCTTGGCCGCTTGCCCTCATTGTTCGGGCGCGGCTCGCCGGTGTAGTCCGATGCCGCGAATATGCGCCGCGATTCGCGGAAAAAGCAAATCGCGGGCAGCCATTTTGGACGAATGGAGTGACGGCGAGCTAGCGCCGCTGGAATTCGGGAGTACCGAGCACCAAACCCGTAATCACGCCGAGGTCGACTTGCTTGACGGGATCGTCCAGTCGCGCGTGCACCACCTGCGGGTCGGTTAGTTCCCGCTCGAGTGTCTCGCGCGACGCGGTCGAGATCTGCCCGCCAAGGAAGGCATCCACCGCGCGATCGATCGCTGTTTTCGGATTCGACCCCGCGTCGTCGCCCAGCCTCGACGCGAGGTCCACATCGGTCCCGCGTACCTGCCCGCGCGCCATCGCCAGCGCAAACGTCAGTCGGTTCAGCAGCGCCCCCGTGTTCACCCACGTCGCAGCATTGTCTTTGTATCCCGTCGGCGGCTGGCACTGATAGAGCGGCTCGCCGATTTGTCCGACGCGGCCCACGAGCGGCTGAGCCAAATTCACGTCCGCTCCGACCGCGCGCGCAGCGGAGACCACGAAATCGAAAGGCTTCTTGATCTTTGCTCCGTAAGCGGCCCGCGACCAAAATTCCGGCGAGTAGATCATCGTCCGCATCACTTCCCGCAGATCGCCTTTCGACTTCTCAAAATTCTTCGCCATCCGCGCTACAAGCGCCGGCGGCGGATCATCCGAAACGAAGTCCTCTGCCAACCGGAACGAAATGTGCTTCGCCGTTGCCGGATTTTTCGCCAGCATATCCAGGACTTTCTCGCCCTCTTTTTCTCCGGCCTTTTCGTGAATCTTCTTGCCGAGTACGCGCTTCTCGCCTGGGTCGTGCGTTCGCGGATCGAAATAAAAATTCGCCGTCTTCTGCGGATCGCGCACGCTCCATCCTGTGAAGCACTTCGCCACCGCAATCACGTCCGCCTGTGTATAGCCGCCATCCACGCCGAGCGTGTGCAGCTCCAGGAGTTCGCGGCCATAATTTTCGTTCAGCCCGCGCTTTCCGCCGATGGGCGGCAGCGATTTCCACTGCGCCTTCTGCGCCAGCGCCGCGTGTTGCACGCGGTCAAACGAATCCGGATCCGCGCTCAGCCAGTTGTCCAGGTAAATCATCATCGCCGGGCTGTGCGCCGTCGCACCCACTAAATCGCGGAATTTGCCAAGCACGCGCGGCGCGATGGCGTCGCGCTCGTACGCGCCCAACAGGTAGGGCTCTTCCTGCGATTTGCGCGAGTCCACATTGAAATGGTTGAACCAGAAGTCGGTCAGCCGTTGCTGCAGTTGCCGCTCGCTGTAGACCGCGCGCACCACCTTCGCCATTTGCAGTTCGTTGACAATGACGTAGGGTCTGCGGTCCACGGCTGGTCTTTGCCCTTGCGGCGGATGCATCGCCTCCTGCATCCGCTGGTTGTACTCCGCCGGAGTAATTCCCAGCTTCTTCGCCTCTGCATCCGGCCGTGGATACTCGACCATGAGTTCCGCTACGCTCATGTTCTGCGAAGGAAAGCCGGCGAGTCGCGCGCGCAGCGCTGCATCGTCGATCGTTTCAGGATGGAGCTGTTGCGTGATCCACGCCTCGAGTCCCGTCTTCTTCACGCGTTCCACGTCTCCCGGTCTCGGCCCATATCCCAGCCGGTTCAGCGCGTGCGCGATCGCTTCGTCCTCAGTCAGTTCCGTGATCGGCAGCTTTCCTCTCCATTTTTCGTTTGCCACACTGTCCTGATTGACCGCCGCGTGTCCATTTGCACCGACAACGTCGCTCCCGCGCGCACTTCGCCCCGCGCTCGCACACATCCACATCGGCATTCCGGCCATGAACGCGAGCAGAGACGCCGCGACGCAGGCGCGGAGAAGCGACATCCGAGTTTTTTGCGGAAGATTTGCGGCTACGACGAGAGAATCACATGCCCACATTACGAGCCTGCCCCACGCGATTCGACACTACCACGGCATCAAGTGCCGCTCGCTTATAAAACCCAAACGATCGCAAAATGTTACGTAGTTTCTCGGCTGGACTCACATCCCCGGCTTGGCGCCCAATTCGTTCTTGAATACCCTTCCGTCTTTCATCACGAACTTCACCTGCTCCATCACTTTGATGTTCTGCAGCGGATTCTCGCCCACGGCGATCACATCGGCGTAAGCGCCCGGCGCCACCACTCCCAGCTCACCTTGTTCGTTCAGCATTTCCGCAGGCCGCGAAGTCGCGGACTTGATCGCGTCCATCGGGCTCATTCCCAGCTTCGTCATCAACGAAAATTCCTGCGCGATCGGTTCGCTCCACTGAAATCCGCCCACGTCTGTGCCAAACACAATCTTCACCCCCGCCTTCATCGCCTTCTGGAAAGAAGGATCGTGTACCGCCGCGCGCTTCCGGTCGCGCTCGCCATCTGGCGTTCCTTCCTTCGCCCAATTCTTCCAGTAGGGCGCCAGCGTCGCGCAATACCACGTGCCCTGCCGCACCATCTGCGCCACGTTGGCGTCCGTTAACTCGAGCCCGTGCTCGATCGAATCGCATCCGCCATCAAGCGCGCGCTGCAGTCCGATTCCGTTGTACGCGTGGCACGCCACTTTTTTCTGCCATCCGTGCGTCTCGTCCACCACGGCCCGCAGCTCCTCCACCGTCAGCGTCGGTTGCGATACCAGATTCCCCTGCCGGTCCAGCCACGAACGGTGCGTCATGTACACCTTGATCCAGTCCGCGCCGTGATCTAGCTGCTCCCGCGCAGCTTTCCGCAATTCGACCGGCCCATCCGCAAGCTGCGCGCCCTTTGGAATCGTAATCTCCGGCGCATAACCCTCCGGGTTGTAGCCGGCGGTCGTCGAAATGGCCCGCGTCGCGGCGAAGATCCTCGGCCCCGGAATCCAGCCCTCATTCACGGCTTGTTTGATCCCGATGTCGCCGTAACCCGCGCCCTCGGTTTCCAGATCGCGCACCGTCGTGAATCCCTGCTCAAGCGCCCGCCGCGCCGAAACGGCGGCTCGTGCCGCGCGGTACGACGCCGGAAACTTGAATATCTGAATGTCATATCCGCCGAGCGCTTCGTCTTCCCCCTGCAGGAAAAGATGCGTGTGCGATTCGATCAGCCCCGGCATCACAGTCGCACTCGACAGATCGATCAGCGTCGCGCCCGCGGGAGCCTGTGGCGCCGAAGAGGCGTCGCCCACCCACTGGATGCGGTTCCCGTGAATCACGATCACCTGATTCGGCTTCAGTGAATTGCTCGTGCCATCGATCAGCGCGCCCGCGCGAATCACGGTCACCGCATCCGGCGCGACCGGCTTTTCTTGCGCCCACGCTCCCGCCGCCATCATCGCCAGCGACACCATCAGCACACGTATCCTCATCATCGTCTTCTCCTCGCTGAATTGTCCTTGAATCGAATCAGGGCGCTATAGGAATACGCCCGCGGCTCCGAAATTTCAATCGTTCTAGCCGGGAATGCGTGGGAGCACGTCGCGGGATTTTATTCTAGAACGTCTAAGCTACCGCCGCTTTTTCGGCGGCCTTATACCTCAACAGTAGCAGCGTCACGTCGTCTGCCTGCCGCGCGCCGCGCGCGAAGACCCTCACGGAATCCAGAATCGTCGCCTGCATCTCCTCGAGCGGCGCCGTTGTTCTAGGCTCCACAGCCAACTTCAACCGGTCCACCCCGTATTCCTGCTGCTCGGGATCCATCGCCTCGCTCACGCCGTCGCTGAAAAGCACCATCGTGTCGCCGACCTTCAGCTGCATTTCCGCGCTGGTGAATTGCATTCCGGGGATCAACCCGACCGGGCAGCACTCCGCGGGGAATGGTGCGCTTACGATGCCGTCGCGCAGCAAGAGCGGCGAAGGGTGGCCCGCGTTGATGTACTCCATCTTCCCGTCCGCGGCCAGCACGCCGAAAAACATCGTGGCGTACCGCTCAATTTGCGCGTGTTCGCACAAAAATTGATTGATGTGCGCGATCATTTCGGCGGGCCGCTGGCCGAGCATCGTCGCGGAAAGCGCTCCTTGCAGCATCGTGGTCATCAACGCCGCTCCGAGCCCCTTCCCGGATACGTCGGCGAGCACAAACGCGGTGCGATTGCCGCCGATATCGAAGAGATCGAAATAATCGCCTCCCACTTCCAGGCAGGATTGGTTGCTGCCGGTCACCTCAAAATACGGGTAGTCGTGAAATTCGCGCGGCAGCAGCGCCCGCTGAATGTCGCGCGCAATGTTGATCTCGCGCTCCAGCCGCTCGCGCTCGCGCTCGTTTTCCACGAGCTTCGCGTTTTCCAACACGCTCGCCGCTTCCACCGCCAACGCGTCCAGAATCTGGCGCTCGAGCTTCGAAAACGCCGCGGGCTTCCGGCTGTCCATGTAAAGCACGCCGAGCAATTGTCCCGTCACCGGCGGATCGCCCTCCATTACAGAGCGCGTCTGTCCCATGCTGAAGAGCGGAATCACCACGACGGATCGTAGCCGCTGGGCGATGATGCTGTGCGCCGCCTGTAAATTCTGATCCGCGAGCTGTACGTCTTCTGTCACGATGCCGCGCCGCTGCGTTAGCGCCTGCCGCAGCGCGGTTTGGCTCGGCAGCAACGCCCCGCCCGGCATGTTCTGCGCGCCGCGATGCCGCGCGACCCTCGTTTTCAGCGTGCCGTCGGCGACGGGCTCGAGCAGCAGGCCGCGATCCGCATCGATCAGCGCGATCGCCTGGTCAACCATGTTTCCCAGGATTTGCTCGAGCGGGGTGTGCGAATGCAGCTGCAGCACCGCTTCCAGCAGCAAACTCAATTTGCGCAAGCCGCCTGCGGCCGTCTCCGAGCTCGTGACATGCTCCATGCGGTCGAGCAACTGCGGCAGCGCCGCCACATTCGTGCGGAAAATCAGCTCATACGAATCCGGCAGGCCAAAACTGATCGTGTCGCCGTCCTGCAGCGCGCGACCATCGGCCTTGTCGCTGTTGATGAAAAGTCCGCGCTTCTGCCCGCGGTCTTCGAGGCGGAATTCTTTTCCGTCGAAGACCACCGCCGCGCACACCCGCGAAATCCGCCGGTCGGCGAGTTGCAAATGATTTCCCGTGTCTGCGCCGCGCCCGATGAAAAACGGGTTTTGATCCACGCGCATCACCGTGCGCGCGCCATCGGGCGACACCACTTCGATCGCCGCCTCAGGCATCTGCGTCGCAATTATGGTCTTCTCAGCCATCGTGTCGAGTTCTCGATACTAACACGCGCCGCTCTGGATGCGTTCACTCGCATCGCGATGCGACGGTCGGCGCCTGACGATGCCCTGGCCGCGCTATGTAGAGACAGAACTACGCCATATCCCGCCGATCACCCGCTCCGGCGTGACGCAGCTTTTTTATCCTCGCGGGTGGAATCGCCCAAAAGACCGCCAATGCAGCGTTTAGCGCGAAGCTCGCGGACACATTTACAAACACCATCACCAGGCAGATCAGATACGCAACTGGCCCGATCGCATACTGCGCCGAAATCTTCCGCGCCGCTTCCCGGCTCGCGCCATCTCCCAGCAACCTTCCGTCCCTTGATACGCAGTATCTCCATAGCACGTTGAAGAAGATCGCAATCGCGAAATATGTCCCGTTGTACAAAATCATCGCTGTGCGCCGGTCGCCGCTGATCCATTGCTTCGACACTACAGCCGTAGGAAACGGCACGACGCAAACTCCCAGTAGTAGCAACAAATTCAGCATCAGCAGAGTCTCGTCCGCGTGCCGTATCTGCGTGAACATCCGGTGATGATTCACCCACATAATTCCGATGAACGCGAAACTGATCAGAAACGCCGCATAGGAGGGCCACTGCGCCCACAACTGCGCCGCCAATCCAGCAGGCACCGCGTTCGGCACCTTGATGTCCAGGATCAGCAGCGTGATCGCGATCGCGAACACGCCATCGGAAAACGCCTCGACTCGCGAAGTCTCTTTGTCCATTGGGGATTGTTGATTGCTTACCGCCTGTGCCTCGGCTCACCCCAACAACGCGAGCGGAAGGCGCGCCGCGCCATGATACGCCAATCCCGGCTCACGCTCGGTTTTCACGAAACCGAAGAAGCCGGCGCGCGCAAAGCTCTTCCCATCGCGCCTCTCATTTGAACTAGAATTCAGTCTTCACATAAATAAATTTCGATGCATCGCTCTCGCCCAGCCGTCCTCGCCGCAGCACTCGCCTTGAATCTCGGCGCTGCAGCTTTGCTCTTCTCTCAAAGTCTTGCTCCCGATGAAGTCCGCGTCAGCAGCCGTCCGTTCGTTCCGCAATCAGCCACAGCTCTCCGCGTCACGTCTCAATTCGTAGAAGTCGGCGCCGTCGTCCGCGATACGCGCGGCCGCGCCATCGCCGGACTCAAGCAGTCTGATTTTCAGATCCTCGACGACAATAAGCCCCAAACAATCGCCACGTTCTCGATTGAAACACTCACATCGAATGAGCCGCCGCCCGACTCATCACCGGCCACATCCAGCGCCTCGCCAACCGCCGCAGCTCCCGCACCATCATCGCGTCGCCCGCGAAATGTCGCCATTTATTTTGACGACATCCACACCGATTCAGGCGACTTCGAGCGCGCAAAAATCGCCGCGTCCTCCCTCGTCAAAAATGGAGTTCAATCCAATGACCGCCTCGCCATATTTACGGGATCTTCCACCGTGACTTTGGCTTTCACCACCGATTCCGCGAAGGTGGTCGATGCAATTTCGCACTTGCAGCCGCACCCGCGCATGTCTCCCAACGGAGTCCTCGGCTGCCCGAAGATCACTCCGTACGATTCTTACCTGATGGTCGATAATCTCGATCCCGTCGTAAAAGCCAGGGTCTACGACGAATCCGTCCGCTGCAATTGCGATAGCGCCGAGCCCGATCCGAGTTGCGCTCAAACAGCCCAAAAACTCGCCGACATGAAGGCGCAGGAGACTTGGAGCCTTGCGCTGCAACTCTCCAAGATTACCTTTGGAACCCTCAACGGTGTCATCGCCGCACTTTCTCACTTTGATGGCGATCGCATTCTGGTTTTTGCCTCAGGTGGTTATGTGAGCGACGGCATCGAACTCGGTCAGCAGCAGGACGCTCTCATTTCGCAAGCCCTTCGCGCAGGCGTCATCGTGAATTCACTCGACCTAAAGGGCCTTTACGCCGAAGGACCAGGCGGCGGAATTGATAGTTTGAAAGACCTCAACAAAAACACAGACAGCATGAGTTCGTACGAGGTGATGTACGACTCCATCATTCGCGGCCAGCGGCTCACCGCGATGACTTCTTCGATGGGCGAAATGTCTCTCGGCACTGGAGGATATTTTTTCCAGAATAATAACGACCTCGGCGCGGGTTTTCACCGGCTCGCGGATGCGCCCGCCGTCGAATACGTGATGACCTATTCGCCGGCCAGCCTCAAAACCGACGGAAAATTTCACAAGATTCAGGTGAAGCTCGCCAGCCAAAATTCCTACGCCATCGAATCGCGCCGCGGCTATTACGCGCCTACGAAAGAATCGCAAAAGGCGGAAGTAGCCGCCGCCGCTGCCGCCCAGCCATCACCCGAACAGAAATTTGAGCGCGAAGCCACATCAGAAGGTGTTCTTGAGGATTTGCCCGCGCAACTTTCCGCTCACGCCGCGCGTGACGCCACCGGTGCATCGGTCCTCAACGTGGACATTCACGTTGACCTCTCGAAAATCAACTTCCAGCAGCAGAAAGACCGTCACGTGCAGCAACTGAATTTCATCGTCGCGCTCTTCGATGACAAGGCAAACT
>DASTCZ010000194.1:0-3086 GCA_035710585.1 Candidatus Acidiferrales bacterium | reverse complement strand
CGTTCGTCGCATCTACGAGCGATGCTGCTGCTGGGGCAGGCAAGAGCGGGTTCCCGACTGAAGCCGTCGGGACGAAAAGACGCTACCGCTCGATGGAAATCCTATCGAGCCTAGAGGGGCGATGATGGCTACGAGAGTTGTGAATGAGGGCGCGGCGCACGACGCGATGACCGCGGAGTTTGGCAAGATCATGCATGTGGGGCTGGGATTCTGGGCCTCGAAGACGCTGCTGAGCGCGATTGAGCTGGGAGTATTCACCGAGCTGGCGAAGGACGGCGAAGGCTCGGCGCGCGGCCGTGAACTCGAATCGCTGCGAAAATCGCTGGGAATACATCCACGCTCGGCACGGGATTTTTTTGACACGCTGGTGGCGCTCGGATTTCTGCAGCGTGACAACGGACATTACCGCAACACGCCGGCAGCCGATCTTTTTCTCGACCGCGAGAAGCCTTCCTACATCGGCGGAATTCTGGAGATGGCGAACCAGCGGCTGTATCACCACTGGGAACATTTGACGGAAGCTCTGCGCACGGGCGAGCAGCAGAACGAATCGAAGGGCGGAAAGGGGAGCCCGTTTGAGGCGCTTTACGCCGATCCGGCTCGGCTGAAAACTTTTTTGGGTGCGATGAGCGCGATCAGCACGGCGGCGAACCGGTTGATTGCCTGCAATTTCCCGTGGGCGAAATACAAAACGGCGGCGGACATCGGCACGGCGCAGGGCGATCTGATCGTGCAGGTGGCGATGGCGAATCCGCACCTTTCGGGGATTGGATTTGATCTGCCGGAGGTGCGGCCGATTTTCGAGGAATACGCCGCGGCGAACGGCGTGGCGGGGCGGGCGAAATTTCAGGCGGGCAGTTTTTTCACGGAGGCGCTGCCGAAAGCGGATGTGATCATGATGGGGCACATCCTGCACGACTGGAATTTGCAGGAGAAGAAGGCGCTGATCGGCAAAGCGTATGAGGCGGTGCCGAAGGGAGGCGCGCTGATCGTCTACGAGACGATCATTGATGACGAGCGGCGCACAAACGCGTTCGGCTTAATGATGAGCCTGAATATGCTGATTGAATCACCGGGCGGATTCGATTTTACGGGAGCGGATTGCTGCGGGTGGATGCGCGAGGCGGGATTTTCGGAGACGAGAGTGGAGCATCTGATCGGGCCGGATTCGATGGTTATAGGAATTAAATGAGATAGAGAAGGTAAAAGAAGTAAAGGAGAAGGCAAAGGGTACCGCAGAGGCGCTGAGGGCCCAGAGAATGCGGAGATCGCCGCAAAAGGCCGAGCGTGCAACCGATGCGGGGCAGACATGAGTGTCTGCCCTACTGGAAAGCAAATGTCGATTACGAGTGAAGAGGAGTTGAGGAGTTTGCGCGAGGTGGGGCGCGTCGTCGCGGGCGCGCTCGAAGCGATGGCGCGCGAGGTGCGTGAGGGAATCACGACGGAAGAGCTGGATGCGATCGGCGCGAAGTATTTTGCGCAGCATGGGGCGCGCTCTTCGCCGCAGATGGTCTACAAATTCCCGGGCGCGAACTGCATCAGCGTGAACGACGAGGTGGTGCACGGGATTCCACGGGAGCGGGCGCTGCGCGCGGGCGACGTGGTGAAGCTCGATGTGACAGCAGAGAAAAACGGATTTCACGGCGACGCCGCGGTGACGGTGACCGTGCCTCCGGCGCCGGAACTTTCGCTGCGGCTGGTGCAGTGCGCGAAGCAGGCGTTTCGCGCGGGGCTCGCGGCGGCGCGGCCTGGCGCGATGATTCGCGAGATCGGCGCGGCAATACAAGATGAAGTGCGGCGGTGCGGATTTTTCGTGATCCCGGAGCTGGGCGGGCACGGGATTGGACGGACGATTCACGAGCCGCCTTCGGTGCCGAACTATCCAGCACCCAGCGCGCGGCAGAAAATTTCGGAGGGGATGGTGTTTACAATCGAGCCGATTATTGCCGCGGGAACGGGAGATGTGTGGCTCGATAAAGATGGCTGGACAATGCGGACGAAGGACGGGTCGCTCGCGGCGCATTACGAGCACACGGTGGCGATTGTGGATGGGAAGGCGGAGTTGCTGACGGGGTGAGGAAGGGAAGTCGAGGAAGTAGAGGAGATTCGTGAGGTAAAGGAAAAGACGAGGAGACTCACCGCAGAGCGCGCAGAGCAAAGCAGAAGCAATTCGATTCTTAGAGAGAGTTATTTCGCGATGGGCAACGCAGCGAAGAGTTCGAAGAAGAGTCCGTTGACGAAGGAGACGTTCCGGTTTTTTGCGCAGCTTGCGCGGAACAATCGCAAGGAGTGGATGGACGCGAACCGCGAGCGCTACCAGGAATGCGTGGTGGCTCCGATGCGTGCGCTGCTGGAGGCCTTATCTCCGGCAATCCGCGAGTTGGACGACGCGCTCGTGATCACCGGCCGTACAAACGAAAATTTTTCGCGGATCAACCGCGACATCCGATTTGCGAAAGATAAGACTCCCTATCACACGCGGATTTATCTGAAGGTGCCGGACTCGACGGACGGAGAAGGCGCGGAGCTGTATGTCGGTGTGAATCGCGAAGTGGTGACGGCGGGATTCCGGATTTACGGCGGGTCGAAGATCAAGGAGTCGCCGCTGTTCAAGGTGGGGATTCAGCGCGCGCTTGCGAATCCGGAGTGGGTGGCGCGGCAGAAAAAGCGGCTCGGAAAAAAGTACGAGAGTTACTGGCACTCGATGGAACGCGGCGACTGGACCAAAAATGCGGGATGGCCCTCCGGTGCGGATGAATGGAGCGGCGCGCGCGCGTGGATTGTGCGGCGCACGATGAAGCCATCGGAAGCGATGCGGCCGGGTTTTGTGAACGAGGTGACGAGAATTTTTCGCAACGTGTATCCGCTGGCGAAATTTGCCTCAGGAAAGAATTGGAGGGCGAGATAGGTCAACTCCGAGCTTCGATTACGGCTTCGACATATTAGCTTGACGATAGGAGAATACAAAGAGAATATATTATAATGGAGAGTGAATCCTCCAGCTTAATTACGACAGCCGGATTGCAACACCTGAAGCGCGTTTCACGAATCAAGCACAGAATACTTCAAAGGTATCTTCCACCCTG
>DASTCZ010000193.1:0-5529 GCA_035710585.1 Candidatus Acidiferrales bacterium | reverse complement strand
ATGTAGACATTTCGCCCGACGGAAATCGCGCCGCAATCGCCGCGCGCGGAGACGTCTTTACGTTGCCTGCGAAATACGGCGCCACGCGAAACCTGACGCAAAGCTCTGGCAGCCGCGAGCACGGCGTCGCGTGGTCGCCCAGCGGGAAATGGGTGGCCTACATCTCCGACAAGACCGGCGAGGAGGAACTGTATATCGCGCCGCAGGACGGCATCGGCAAAGAAGTAGAGGTCACCACCGGCGATAAGGGTTTCCTTTTTGCGCCGCAGTGGTCACCGGACAGCAAAAAGCTGACGTATGCGAACCAGAAACTGCAGCTCTTCTACGTGGACGTCGATGCGAAGAAGCCGGTTCTCATAGATACGGGCCACTACGCGGAAATTACAGACTATACGTGGTCGCCCGACAGCAAGTGGATCGCGTATTCCAAACAGCCGGAGAATCACAACAATGTGGTTGAACTCTATTCGCTCGACACGAAGAAGATCACAGACGTCACTGACGATTTTTCGACGAGCACAAATCCGGCATTCGATCCCGACGGCAAGTATCTCTTTTTCATTTCCAATCGCGATTTCAACGAACTCATCGGTGGCTACGACTGGGAATTCTCAAACACGAAGACCGCGCGAGTTTATGTTGCGGCGCTTCGCGCAGACCTGCCTTCGCCATTCGTCCCGCGCAGCGACGAAGTGAAAATCACTCCCGACGAAAAGACGCAGCCGCCCGCAGAAACGCCCAAATCAGAGCCGAAGGCGAATCCACCGGCGGCCCAGACTAAAGTGCAGGGCGCGACGAACAAGGAAGAAGCGAAGTCATCCGAATCCGAAAAGGACAAAGATAAGGATAAGGAAAAAACCACGGAGGCCTTCCGCATCGACCTCGACGGACTGGCGCAGCGGATCGTTGCGCTTCCTCCGCCTTCCGCAAACATCGGTCAGCTGGCCGCCGGTCACGACCAGATCTTCTACGCCACGCAGCCGTCCGGCGGACTGGGCGGCCCGCTGCCGGGCGAGGCCTCGGCGATTCACGCCTTCGATATGAAGGAACGCAAGGATTCCACTCTTGTAAGCGGCGGTCCGGTTGGATTCGCGCTCTCCTTCGATCGCAAGAAGCTTCTGTACCTCACACCCGGCTCGCCCGCGCCGACGATCGGCATCGTGGACACGACCGGCGAGCACAAATCCGGCGACGGCACGCTCGATCTAAGCAACATGAAAATGCTCGTTGACCCGCGCGCGGAATGGAAGCAGATCTACAGCGAAGTCTGGCGGCAAGAGCGCGACTTTTTCTTCGAAGCGTCCATGAACGGCGTCAACTGGGAGAAAGAGCGCGAACGGTATGCGCCCCTTCTCGACCACGTCGCATCGCGCTATGACCTTGTGCTGCTGCTCGGCGATTTGATCGGAGAGCTTTCCAATTCGCACACTTACGTCGGCGGCGGCGACATGCCTGATCTTTCACCGGTCGAGACCGGAATGCTCGGCGCAGACTTCGCGCTCGATAGCGCCAGCGGCCGCTACAAATTCGCGAAGATTTATCCCGGAGAAAATTGGGATTCCACGCTTCGCTCGCCGCTCACCGAGCCGGGCGTCAACGTCAAGCCAGACACGTATCTGCTCGCAGTGAACGGCCGGCCGCTCCGTGCGCCGACGAATCCCTATCAGCTCTTCGCCGGATTGGCCGACCAGAACGTGACCCTGACCGTAAACTCATCTCCCAGCGAGGAAGGCTCGCGAAATGTCGTCGTTCGAACGATAAAGACCGAATACGCCTTGCACGAACTCGACTGGATCAACACGAATCGAGAGAAAGTCACGAAAGCCACCGATGGCAAGGTCGGCTACGTGTACATCCCCGATATGGGTGCACACGGGCTCGACGAATTTGTGAAGCAATACTTCCCGCAGATTCGCAAGCAAGGAATTATTTTCGATGTGCGTTATAACGGCGGCGGGTTCGTCGACCAACTGATCTTCGAGCGGCTCCGCAGGATCGTCGCCGGCATGTCTCCAGCGCGCAACTGGGTGGAGGACACCGAACCGCCGAACACATTTTATGGCTCCATGCTTTGCATCACGAACGAATATGCGGCCTCCGACGGCGACTTTTTCAGCTACTACTTCAAGTACTACAAGCTGGGCCCACTCATTGGAATGCGAACCTGGGGTGGCGTGCGCGGAATTCGCGGAGAAATTCCACTGATCGATGGCGGCTACATCACGCGTCCGGAATTCTCGCTCTACGACATGAACAGCCAATGGCTAATCGAAAATCACGGAGTGGATCCCGACATCGTCGTCGATAATCCTCCTGATCAGGTGATGAAGGGACGCGACCCACAACTCGAGAAAGCCATTGAACTCGTGATGCAAGACATGAAGGAGCATCCGAAGAAATTGCCGGCGCGGCCGCCGGATTTGCCGGCCTATCCGCCGATCAAACACTGATCGCAGCGCGAGCTGACCGATCAGGCCGGCTCGCTACCTGAGGGCAAGCCACCGGACTGTACTGGGATGCAAACGAGCACGGTCGTGCCATGTTGCGAGGACGTGATGCGCAGTTCTCCATGCAATTCTTTTAAACGCTCGCGCATGCCCGTGATTCCCGTGCCTTCGCGCGTGCCGCGTGTCCCTTGTCCTTGATCACTCACGCTCAGGGTGAGCAATTCGTCGTTCAACGCAATCTGTACGCACGCGGTTGAGGATTTCGCGTGGCGGTGCACGTTTGTAAGCGCTTCTTGCACGATGCGGAACACCGAGATTTCGACCACGTCGGCAACTCGCGGGAACTCCTCGGCCATTTGAAGCTCGACTTCGATTCCGCTGCGGCTCGAAAACCCTTTTACGAACCACTCGAGAGCCGGCTTGAGGCCAGCTTCCGTGAGCATCGGCGGGTGCAGCAGGTAAGACATGGTGCGAATCTCGCGCACGCATTCCGCCGCGTTAGCCTGAGCCTCTTCAAGTGCTGCCATCGCCTTGGCTTCCAGCTCCGGAGTGTTCCGCTCTACGATGGAAAGATTCATCATCAGCGCGGCCAGCAGCTGTCCGACGGCGTCATGCAGATCGCGCGAAATCCGGCGCCGCTCTTCGTCTTGCACGCGCATCTGCCGCGAAGAGAGGGAATGGAGAGCCTCCTGCATCTCGCGCAACTCGGTGATTCGCGACTGCAGTTCGCTGGTGCGCTCGGAAACTTTCGATTCGAGCGCATCGTTAGAAGCGCGCAGAGCTTCTTCTTTGCTATTGCGTTCAGCAATGGCGGCTGAAAGAAGGAGGCTTGTCATGCCCACGACGCCCATGAAAGTTTGGAGAGTCAGAAACGAATTGTCGGGCCCGGTCGGAGAGATCCCCCCGATTCCGTGAAGTGCGCCCCAGACGGCTATGCCTGCGGTCACGAGCACGCAGGCAGCAGCCTCATGAGGGCGCAAACGAAATGCGGCCCACACGACAAACGGCACGACCAGGAAGGGCATGGCATAGTTGTGCGCCCCGTGCACCAGAAAACCGCTAAAAACGACCAGCGCGACGAAGAGCAGAATGATGGCCGTCGCGCCGTCGCGAATAATTTCGAATCCCTGTCTTCGCAGGCGTGAGCGCTTTTTCCAGAGAATGATGCACGGAGCGACGAGGACTGCCCCGGACGCGTCGCCCAGCCACCACGTCGTCCAAATCAGGCCCAGGTTCACCCCTTGCGCGAGACCGGTTAAACGCAGCGCCAGTGTACCGATGGTTGCGCTGACCGCCGGTGCGACTGCGCCCGCTAAAACACCGAATCGCCCGACATCCTCAACACGATCGAGGGCAACCGTATCCCGTGCAAACCGGAATACAAGGTACGAGCCGGCGAGGGCCTCGAGCGCATTGCCAGAGGCGATCAGAAGTGACGCGCCTGCGTTATGGGAGGTCGCCAGATTGACCGCGAGCGCGCCGAAGAAGACTCCCGGCCAAAGCTGCCTTCCGTATAGCAAAAGTGCGGCGATCGCAATACCCGTGGGAGGCCAGATTGCCGTCGCGCTCGGATTCACCACCGCGAGACTTAACCCGAGCCGCCCGGTAAGGTAATAAGCGATGGCGAGCAGAAGGGCGCGGCCGATGACCTGCGTCTCGCGTTCACTCACAAAGCGACTCGTGTGCGCACGCGAGGGCGAAGGATTCGGGTTGGCCGTCGTCATGGGAAGTTGAGCTCGAGGCAATTGCGCCGGTTCTGATTCAGTGGATTTCCTCGCCGAACGCCGTTAGGCATAACAAGTTCGCTCCGAGGACGCAAGGCGTCTTGAAGAGGACGATTACAGACGAGTGAACCGGCGTGTTGCGCTCGATTCTATCGGGCTATAGACTTCACTTCGATCATGAGCGGCAATCTTCAGGAAAACGATGGAACTTCGTAAGGATCCCATCACGCGCAGTTGGGTGGTAATTGGCGACCCTGGTCCTGCGCCCGAGATTGGCGAGAAGTGCCCTTTTTGTCCGGAGAATCAGGACTCCCAAGCTTCGATCCTTACTCTTCCCGCGGAAGGACCTTGGCAAGTTCGCGTGCTGTCGCACAGAGATCCGCTCTATCACATCGAGGGCGAAGTCGGGCGCCAGGCGGAGGGAATCTACGACAAGATGCGTGCCGTCGGCGCGCACGAAGTGATCGTTGAGACGTCGAGGCATGATGTGCGCCTTTCCCAGATGACCGACGCGGAAATCGAAAATGTTCTTGCGGCGTATGCGCAACGCATCATCGACCTGAAGGGTGATCTCCGCTTTAAATACGTGAACATCTCAAAGGACCAGGGTGCAGTCGCAGACGAATGGGCGCACTCCCATTCTCAGGTCATGGCAACCACGTTCGTGCCCCGGCGAATTCTTTACGAACTGCGTGCCGCAAGGGCCTGGTATGCGGATAAAGAGCGCTGCGTCTTTTGCGACATCGTCCACCAGGAAGAAAAGCGCGGCACCAGGATGATCGATAACGAGGGCGACTACGTCGCGCTCTGTCCCTACGCTTCTCGCGTGCCCTACGAGACCTGGGTGATGTCCCGCAAGCACAATCATCTATTCGAGAATGCGCGCGGCGACGGCCGATCAAACCGCCGCCAACTCGCGGCACTGCTGGGCCGGCTGCTCCGGAGAGTTGAAAAAGTCTCTCAGGGGTATCACATGGTTGTGCACACGGCGCCGAACACAGCGCGCACCAAGAGTGAACTCGCCGAATACTGGACGACGATCGCTGAGGACTACCACTGGCACATCGAAGTTCTTCCGGTGCTTGAACAAAGCCACAAGTCGTACAACCTCAAAGAGGTCTACTTGAATCCGCTTGAGCCCGAAATCGCGGCCAAGCGCTTACGCGAGGCGGATTCCAGCCGATGATGGGTGGCGAACGCGGTGGAATAATCACCCGTTTGATTTTTCTCGTGTTTTTCGCCGCGCTGTTGATCGCGATCTATTTGGTCAGGCATCCGCTTCTTCGATTTACCGCTTCCGAATGGATCGTCGAAGACGTTCCCGTGCGCTGCGACGCGATGATCGTGCTCAGCGACGA
>DASTCZ010000192.1:0-9518 GCA_035710585.1 Candidatus Acidiferrales bacterium | reverse complement strand
CATCGCGTCGCGATCTTCGTCAAATTGGGGAAAATCGATGTGACAGTGGGAATCGACCAGTTCCATGGCGCGCGTTACTTGAGCCGCGCGCCGACCGGCACGTCTTCCAGGAAGCCGGCCAGGATGGGCTTGCCTTCGGGGCCGACTGAAGCCGCGACGATCATGCCATTGGATTCGACGCCGCGAAGTTTTCGGGGAGCGAGATTCGCGACCACGATGACTTTGCGGCCAATGAGCTTTTCGGGTTCGTAGGCCGTGGCGATTCCGGCGACGACTTGGCGAACCTCTGTGCCGATGTCCACGGTGAGCTTGAGGATTTTGTCGGCGCCTTGAATGCGCTCGGCGGTTTTCACTTCGCCGACGCGGAGTTCGACCTTGGCGAAATCGTCGATGGTGATTTTGCCGTCGGTTGGGGGTGCGGCTGCGGGCGCGCCGGAGGCTGCTGCAGGCGCGGGGACGGGGCCTGGCGTACCTCCAATGGGGACGGCGGGCTTCGAGGAATCTTGCTCCATGGATTCGATCCTTTCGATGATTTCGGATTTTTCGACGCGCGGGAAGACCGCTTCGGGCTTGCCGACGCGGGTTCCGGGTTTGAGGTCGCCCCAGCGGAGCGCGTCGATGCGCTGCTGCTTGAGCGGGCCGGGCTGGCCGAGCTGTTTCCAGATTTTTTCGGTGGCTTCGGGAATCACGGGATGCGCGAGGACGGTGGCGACGCGCAAAGTTTCCGCGGCGCCGTAGAGCGCGGCGTTGAGCTGCTCTTTTTTGGCCGGGTCGTCGGCGAGCGTCCAGGGCTTCTCGGTGGTGATGAAAGAATCGGTCTCGGCGATGAGACTCCAGATAATTTCGAGCGCGCGCGCGAATTCGAAGGCGTCGTAAGCCGCGAGTGCGTCGCGAATCGCGTGGGTGGCCCCGGATTTCAGGCTTTCCTCGAAGCGATCGGTATCGCACAGCGGGATGCGGGATGCGCAATACTTTTCAAGCATGGTGAGCGTGCGGCTGGCGAGATTGCCGAGGCCGTTGGCGAGATCGGCGTTGTAACGCGTCACGAGCGATTCGTAGCTGAAGTTGCCGTCCTGGCCGAAGACGACTTCGCGCAGCAGGAAATAGCGCAGCGCGTCGAGGCCGAGCGTCGAGACGATGGGGCGCGGGCGGACAACGTTGCCTTTGGATTTGCTCATCTTGCTCGCGTCCATCAGGAGCCAACCGTGCGCCCAAATTTGTTTCGGAATCGGCAAACCGGCGGCCATCAGGAACGAAGGCCAGTAAACAGCGTGGAAGCGGATGATTTCCTTGCCGACGAGGTGCAGGTTCGCCGGCCAATAGCCGCGCTTTTCATAATCGAGGCCACCGACGGCGCTGAGATAACTGGTGAGCGCGTCGAACCAGACGTAAAACACATGCGGCGCTTCGCCGGGCACCGGAATGCCCCAGCGAATTGTGGTGCGCGTGATGCTCAAATCCTTCAGGCCGCCCTGCACGAAGCTGATCACTTCATTGCGTCGCGATTCGGGCTGGATGAATTCGGGATGCTTCGCGTAGAGATCGAGAAGAACTTTCTCGAACGCGGAAAGCTTGAAGAAGTAATTTTCTTCGGTGACGGTCTCGGTCGGACGGCCGCAATCGGGGCAAGGGTCGCCGGGGCCTGCGTCAGTGACGTAGGCATTGTCGTAGATGCAGTATTGGCCGGTGTAGTGGCCCTTGTAGATGTAGCCATTTTCGCGGCAGAGGTGGAAAAGCCACTGCACCGTCTGCGCGTGCTTCAGGTCGGTGGTGCGAATAAACTCGTCGCCCTGAATGCCGAAATCGTCCCAGATTTTTCGCCACTGGGCGGCCATTTCGTCGACGAAGTCCTGCGGCGATTTGCCAGCCTTGGCGGCGGAGCGTTCGACGTTGACGCCATGTTCGTCGGTGCCCGTAGTCATTACGACGTCAAAGCCGCGCATGCGTTTGTAGCGGCGAATCGTGTCACACACGATCGTGGAATACGTGTGCCCGATATGCGGCAGGCCGTTGGTGTAATAGATCGGCGTCGTCATGTAATACTTCGGCTTGGAGTCGGAGGCGGCCACGTTAGCGCTGGCCTCGGCGCTGGTTTTCCCAGGCGAGCGCCGCCTCGGCGAGAATTTGCTTCAGCGGAACGTTTTTCTCGGTTGCGATGCGGCGGCAATCGTCGAATTCGGGCGCGGCATTTAGGACGTGGCCGTTCAGGCGCGCCACTTTCATTTTTACGGGCCCGTGTGGAGTGGTGACTTCGACGCTCTCTCGAGCGAGGACGCGGCGGCGGGCTTCGTAGCTGCGAAGGCCGATGGTAGTCGTCTCGGAAAAAAGCAAGTCGGCGAGGCGATCGGCATCGTTGGGCGCGCACAAGAGCGTCACGAGCATGCCGGGGCGATTTTTCTTCATTTGCACCGGAGCGGCAAACACGTCCAGTGCACCGGCTGCGAGTGCTTTCTCGGCGAAGTAGCCGTAGATCTGCGGGTTCATGTCGTCGAGATTCGCTTCGATGACCGTGATGCGTTCGTCCCAAGCGCTTGTATGCTGCTCGAGCGATTCTCCGATGGTGATGCGGAGTACGTTGGCGTGCTCCTTGAAATCGGCAGCGCCAGCGCCATAGCCGATCGCTGAAGACATCATCGCCGGGTGCGATCCGAAAGAATCGCAGAGAGTGGAGACGATCGCGGCGCCAGTGGGCGTGACGAGTTCTTTCTGAATTCCGCTCGAATAGGTTGGCTTGCCGCGAAGAAGGTCGGCAGTTGCCGGAGCGGGGACGGGCATGGTGCCGTGCGCGGCTTGCACGGTGCCGCCGCCGAAGTTGAGCGCCGAGCAGGCAAAGCGTTCGATGCCGAGAATTTCGAATCCGATCGCGGAGCCGACGATATCCACGATGGAATCGGCGGCGCCCACTTCGTGAAAATGAACTTTTTCGAGATCGACGCCGTGAATTCTGGCTTCGGATTCGCCGAGATGGCGAAAGATGGCGATGGCGCGTTCGGCGGCGCGGGGCGCGAGACCGGCTTTTTCGATTTTATTGGCGATCAATGAAAAACCGCGGTGGTGATGCGTCTCTTCGGTTTCGACGCTGATTTTTGTCGCGGCGATTCCGGCGCGCTTCACGCGGTCGCCAGAAATTTTCCAGCCGCGAAGCTCGAGCTTGCGCAGGCCCGCTTCGATTTCAGGCAGCGGGCAGCCGGCATCGACAAGCGCGCCGAGCACCATATCTCCGCTAATCCCTGAAAAACAATCGAAATAGGCGAGTTTCATGCGAGTGTTCGATAGTATTCTGCGCTCTAAACACTGTCAAATTACGCGCGCGACGCGCGAAAATTATAGACATATCGTCGATTTAGTGTGCGCTCGATTCCAATTTGCTCCGAATCAAGTCTTCGACGTCGGCAATCTGTTCGCCAAGCAAGTTCATCTTGCGGGCGAGTCCCTGAATATCCGACCCGGCGCGGCGATTTACATCGAAATCCATTTCGCTCCGTACGCGATCTTTTTTGTCCTGGCGATTCTGGCTCATCATGATCACCGGTGCCTGAATTGCGGCGAGCATGGAAAGAAAAAGATTGAGGAGGATAAACGGGTAGGGATCCCAGGCCGACCCTCTCAGGCTGACATTTATTACGACGTAGACGGACATGAACACTGCGAAGCTGGTGATGAAAGCCCAGGAGCCGCCGAAGCGGGCGACTCGGTCCGCCACGCGTTCGCCGAGCGTGACCTGTTCCTCGATCACTTCGTTGGGATTGCGATTGGCGCGGAGCCGAACCAATTGTTGAGAGGCGTGAAACTGGCGGCCGAGGACCGTGAGCATGTCCATTCCGGCGTGGGGCTTGCGCTGGAGAAGAGTGAGAATGTCGTGGCGATCGACTTCGACGCACTCGGTCTGGTCGAGCGACAGCGCGTCGGTCTGATGCGGCTTCTCATCGAGCATGGACGCGAAGCCGAAGAATTCACCCGGCGCGGGCTCATCGACGACGACTTCCTGCCCATCTTCGTCCACCGTGGTGACGCGCACGCGCCCTGAAACGAGAATGTAGGCGCGGCCGCTCGGCTCGCCGCGCTTGTAAATTCGCTGCCGGGGTCCGAAGTCGCGGACCTCGACTTGAGCTGCGAGCACTGCGATTTCATCGTCATCCAGCAACGCAAACAAAGGCACACGTTTCAGGACGTCAGGAGCACAGGACATGCTTCACCTCGCCGAAGAATGTTTGTCGCAACGATTTTGACCGACTTCCACGCTTTCCCTATAATCACTTACTCTTTTTTCCCACTCAAGGAGTTGCGTGTACCACGAACTCGAAGCCGCGTTCCGCGAGCAACTGCAGAAGCACATCCGGCAGCGCTATGACGTGCAGATCGCGGTTACGACGGACCGTCCTCCGAAGATTGGCATGGGTGAATTGGCGACGCCGGTTTGCTTTGAGCTGGCGAAACGGCTGAAGCGCGCGCCGCGGCAAATCGCGCAGGAAATTGCGAATCAATTGGCGCCGATCAAAGGCGTTGCGAGAGTTGAAGTCGCCGGAGCCGGGTATTTGAACGCATACTTCGACCGGCGTGAGTTTTTCGCATCGGCCTTGATGCAGGCGTATGGCGGCGCGCCGAAGACCGCGTCCGGCGGTCCGAAGATCGTTGTCGAGCACACCAACATAAACCCGAACAAGGCCGCGCATATCGGACACCTGCGGAACGCCGCGCTCGGCGACACGTTTGTGCGCATGCTGCGATTTGCCGGCGAGCGCGTGGAAGTGCAGAACTACATCGACAACACGGGCGTTCAGGTGGCGGACGTCGTCCTCGGGTTTCTGCACCTGGAAAGGAAATCAGCGGCAGAGGTGCGCTCGCTCGCTGCCGCTCCTCGATTCGATTACTACTGCTGGGACCTTTACGCTCGCGTGACGACATTTCTGGAGGAAGACAAGTCGCGCATGGCGCTGCGCGGCGACACGCTGAAGGCGATCGAACACGGCACGGGCGGGGAAGCGGAGATTGGCGAAATCGTCTCCGACGCGATCGTGCACTGCCATCTGCGCACGATGGAACGGCTGGGGATTTCGTACGATGTGCTGCCGCGAGAAAGCGAAATTCTTCACCTGAAATTCTGGGATTCGGCCTTCACGCAACTGAAAGAGCGCGGCGCGATTCATCTTTCAACCGCGGGCAAGACGGCGGGTTGCTGGATCATGCGCATGCCGGGCAGTGGAGGCGAAGAGGACGCGGCCACGTCTGACGATGACGCGAAGATCATCGTGCGGTCGAACGGTACAGTCACTTACGTCGGCAAAGACATTGCCTATCAGCTATGGAAATTCGGACTTCTCGGAAAAGATTTTCATTACCGGGCATTCGATAAGAGCGCGGGAGGCGAAACGGTCTGGACGACGACTTCGGACGCCGGAGATGCGAGCGCTCCTGCCTTCGGGCACGCCTATCGTGTCTACAACGTGATCGATTCGCGGCAGAGCTATCTGCAGAACGTAGTCGTCGCGGGGCTGCGGGCGCTCGGGTTCAATGAACAAGCTGACCGCTCGACGCACTTCAGCTACGAAATTGTCGCGCTCACGCCGCGATGTGCGCAGGAAATGGGCTACGAGCTTTCGGCAGAGGATGCGGGACGCAGCTATGTGGAAGTGAGCGGGCGGCGCGGATTGGGCGTCAAGGCCGACGACCTGATCACGAAGCTCGAGGATGCCGCGCGAAAGGAAGTGGATCAGCGGCACGCCGATACGCCCGAAGCCGTACGCATGAAGATCGCGCATCAAATCGCAATCGGCGCGCTGCGCTATTTTCTGTTGCGCTTCGCGCGAAATACGATCATCGCGTTCGATTTCAAGGATGCATTGAGCTTCGAGGGCGAGACGGGCCCTTATTCCCAATACGCCGTCGTGCGGATCCGCAGCATATTTCAGAAGATGATCGATCGCGGGAAGGAGCTTGCGAACGGTGGAGCGCAGCCATCACGCGAACAGATCGAGCACGTATTTTCGCGGCCGGGCACCGACGACTTGTGGGAGCTCACTTTGTTGGCGGGCTCCCTGGGCGCGCGAGTCGATTCAGCGATTCGCTCGCAGGAACCGGCGTTCGTCGCGAAGTATGCTTTTGAGCTGGCGCAGACGTTCAACAATTTTTACCACAAGCATCACATTTTGTCGGAAAGCGATGCGGCGCGGCAGCTTGTACTGCTTGCACTCTGCGGACTTGTCGAGCGCCAACTCGTCGCCACGCTCGCGCTCCTCGGAATCGATGCCCCGGCAAAGATGTAACGCGCCGGCAAAATCGGCGCTGGGCGCGATCGCGCGTCTGATAGCATCAATCAACAAGCTTTTGGAAAAATGAATCCGCTCTCTTTAAACCTGAAATTCGCGATTTCGGAAGCGGAATTCCGCTCCGTGCAGCCGCCATTCAGACCGCCCGCCAGCAAACTGCGAATCTGGCGTGCGATGCTGTTTGGCCTGATCGCCGCCGGCCTTTTCATCATTCTGCGAACCCAAGCAGCGGGAGAGAACGTATTTTCGGGTGGCGGAGAAACATTGGTGGCCGCGGCATTTTTGCTCGTACCGGGCGCGGGGCTAAGCGTACTGCTGTACTTTATGGAGCGCCGGAGCGCGCGCCTTGCGAAGCAGGCTTACGATTCGAGGATTCAGTGGGCTTTCCAGAAATTGCATTGCCGCGAAGAACGCCATTTTCAGTGCGACGCCGAGGGATTCACGTTTTCGTGCAAGTGCGGAACGATCACGCGGCCGTGGTCCCAACTCTCTGGCCTGACTGAAAATTCCATACTGTTCGTGCTTCTAATTGGGGAGCAACACGAACTGCTACCGAAATCGGCGTTTGAAAGCGAAGCGGCGAAGACGGAGTTCCGCAGGACGTGTTCGGAGATCGTCGATCGCGACCGCCCCGCGACCGCGCCTTCGGTGACTTATGCGCCGCGCGTTGAGGAATACCGCTCAGCGCGGCTGCTGAATTTCACGAAAGCGGGAGGCTGGCGCGCATTTGTGAAGGTCTACGCGGGATTGGCGGCGGCATCGATTTTGATCGCCATGGTGTGGGTGAGCTACGTTCCGCTCATTGCCGGCGTCGTGCTGATGGCGCTGACGACCTGGCTTGCCCTGCGCGGCGGTCCCAACAAGCGGTGGTACGTCGGCGAGCTTTCCATAGGTTTCGACGAGCAGTGCCTCTACATCCAGGACACGGTCTCGCTAGTGCGGACGCCTTGGGAAGAGTATTTGGGCTACGTGGAAAATCGCGAGCTCTTTTTACTCTACCGCAACCCGAAGCTTTACCGCATGATTCCGCGGCGAGCGTTTGGGCCGAAAGAAACGGAATTTGAATCGCTGCTGCAGCGCAAGATGGCGCGGTACAACTACCGCCGGCCGATGCGTTTGCAGGCGGAATCTCCGCAGAGCTAGAACTTCATCGCCAGATCAACGAGCGTGCGTACGCCGACTCCGGTAGCGCCCTTGGCCATCCATGCCTTGGCGTCATCCAGCCACGCGGTGCCAGCGATATCGAGGTGAACCCAGGGCACGTCGTTAACGAATTCGCGGATAAACATCGCTCCTGTAATAGCGCCGCCGCCTTTGCTGTTGCTGATGTTCTGAATGTCGGCAATCGTGCCTTTGATCATTTCGCGGTACTCGTCGTCCATCGGCATCGGCCACATTTTTTCGCCCGCAGCTTTGGCAGAGGCCAGCACGCGACCCGTGAATTCCTCGTTGGTCCCGAAAACTCCGGTATTAATTCCGGCGAGCGCGACGACGATGGCGCCCGTCAACGTTGCGGCGTCGACCATGTGAGTGCAACCAAGTTTCTGCGCGTAGGTGACGGCGTCAGCCAGGATCAGCCGGCCTTCTGCGTCTGTGTTGAGCACCTCGATCGTTTTGCCCGACATGGCCGTCTGCACGTCGCCCGGTTTTTGCGCGCGGCCACCGGGCATGTTTTCCGTGGCGGGGACGACGGCGATCACTTTAATCGCCGGCTTGAGTTGGGCAATTGCCTTCATCGCTCCGATCATCGCGGCGCCGCCGGACATATCGAATTTCATCTTGTCCATATCGGCTGCGGGTTTGATGGAGATGCCGCCGGTGTCGAACGTGACGGCTTTGCCGACGAGGCCGAGCACTGGCTTGCCCTGAGCCGCACCACCTGCGGGAGTGTAGGTGATGACGATCATGCGGGGCGGCTCGACGCTTCCCTGCGCTACAGAGAGCAGAGCTCCCATTTTCATTTCGGCGATGCGCTTTTCGTCGAGCACATCGCACTGAAGGCCGGCCTCGCGCGCCATTTCGGCAGCGCGTTCGCCCAGGACTTTCGGCGTCATCAAGTTGGAGGGCTCATTGGCGAGTGAGCGGGCAAAATTTTGTGCTTCGGCGATGATGCGGCCCCGGTCAATCCCCTTCTGTGCGCTTTCGTCTGAATTCCAGCCGATTAGCGCAGCGCTTTCAAACGGCGCGTCTTTCTTCCCGTCCGTCTTGTACTTATCTCCCTCAAAATCGCCAAGCAGGAGAGCTTCAGTGACAACCTGCGCGGCGTCTAGCGTCGCGCCATCCTCGCGCGCGAGAAAGACCAAATTCTTCACGCCGCGGGATTTCAAGTAGCGGAGAGCAGCGGAGACGAGCTTCCTCAGCTCAAAGCCGCCGAACTTGGCTTTCTTTCCAGCGCCGACGACGAGCAATCGCTCGGCCTTGAGGCCTGCAGGCGCCTGGACATAGGTCATCTCAAGCGCTTTTTCAGTCATCTCGGAGCTTTTCGCGAGCCGCTTGAGCAGTTCGCTCGCCTGGCCGAGCTCCGCGAGTCGGCCTGTAACCGGATTTTCTTCGTCGAACACGTAGGTAACGAGCGCCTGAGTTTCGATTGCTGCTGCATTGCCGCTGGCCGTAGTGATCTTCATGAAGCTCCTTTATCTCCTCCGTGAACGGTACAGTGCGTCCTTTGCTTCGCGGTCCATTTCCCGGTTGCGGGCATCCTGGCGCCGGTCCCAGTCTTTTTTGCCCAGGCCGAGTGCCAATTCAATCTTCGCTTTCCCATTTTTGAAATAAATCCGCGTCGCAATCAGGGTCGTGCCCTTCGGTTCCAGCTTGCCTACAAGCTTCCGTATCTCGTCTTTGTGCATCAAAAGCTTCCGTGTGGTGAGCGGCGAATGGTTCCACGGACCCCCGGCCGTATATTCCGAAATATGGCAATTTTCGAGCCATAATTCGCCTCCGCGGACGTGAGCATAGGCTTCACGAATGTTCGCCCGGCCTTCGCGCAGGGCCTTAACCTCGGTGCCCCGGAGAACCATTCCGGCCTCAAAACGGTCTATTAGGTGGTAGTTGTACGAGGCTGCCCGGTTTTGGGCCACGTTTTGCTGGCCTTCTTTACGGCTTTGCTTCAACTTTTCAGATTTTCGTGACACCGCTGTAATCTTAGCCGCCGATGTTTACTAGAAGCAAGCAAGAGGCGGCTACGCAGGTTCGCAAGATTGCGGTAGTGTTAGACTAAGCTGCTCAGCTTCTACGCACGGAGTCCTCTAAATG
>DASTCZ010000191.1:0-4922 GCA_035710585.1 Candidatus Acidiferrales bacterium | reverse complement strand
ATCAACCGGTCCGCCGGATCGCTCGAATAATTTGCCGGGAATTGGTTTGCAAGCGCCGCCGCTTTCGGCGAAATGGGGAAAACGGCGGTCTTCGACGCGACTGCTTCCATGAACGCATCCAGCGTTCCCGTGAAAGTCAATTTTCCGTGCGCCGCAAGCCAGGCGATTTCCGAGAGCGAGATGTCAGCGATTCCGAGTCCGCCGCCCTGGTGAGCAGCGCGAATTGCAGACGCTGCTCGGCTCGAAAGTTTTTCCGGCTCGCGCGCCAGCCAGAGCAGTGCGTGAGTGTCGAGGAGGATCACTCGCGGGTGATCTTCCACTTCCGCGCAGGAATCAACGGCGATTCGATATCGCCGGTGATGTCGAACTTATCCGCCAGGAACCCGAAGATGCCTTCAGCGTCGCTTTCGGCCGGAACGACCTTGACTACAGGTTTTCCGCGTTTCGTTACCGTTACCGGCTCCCCGGTGGCCTTCACTTCGCTCATCACCTTCAGGCATTGCGCCTTGAAAAGCCCTGCGCTGATCTTTCTCATGGTCTGTTTGCATTATCTATGGTCATTAGTATATGACCACTAAGAATTCTAGCATAGCGCCGCGTCCCATCGTCAAATTCCTGCTTGACCGGCTGGCAAGCGTGAGGGTTGCCTCTACCCCGAATCGGTCTTTTGATTCCGCCGGCGACGCCAGCTCAACAGCGCGATTAATCAGAGGAGTCCTTACGGTGCCGGAAAACAAAATTCTGACGAAACATCCTCGCGGGAAGAGCGGCAAAAGCATCAGCGCCGAAAAATACGAAACGATGAAGAAAGCGATGCTGGCCGCCTTGCGCGGAAAGCCGCTCACTCACGATGAGCTGTTCTCGAAACTCGAAACCCAGCTGAAAGGCAAATTCGAAGGCAATGTCAGCTGGTACGCCGAAACGGTCAAACTCGATTTGGAGGCGCACAAGCTGATCGAGCGCACCGCCGAGAAGCCGGCAAAATACAAATTGCTCGAACGACGCGAGTCGGCGCGACGCCTACACGCTTCTGAATCGCTTACTCGTCTCGCAACGCAGTCATCGGGTCCACCCGCGAAGCGCGCCACGCCGGCAGAAACGCAGCGATCGCCGCAACTCCAAAAAGTACGGCCGCAGCTCCTGCCAGAGTCGCCGGATCGTGCGACGTCACACCGAAAAGCATCGCGCCCAAAACACGCGCGGCCGCAAGCGCCACCACAAGCCCCACCGCGGCGCCGATCCCAGTCACGATGAGCGCATCGCCCAAGACCAGCCTCAAAATACTTCCCGGGCTCGCGCCGAGCGCCATGCGCACGCCCATTTCGCCCACGCGACGCGCCAAGTTGTAAGACAACACGCCATAAAGCCCGATGCACGCGAGCACGAGCGCCAGGCTGCCGAAAAATGTGGAAAGCCGCGCGGTCAGCCTGTCGCGCAGCAAGCCTTCGTCGATCAACGTGTGCAACGGGACGAATTGCGGAATCGTCAGCGACGCGCCGCTTTCGCGGATCACTCCGCGGATTGCGCCGATCGGCGAAGCGCAATCTCCGCCGCAGCGCACCTCAAAATTCGCGGAGGTCAGCGGAAACATGGAATCGAGATCGGAAAGATATGCGCGCCGCGGCGTCTCGTCGCGCAGCGAGTCGTATTTCGCATCTCCCACAACTCCCACGACGTCGTATTCCGTGTCCCCGATCGAATAGTGAACGATAATGTGCCGGCCCAGCGGGCTATCGCCGCCGAAGTAATACTTCGCCATCGTCTCGTTTAGCCACATGTGATGCGTGCCCTTCGTATCTTCCGCGCTGGCGTCGCGCCCGGCGATCACCGGAATGCCGATCGTAGCGAAATAATTGGGACCGACGTTATCGAGGCGCACGCCCATCTCCGCTCCGGCCTTTGGCGTGGAGCCGACAATCGTGATGTCGTCGCCTGAGTCGCCGCCAAAGAACAGGCCGTTGTCAGAAAAGCTGGCGCCGCGAACACCCGGAATCGAACTGAATCGCTCCAGCATGCCGGTGAAGAGGGACGGAATCTCCGCTGGCTTGTAGCCGTCCAGCACCGGATTCATGCGGAACAAAACCAGATGGTCAGCCTCGTACCCCAGCGGCACGGCTGTGAGTTTCTGCAAGCTACGCACAAAAAGTCCGGCGGTCACAAGCAACAGCAGCGAAACGGCGACCTGCAGTCCGACGAACACTTTGCCCATCGGAATTCGCGCGGAAGCTCGGTCGTTTCCGCCCACAGTTTTACCCGTGCCGCGCAGCTCGGCGTGAAAATCCACGCGCGACGCTTTCACTGCCGGCACCAGGCCGAATAGCAATCCGGTGGCGAGCGTGATGCCGATGGTAAAGAGCAGCACGCGCACATCGAGGTGCACATCCAGCGAAACCTCCTGCGAAGTTCCTGAGACCAGCTGCACCAGAACGCGAACTCCCCACTTCGCGATCGATAGGCCAATTGCCGCGCCGATCACCGAAAGCAGCAGACTTTCCGTCAACATCTGCCGGATCAGTCGGCTGCTGCCGGAACCGAGCGCAACTCGCATGGCGAGTTCCCGCCGCCTTCCCGAAGCGCGCGCGGAGAGCAGATTCGCAACGTTTGTACACGCGAGCAGAAGCAGCAACGCGACCAGCCCCATCAACACATACAGCGGTTGCGAATATTCCCCGCGCAAGGATGAAACGCCCCGCCGCGCATCCTGCACTTGCAGCGTGCCGCCCTCCAGAATTTTTCGTCGGCCGGGATCAGCGATGGAGCTGCCGTCGATCTGCAGGATGTTGTGAAACGTAGCATTGAGCGAGGAATTCGCCTGCGGCATCGTTACGCCCGGCTTCAGCCTCCCCATGATGTGCAGAAAAAGCGTGCGGCGGATGCTGCCCGGCGGCTGCGAAAGCCAGTCACGTCCAGGCAGTAGCGCCTGCTGCATCGTAATGGGCACCCACATGTCCGGCGCATCTCCCACGGACACGCCGGTGAAAGTCGGCGGCATCACGCCGATCACGTCGAAGAGAGTTTGCCGTATACGAATTTTTTTTCCGATAGCAGCCGGATCTTCAGCCATTCGCCGCTGCCAGAATCGGTAACTCAGCACCGCCTGAGGAGCATCGCCGCGTCCGCGATCGACCGCCGGCGAAAGCGCGTGCCCGATCTGCGGTTCCGCGCCCAGCACTTCGAAGTAGGCTCCGCTCACCATGCTGATCTGCGCCGGACTTCCGGTGTCGTTCTCCGCTACGGCTAACGGAATCACAAAATTTGTCGAACTCATCGCGAAAATTCCGCCAAGGCTCGCATCGTTGTCGCGCAGCCCTTCAAATTCGTGAAAGCTGAAAAGCGAGCGCCTCCCGTCCTGCAATCCCTGCATCACGCCGCCCGCTTCCGGATCGGAGAGCGCGACCAGTTGCTCGGGATGACGCACCGGCAAGGTCCGCAGAATCACCGCATCGATCACGCTGAAGAGCGCCGTGTTTGCTCCGATGCCCAGCGCGAGCGTGAGAATTGCAACCGCCGAAAAGCCGGGATTTCTTCCCAGCATGCGCAGCCCAAATCGCAAGTCCTGAAGAAGTTCGTCCATAAGCGCCACTCCCCACAAGCCGCGGCTGCGTTCGCGCAGCTCAAGTGTGTTTCCAAATTTTTGCGCCGATGCATATTGCGCGCGCCGGTCTGTGGCTCCCGCGGAGGCAAACTCGCGCTCGCGCAGCTCGCGGTGCAGCCGCATTTCCTGGTCCAGCTCGCGATGGAATCGCGAGCCGCGAAGGAAAACGCGAAGGCGCCGCGCCATCTCTCCGAGCCAGGCCATCAGACAATCCACCGTATTAGCTGTTGTTCCTGCCGCCGCACTCCCGTCTCCTTCATGTCTGCCGCACCACGCGTGCGACCGCTCCAATTACGCGGTCGAACTGCCGCATCTCTGCGGCAAGCTGCTTCCGGCCCGCCGTCGTGAGCCGGTAATACCTCGCACGGCGGTTCTCCGCGGTTGATCCCCATTTGGCTTTCACCCAGCCCTTGAGCAACATCCGCTGCAGCGCCGGATAGAGTGAGCCTTCCTCCACCGTTAGCACGTCTTGCGACATCTGCTCGATGGCTTTGGCAATCTCAAATCCGTGCAGCTCGCCGCCGCGCTCCAGCGTGCGCAGGATCAGCAGATACAGCGTTCCCGGCGGGATTTCATCGCGTGACATCTTCACCCTCTGCTTCGTCTGACATAGTTAGACTATGCTAACGCAGAAAGGTTAGTCCGCCGATTGGTTTCAGTTGCGCGATCAGGCTGTAGGCGCCGTCGGCGGAGTCAAGGAAGAAGTTGCAGGCGCGATCGGAATCGCACCGGTGCCGCTGCGCCGCCACGCCACCAGCGGCCACAGCAGCATCACTGCGAGCGCGGCAAAAGAGATGACTCCGGCGCGGCGAAGCGCTGAGTTCGGCTGGACATAAAGCTCACTCCCGAAGCCGAGAAGCGTCAGGTTCGCAAAGATCAGAAAATATCCGAGCAGATTGAAACGCAGTACACGCACGATCGCCCACCAGATAATCGTCACCGCGATCAATCCAATCACAAACTGCCGCGCAAAATCCGCCGCGCCGCCCGGATCGGAAACGTATGTGAGCGCCGCGCCGAGCACGAGAGCAGCCCGCAGCCATGTGGGTTTGATGTACACAGCAATCAACCCGGCCAGCGCAGCCACCATCGCGCAATAAACGATCCCCCGCATCACGCTGTGCGCAATCGCCTGCACTGCTGGCGAATTCGCATCGAGTCCCCCGGGCTGCACAGCATCCCACAACACGTTTCGCGTCTTCCAAACCGCGGAGATCAGATAATCAAACCGCGAAATCCCAAGCCAAGCCAGGGTCGCGAACACTCCAATCACCAGCGCATCGCGGTAATAAGCCGCGGGCATCCCCGACCAGCCCGGAAGCGACTC
>DASTCZ010000190.1:0-5210 GCA_035710585.1 Candidatus Acidiferrales bacterium | reverse complement strand
GCGAGCGTGCCGAACCAAAGAACGACCGCGATGATGCCCCGCACGGCGCGGTTGAAGCGCAGCTCCAGGTAATCACCGAGCGTGTGCAGCGAATTTGCCTTCGCGATGCGCCATAGGCGCGGGCCGACGGTCTGCGAAAGAATCGCGGTGCCGATGCCCGCGCTGCCGACCCACCACCACGCGGAGAGCCCGAGGCGATAGCCGATGCCGCTCGCTCCGACCGTCGATGCCGCGCCGATGTTCGCCGCGAGAAATGTCGCGAAGATCACGCCAGGACCGAAGCGGCGGCCGGCGACGAGAAAGTCAGACGCGCTCCGCACCCGGCGCGCCGCCCAAAATCCCAGCGCGATGAGAACCGCCGAATAGATTGCAAGCGCCAAAAAATAAGTGTTCATTTCGCGACGGATCTGGCGTTGCAGACGCTGGAGATGCTCAAGGCAAAAAATCTTAGCACGCAGCGGTATAAAGCGCGTGTAGAACGACAGCTCCTACACGCTTCTTACGTGCGTCTTGGCTTCGTAAGGTGTTCGCGGGACGCGCTCGTCGCGATGCCGTCGCGGCTCGTCTAATTAAAGGAGGATATTTATATGCCTGTCCGCTATCGACCGATTTCACGCAGAAAATCGAATCAGATCGGAACTCCAGGAATGACGCCGATCGACAACATCACATCGACCGGCAGCAGTATCGAGCCGGACGCATTGACCGGAAAAATTCCATCACAAGATGACGAGTCCAGCGAGAAAAAAGCCAGAAAAACCAACCGGCTGGCCGCGAGAGATAAAAAGTAATTCGCCGAAGCAGAGGTAACTGAATTTAATTCGAAGAAGGAGAAGCGGCGCGAGGCCCTACGATTTCGATTCGCTGACGACAGCTTGTTTGGCGGCGTCGAGCGCTTTCTTGACTTGCCAGATCAGCATTTCCGGCGTGTAGGGCTTCGCCAACATCCCGGCGCTGCGCGCGAATTGCGAATCCGCGGCGGAGTGATATTCTGAATAGCCGGTCGCGAAGATTACCGGCGTATCGGGCCGCTCGATCAGGAACTGTTTCGAAAGTTCAATCCCGCCCATCTCGGGCATCACGATATCCGTGACCAGCAAGTCGATCGCGCCCTTATGCTTCCTCGAGAGCGCGAGGGCTTCGGCGCCATTGCGCGCCGCCATCACCGTGTAGCCATTTCGCGTGAGCACTTCCTCAGCAAGCGCGCGGAGCGGATCGAGATCCTCCGCGAACAAAATGCAGCCGCAGCCTTTCGTCTCAGGCGTTTTGACGTCTTCGGAGAGTTCGGGGATCGATGCCTCGGCGCAGGCCGGCAAATAAATCGAAAACGTGCTGCCCACGCCGATTTTGCTATCGACGTAGATGTAGCCGCCGCTCTGCTTCACGACGCCGTAAACGGTCGCAAGGCCCAGGCCGGTGCCCTTGCCTTTTTCCTTCGTCGTGAAGAACGGCTCGAAGATTCGCCCGCGCGTCTCTTCGTCCATTCCGATGCCCGAATCGGCTACGGTGAGCCGCGTGTAGCGCCCTGGGGCCATGTAAAACTCGCCGGTGGCTGCTTCTGAATCGACGGTGATATCGGCGGTTTCAATCACGAGCTTGCCGCCGGTCGGCATGGCGTCGCGCGCGTTCACCGTCAAATTCATGATGATCTGTTCGATCTGACTCTGATCGGCTTTGATCTTCGCGACCTTGCCGAAGCAGGTGATCAGCTCGATGTCCTCGCCAATCAGGCGGCGCAGCATCTTGCTGGTGTCGTTGACCACCGTATTCAGATCGAGAATGCGCGGCTGCAGCACCTGCTGGCGGCTGAACGCGAGCAACTGGCGCGTGAGCCCGGCGGCGCGCTGCGCGGCGTTCTTGATCTCTTGCGCATTTTTCATCAACGGGTTGGAAGACGTCAGGCGCAGTTCGAGCAGTTCGCTATAGCCGATGATCACTGAGAGCAGGTTATTGAAGTCGTGCGCGATGCCGCCGGAAAGCCGGCCGATCGCTTCCATTTTCTGGCCCTGCCGGAGCTGTTCTTCGCGCTGGCGCAGTTCCTCGGCGGCCAACTTGCGCTGTGTGATGTCGCGGTTGACCACGACCAGCTTCGTCGGGCCGTGCTTATCGTCCGAGACGGCCGACGCCGTCGATTCCATGTACAGCCAGTGCCCGGCCTTATGACGAATGCGGTATTCCACGCGCGGGCTGCTGCCATTTTTGAGGGCTTCTTCGCTCGCGGCGATCAGTTGCGCGCGGTCATCGGGATAAACCGGGTCCAAGCTGGAAGTGCCGTCGAGCTCCGCGGCGGGATACCCCAAGACGCGCTCGTACGCCGGGCTGGTATAGAGCAATTTGCCCTGCGCATCCACCACGGCGATCAAGTCCGCGGCATGCTCGCCAATCAGATGAAAGAGCTTTTCATTTTGAATCAGCAGGCGGCGGATCTGAACCATCTGCAGCTGCTGATAGAAGCTGTACACGTCAAAGAGCAGAACCAGCAGCGCCAGCGCGCAAGCCCATAGTCTGATGTGTTCCGAAAAGAGCGAATCTCGAATCAGGAAGGTTCCGGGAAATGCGAACGAGAGCATCCCCAGCGTCAGGACGATGGTGACAAAAATAGCGGAGGCCCAGAGCCACCATTGGCGCCGTTCGGCGCGCAGCAGCTTCACCAGAGCGGAGGGCGTGGTTGGGGCGGTAGACCCGCCGGCGGCGCCCAAGTCGCCCGCGATTTCGGCCGGAAAGGTAGCCATGCGAGTTTCATTTCGACACCCGGCCAAGCAAAGACCAATGGTACTTTCGTCTAAAAGTTAACACCGAAAGGACTAAGCGGCGCGACGCCCCGGCTGAATTCCAGGCCGTTGAACGCGCTCGAATCGCATACGCTCCGCCGGATTCTTGCATCGCGAGCAAGACCCTCACGCCTGTATTCCAGTGATATATCAGCGGGAGACACAGGATTCGCGCAATGTTAGAATCCGCTCCCAATCGTGGTCCGGGCCGAGCGTGCTTTCAATCGAGCGGAACGTCTCCGGTTCGCAAATTACAGACCCCTTCGGAGTCCCGCATGAGCGCACCTGCAGCCACATCGTTTGACATCGTGACCATCGGCGGCGGCCTTGCAGCCTCCTCGTTCGCCAAATCCATGGCCGATCGCGGGGCCAAGGTCCTCATCCTCGAGCAGGAGGAGCGCTTCCGCGACCGCGTCCGCGGCGAATACCTCGTGCCGTGGGGCGTTGCCGAAGCGCGCGATCTCGGCGTGCTCGATTGCTTGATGCAGAATTGCGCCAGGGAAGTCCCGATCGTCGACCTCGGTATGGGTCCTCGCGATCTGCGCACAACCACGCCGCATCAAACCGGCGGAATCACCTATTCCCACCCCGAAATGCAGGAAACGCTGATTGCGGCAGCAGAGCAAAGCGGCGTGACCGTGCGGAGGGGCGTCTGCGTGACCGGAATTACGCCCGGGGCCAAGCCGCAGGTTGCGGCGAACTACAAAGGCCAATCCGAATCGATCGCGGCGAGATTGGTGGTGGCGGCAGACGGCCGGAATTCCGCGGTGCGGAAGTGGGTTGGATTTACCGTGAAAGAATGCCGCGACCCGTTTGTGTTTTCAGGCGTGCTCCTTTCCGGCGTCAACATCAATCCTGAAATTGGCTGGCTGGTCTTCAATGCGGAGGAGGGGCTCATCGGCGTGGTTTTCGCCCAACCGAAAAACCGCTTTCGTGCGTATCTCGGCTATCCCACCGCGAGCGGTTACCGGCTGAATGGAAAGTCGGCCCTGCCGCAGTTCCTTTCGGAATCGCGGCGCGTTGCGCCCTTTTTTGCCGATTTTTATGCCAAGGTGGAAGACATCGGTCCTCTCGCCTCTTTCGATGGAGGCGATCACTGGGCCGAGCATCCGTATCGCGATGGCGTCGCGCTGTTGGGCGACTCCGCCGGAACTACGGATCCGAGCTTTGGACAGGGAATGGCGCTGTCTCTCCGCGATGCCCGCACGCTGCGCGACGCGTTGCTGAAGGATTCCGATTGGAATAATGCAGGTCATCGCTATGCGGAGCTTCACGATGAGTATTATCAGCGATGCCGCAAAGCCGCCGGATGGATTCGCGCAGTTTTCCAGGAGCAAGGTCCGGAGGCGACTGCGCGCCGCGAGCGCGCCATGCCGCTGATCGCGCAGGACCCCATGCGTGTGCCCGATCATCTGTTCACCGGGCCGGATTTGCCGGTTGACGACGCCGTTCGCGCGCGCTTCTTCGGCGAGAGCTAAGCCAACGTCCGTCGATCTGCTTTCTATTTACATCTGAATCGCTGCTTGCCTTCAGCAGGTGGTCTAGATAAAATCTAGATATGCTGCGGTTTGATTGGGATGAGCGGAAGAACAGAGCCAATCGGACCAAGCACGGCGTTTGGTTCGAGGAGGCAGTAAGCGTCTTCGACGATCCGCAGGGCCGCTTGTTTTATGACCCAGATCACTCGGAAGACGAGGATCGCTACATCCTTGTCGGCACGAGTTCAGCTGCGAGAACGCTCCTCGTTATTCACTGTTATAGGAAATCCGATTCCTTTGTAAGGATCATTTCCGCGCGCAAGGCTACCCGAAGGGAGATTCGGTTTTATGAAAAAGGATTATGATTTTTCGAGATTGAAGGAGTTAAAGAATTTCTACCCAAAGAAGAAAAAAGCGGTAGGGATCAACCTGAGCCCCGAAGTTGTGGACTATTTCAAGAGTCTGGCTGCGCAGACGGGGCTGTCTTACCAAAAGCTGATCGACTTGTATCTGCTCGATTGCGCGAGGCGCCGTAGGAAGCTCACGATGAAGTGGGCGGCGTAGCTGCGATGAATGATTCGAGCGCCAGTTATTCCCGAATGAAACGTTCAAGGCAGAAACGTGGAAAATGGTGCCGGGGGGCAGAATCGAACTGCCTACGCCAGCCTTTTCAGGGCTGCGCTCTACCAATGAGCTACCCCGGCACGTTGGGGATTTTCGATTTTGCCGGAAAGAGTGGCTCACTGCAAGGCGAGCCGTCGAACTGATTTTTTGTCGAACCTCGAAACTCGAGAACTGAACTACTGAGCGCGCCTACCGATTACTTCACCGACTCATCAAACTCGCGCATCCAGTCCTTTTTCTTCAGCAGCTCGCGAGGCTTGGTGCCGTCCGCCGGGCCGACGATGCCGTCTTTTTCCATGATGTCGATCAGCCGCGCTGCCCGTCCGTAGCCCACACG
>DASTCZ010000189.1:0-9018 GCA_035710585.1 Candidatus Acidiferrales bacterium | reverse complement strand
TTGCTCCTGGTCGCCGGTGCCCTCGCAGTGACTTCCGCATTTGCGCAGTCCGCGCCGCCGCAGGCTGGAGCGGCCGCCTCAGCGCAGGCCGCCACTTCCACTGCTGCGCAGGCCAATTCCGACGCGGCGCAACTCGCCAGCGGCACGAAATTCGAAGCCGCGCTCAATCAAACTCTCGACGCAAACAAAAACAAAGTCGGCGACACGGTCGTCGCGCACACCACCGACGACGTAAAGTCCAACGGGAAAGTTGTGCTCCCGAAAAACACCAAGCTCGTCGGCCACATCACCGAAGTGAAAGCGAAGGGTAAAGACGACGCGAATTCCACTCTCGGCGTTGTGTTCGATCACGCAGAGATGAAGGGCGGGCAGCAAGTTCCGCTCAATCTCGGAATCCAGGCGATCGCCGCGGCGCAGAACACCGCGGCTGCTGGAACAGACGACGCGATGACCATGGGCGGCGGCGGCGCTATGGCTGGAGCGGGTGGCGCGATGGGTGGCGGCTCCGCCAGCGGCGGCGGCGCGGCTCACGCGGGCGGAGGAGGCGGCGGTCTCCTTGGTGGCGCCGGTTCGGCAGCAGGCGGAGCAGTCGGCTCAACCGTGAATACCGCAGGCAGCGCCACGGGCGCGGCTGCGAACACAGCCGGCTCAGCGGCAGGCACCACGCGCGGCGTTGCAGGCGGCGCGGCAAATTCCGTCAGCGCGGTTTCGCCTCACGCGCAAATGAGCTCAGCGAGCCAAGGCGCGATCGGATTGAATGGACTGGCTCTCAATTCGCAAGCCTCGAATCAAACGCAAGGCTCTGTGATCACGGGAACCGGCCGCAACGTCCATCTCGATAGCGGCACGCGCGTCCTCTTCACCGCCGGCGCATCACAGAATTAGAAGCGATCCGGCAAAATAGAAAGTCTTCGCGGCGCCCGCGTCGCCGGGCGCCGCTTCCATTTGTCTCTTCTGCCCCCTGTCCCTTCGGACAGCAGTACCCTTCGTGTCAAAACGGTACAATGGATTCCTGCATCCAACTCGCAGATAGGGTGCGCTCATAATGGCCAAAATCTCGTTTTCTACTCGTACTAGCTTTGCTCCGGCTAGCAATCGCTATTTGTCATTCGTCGGCCTGCTGATCTCGTGCATTTTCATCGTCTTCGGCTGCGGTAAAGCGAACGACGCTTCCTTTATGACCGGTGGGGGATCGGGCGGCAGCAGTAGCGGCTCCGCTCTCGTGAACTTTACGATTAAAGACGCGCCTCCTGCGGGGATTACCGTCGCCTCGGCAGAAGTCACCATTACAGGGCTGTCGGTGACCTCAGCGAGCGGATCGACAACGGTCATTTCCAGTTCGAACCCGGTCACTGTCGAGCTCGGCAACCTCCGCGCCGACTCAGCCTTTCTGGCGTCAGCGAATCTTCCCGCAGGGACTTACACGAGCATGAACGTCTCCGTCGCCAATTTTTCCGTGACGTTTATGAACAATTCCGGCTCCACCGTGACGTTCTCCGGTGTCACTTGCCAGAACGACACTCCCTGCCAGGTCTCGAGCTCCGTGGCCGCAAATATTCCGATCGCCACTTCGCCATTTCCGCTCACAGTTTCGGCGAACCTTCCCGTCGTCGTGGCGCTGGATTTCAATCTCAACTCCATCCTGGACTCTTCTCTCACTCCAAATTTTTCGAGTGGAGTCTCGGCGTCCGCGACGACGATTCCGCTGAACAGCACTTCCCTAATTCCAATTGGGAATCTCTTCGGCCAAATCACCGCGACAGACGGCGCCCACGGCAATTTTACCGTCACGAATCCGCAGGGCGCTGCGAAAGTAAATTTCGACGCCAACACGGTTTTCCGCGATTTCCCCTCGACGAACTGTGCCACGCAGGGTTCAGCGTGCCTGGCAGTCAATCAGGCCGTTGTGGTGAATTCGAAATTCAAGAATGACGGCTCAGTCCTCGCCACCAGCGTTACTTTTGAAGACACGTTTCTCACCGAGCCGCTTGTCGAAGGCGAAATCGTTTTCGTGAAGAGCTCCACTCAATTTCAAATGATTGTTTTTGGAGAGGTTTCGCCGGGTTCGTCGCTCACGCCGGGCACGATCGCGACGGTTACGTTGAGCCCGACCACTACATTTTCCGTCGATGACGACGGCACAAACGCTACCGCGTTCTCGTTCGTTGCGTCCGCCAATCTCATCGCGGGCCAGGTGGTTCAGGTGAAGGCGCTCAGCGCTTCGAGCGGCACATCGCTATTGGCCGATCGCGTTCGCCTGCGCGACTCCGAAATGACCGTCACCGTGCAGGCGCCCGGCTCGCCCAACTTTACCGTCAACGCATTGCCGCCGATCTTCACCACGGCCTCGATCACTCAATTTCAGGTACAGACCTCGAGCGGCACAGAGCTGGGTGGGACGATGCAATCGACCACGCAATTGACCGCGAGCCAATCAGTTTCGATTCGCGGACAATTATTCCGGAGCGGCTCGAATTCCGTCGTCATGTCCGCATCGCTGGTTGTCGGAAACTAGTCGCGAACTCCGCACGAGGCGTTCTACGCCAGCACCAGCGTCGCGCTGCTTTGCCGCCACCGCTCAAATACGGTGATCGCCAGTGCGCCCAGGCCCCAGATGGTAACGACGAGCCAGATCCAGAATCTGGCATAGGGAATTTCCACCGCAACCTCATACAGCAGCAGCCCCACTGCGAGCCGCGCGATCACGCCCCCCGTGCTCGTCGCTGCGCCCATCAGCTTTTGCCCCACCCACGCGCAAACAAACACTTTTGCCGCATACATCGTGATGGCCCACAGGAGCACTGCGGTGATGGCTATGGGAATTCCAATCAAAGAGAAACAAATCAGAACTGAAAGAATGGGCGTCGCGATCAGAAGCAGTGCACCAAATCCAATCGCGGAAAAATTCTCCATTTTCCGGACGGTCTCGCCGAAAATCCCCGGCGTAACCAGTATCCAAAACAAGCCAAACAAAAATGCCGCCGCCCACAACAGACTCTGGTGCCAGTAATACCCGCGAGTCGTGTAATTCGGCCGCCGCGTCATATACGTAAACTGCGGCTGGCTCGCCAGCTTGGCTCCCGGCTCGACTTCGGGTTGGTGCTGCCCGGACACCTTGATGGTGCCCTTCACCTCGGCAGCGGAATTCACAGCAAAGCCTTCGTCGGCGCGCGACGAAATGTTTCCGCCCACATACCCGTCTACCGACACCCGTCCGCCGCGCGAGCTGATGTTTCGTTCGACACGGCCTGCCATCGAGAATTGCCCGGCATAAACGAGCATGTCCTGTCCTACGCTCGCTTCTGGGTCCATCTCGATGCTGCCCGCGAAGACAGTGATGTTCTTTCCTACCTTCCCGCGAATCTCCAAAAGACTTGTCGATCCCCGCACGCTTCCATCGACAGTTCCCGAGATCCGCAGTTGGCTGGCGCCGACGATCACGTCGCCTGTCACATGGCCATTGATAATGCAGCTGGCGCCCCCGATAAAAAGATCCCCACGCACTTCCCCGTCGATGCGAATGTTTCCGGAGAAGACGATCAGGTCATCATTCACCACGCTCCCGGCAGGGAGTGTATAGCTCTGGTTCGAGTGGTGGTATTCCACCGCCGAAGCGCTCGGCGCCACCGCGAGAGCCACGCCCAGCGCCCCCATCACAATCGCGGCCGAATGCGGAGCCGAAACCCACCTTCGCCATCCTCTTCGCAGTAGGAACACGCCCATACCTCCTATCGAAATCGCCGCCATCACCTGCGTAAATGTCCACACGTTTTCCCACCAGGTGAGCGGAGATTCGCGAAACAGCACCAGCGTCATCAAGTCCGTCTCTCCGAAACCTGCCCGGCTCAATTGCTCCTGCCAGGGCCCAATCACGCCGCTCCACAGCCAATAAATTCCCGCGGCCGCCATCCCGAAGGAAAGAATCCATGCCCACGGAGTCCGCACATTCAACACTGGCGCCAGTAGCCGCGCCGGCACCGCTTCGTCCTCTTCGCGCATCGCGCTCACCAGCATTCGCGACTCGCGCTCGATCGCCCGCATCAGCGCGCGGCAATCCGCGCACTCGTCTGCATGCTCGGATACCTCGCGGGCTTGCGCTCGTTCGAGCAGCCCCTCGAGATATTGAATGCAGGTCATTTCATTGAAATGGGTCATCAGCTTTCCCCCGCCGCTGCTTGCGCCACGCGGCTGCCGCCCAGCGCTTCGCGCAATTGATGCCGCGCCCGCAGAAGCACTACGCCGACAAAATTTCTCCTCACTCCCAGCGAGTCCGCGATCTCGTCGTAATTCATTTCGGAGTAGTACCGCAGCACCAGCGCCATACGCGAACGCGCCGGCAATTTATGAAGCGCGGTTCTCACTTCCTGGCTGGTGTGCTCCGAGAGCAATTTCTCCAGCTGGCTCGGCTGCGGATGTTCGAGCGGCATTTCCTCCACGCCCTCGGTTTCCAGGTCCTGCCGGATTCGTCGCCGCCGCAGAAGGTCCCAGCAGTGGTTCGCCGCCACTTTATAGAGCCAAGCCTGGAAAGGCCGCTCCGCATCGTACTGCCCGATTTTCTCGCGCAGCTTCACGAAAATCTCCATCGTGGCGTCTTCGGCGTCTTCCCGCGTCGGCAGCGCCCGCCGGCAAAACCGGAATATCGGCGCGGCAAATTCGCGGTAGAGCTCGCCCCAGGCCTCCAGATTCCCTGTGCGCGCCCGCGCGATTCGCTCGGTCAGCCCCTGCTGTTCCGCCGAATCCATCCTGTCCGGCCGTCTCGGTGCTTCCATAATTGAATACGCAGTCCCGAGCGAAAACTTGCACCCGCACACTCGCGCTCGCAACTTCGCTTTACGTTCACCAGACCCGCAGGGTTTCCTTCTAACGAGCGAATTCTGCAACCGGCCGCGTTCCGCGCACTTTAACAGACCACCGCCAAACTCGTTAGCGTCAGCAACGGCACGAGCGCGCGTCTAGCTTTGGACTGCAAGCCGCCCACGGCCAAATGCCGCCCGCCTGCTTCTTCCTTGCTTCCTTGGTTCCCTGCCTCCTTGCCTCAATGTGCATCTCGCCTTGCTACACGCTACACTCACGTACTCCCACTCGCGCCATGACCAGTTCTCTTCTATCCGTCGTTATCGCCGGCCGTCCCAACGTGGGCAAATCCACGCTCTTCAATCGCCTCACCGGCACGCGCCGCTCTATCGTCACCGACGAGCCGGGCATCACGCGCGACCGCATATACGGAACCGCGACGTGGGAAAACCGCACGTTCGAAGTCGTCGATACCGGCGGAATCGTTCCTGAAGACAAAGCCCTAATCCCGCGCGAAATCCTGCGGCAGGCCCGCGTCGCCATTGATTCGGCTGCGCTGCTCGTGATGGTTGCAGATGGACGAGTTGGTTTGACGCCGCTCGACGAGGAGCTTGCGCGGTTGCTGCGGCGATCGGGAAAGCCGCTGATCGTCGCGGTGAACAAGGTGGATTCGTTGCAGCAGGAATCGCTCACCGCTTCCTTCCACGAATTGGGAGTTCCGGTTTTCGGCATCAGCTCCGAACACGGCACCGGCATCGACGATCTCCTCGATTACATCGTCGCGCAGCTGTTTCCGTCGACGGGGTCTCGTCAGGGCCTGCCTGCCGGTAGGCATGGCACGCCTGCCCGCCGTGGCGGGGATTTGTCCGTGCCGAACGAGTCCCCAGCAGATGGGGCTTTAGCCCCTGGGGTCTCTACTCCCGATCCATACGCCTCCGTCAACATCGCCATCATCGGCCGCCCCAACGTCGGCAAATCCACCCTGCTCAATCAACTCGCAGGTGAAGAACGCAGCATCGTTTCGCCGGAAGCCGGAACGACGCGCGATTCCATCGATACAGTCGTGAAACGCGAAGGGAAAACCTACGAATTCATCGATACCGCCGGCATCCGCCGCAAAGGGAAAACGAATCTCGTCGCCGAAAAATTGGCCGTCGTCATGGCGCGAAAAAGCCTCGAACGCGCCGATATCGCCCTGCTCATCGTCGATTCCTCGCAGGGCGTAACCGCTGGCGATGCAACGATCGCCGGATATGCCGCCGAATCCGGCTGTTCAGTGATCATCGTGATGAACAAATTCGATCTCGCGCTCGAAGCCGCGCGAAAAACTGCCGCCGAATGGAAAGCGCAGCGCGATGCAAAGGTCGCTGTCGGGGCGGACCGTGCCCGCGCCATGTCGCGTCGCGAAAGATCTTCTCAGGGCAAAAGCGCATCCTCGCGTGCCGCGTCTAAACGCGAACCCGAACGCGATCGCCAGCTTCGCGCGCTCACCGATCCCGGCCTGCTCATGGCCGACTACGAAAAAATCGCGAGAGAGAAATTCAAATTTCTCTCGTTCGCACCAATCGTTTTCTTATCCGCGCTCACCGCGGCGCGCGTCCAGAAGCTTTATCCGCTCATCGACCGCGTTGCCGCCGCCCGCCGTCGCCGCATCTCGACCGGTGAGATCAATCGCTGGCTCAAAACCGTCGACCTCGACCGCGGAACGTCTCCCAATGCGCGCAGAATCAAAATCTATTACATGACGCAGGCTTCCAGCGCCCCGCCCACCTTCGTCGTTTTCACCAATCAACCCGCGCGGCTGCACTTCAGCTACGAACGCTTTTTGGAGAACCGTATGCGCGAATCCTTCGATTTCACCGGCGCGCCCGTCCGCTTCCTCCAGCGCACCAAAGACCGGCGCCGGTCCGGCGGTTCCTGAGCATCACGCGCTGCAGTTCTATCAAAACTACTTGACATCCATGTTATATTAGAAGTGGAGAACAAGTGTCTTCCGTGGCAGGTCTCGCAGCCCGCGATCTTTCGCGGGCCGTTTTTTTTCTAGTCGAGGTGTTGCGTGTCCCTGCAGGTCACGTTCAGGCTCGTTGGCGACAGGTTTGAATGTAGCCCGCCTACCATTTGATCTCGGTAGGGAGGGCAGGTGGGCGCCGCGGGCTTTCGCGCGGTATTCGGCTTCGACGGTGGAGAGCTTCTCGGAAACGGCACTCGGTCCAGATGTGTCGGCTTTCTTCAGAACTCGTGGACGAAGAATCAACGACTTACAGACTCTTTGGCACGCATTTTCGACCTAACTATTTTGTTTTGAATGACTCCCACTCTACATAGGGGAGGGGGTACCTGGCGGCAGCTGCATCGGTCGCCGCATGCATTCCAACGCCCTCCGCGTAAGTGGCTCTAGATTTATATCCTTACGCCGGCACCAATATATTTTTGGTCGCTTTGTTAAGCGCGGGATTCGTGGAGCGTACATCTGTATCGAACCGTTCCACCTGTCGCGGTACTTGGATGAAGCGACATTCCGCTACAACAATCGCGCGACGAAATACCGCAACGTGAACGATTCAGAGCGATTCAAGACCGCACTGTCACGCATTGTGGGAAAGCGGCTGACCTATCGTGAGGTGACGGGTAAGGAGGAAGTTCCGGCCAGTCAATCCACACCGCCTACCACGGGGCAAGCGACCTAGGATTTCCTCCGCTTCCTTTTAGGCTTTAGCTTTACCTCGGAGAGCGGCACGCGCACCAGCCGCTTCATGGCGTCTTTGAATTTGCCGTATTCCTCAGACTCAGAGCGCTTCTTATGATTCATGTGCACAAATCTTACAAAATACGCAGTGCTGAATCCAGTTGACCGTCGTTGCGCATTGGTGACGAAGCCACAAAAACTCGTTCTTGCGTTTACACTTGACAGCGTATAGATTTGGATTGCTGAGTGGTCTTCGGTGCAATTGTGCATACGGGCAACACTCAGTTTCCGAAAAAACACAGTTTGCATCAGTCGATCTAGGAACGTCGTTCATTGCTAAGGGTTTATGCCGGAACGAAACGTGCTAGCATCCAATACGGTTAGAGTCTGTTCAGGAGAGTGGATGCCGACTGAGAACATTTTTGCCAATGTCGTTAACATGCGCACGACTCCTACAGAGCTGATCTTGGAGTTTGGAAGTTTTTTCCCCGAGCGTCCGAGCGCACCACCATCAGATTATCGGCCGGAGGTTCGTGTAATATTGAACATCGGAGCGCTGGAAGCGCTACTTAATGGACTTAAGCAGGCCTTGGGGCAGCGCCAACAATCGCAGAGCGAGAAGGCAGCGCCCGGATTTGTGAAACCATAAGAGCAGGTTAGGCGGGACTATGAGCACAGTAGTTTATATTCCGGAGGAGTTGACGAGCGCCAAGCGCCTCGTCGAGCCTAGTTATTCCACAAAGGCGTTCGGTAACGTCGCGGAGCGCGTGCGATCTATCAGCGCAGATGAGAAGAGATGGGCGGTTTTATGTGCGCAAGATGAGGAAATGTACCACGAGTTGATAAAGGTAGAAGAGTTTCTCCTCAGCGTTCGAAGATACAAGCTTCGAATGTACGCCTCCGCGTTTTATTTTGTATGCCTCGTTTGGGCGGCATTCGGAATTGCATTTTACTATGCTGGCCTCCCATACCATCCTTTCGTTGCCGTCTTAATCGCAACGCTCGGTATCGCTGTCGTTGTTTCAATGAAGCTTCGAGACGAATGAGGCAGGATGGGCTGGTCGAAGCTCGCTAAGAGAGTCCTCAAGCAATTACCTTTCAAAAAGCTGAAGAGTTACGACGTCGTGAACGGCTTCTTTGACGTGGCAGCAATGTGGTATACGGGCCACTATTTCAAGGAAATGGGCAGTCCCTTGATCGCTGCTTGCACCTGGGTTGCGGTTGTAGCGCTATGCCTAGTCTGTGTTCTATGGACAGCCCGCCTGTAATCTCCTGACAGTCAGTCATCGATATTGGTGCCCTTACGCCTTTTGCGTCGTAAGTACCTTTAGAAACACATCCTTACGAAAAAAGTGGTGTTTTCTTTTCTGGCCGCCAAAAATTCAGGTGTTCAGCGATTGAGCTGACCGACTTTTTGTACCACGGTGAGTGAGAGAGTCTACATCACAACCTCATCGGGCAAAGGTGCAAATGGGGGCTCGCAGGGAGCCGTAGGCGACCGGAGAGCCGCCATTTGCGGCGCGAAAGCCACTGGTGCC
>DASTCZ010000188.1:0-4656 GCA_035710585.1 Candidatus Acidiferrales bacterium | reverse complement strand
CCGGTTTTCAAGCGTCCTCGAAGAATCGGGATTCACGGAGATGTTCTCTTATACGACACCGCCGACGAAATCGCCGGTCTATATCTTGACGAATAATTACCTTCATGGCTAACATCCTCGTCGGTGCTTGACGGCACGATTGATCGCCGCTCCGGGACCACTCTCTTTAAACCGGGTACCCCATGCGCCGCAGAGAAAATCGCGGCGCATGGGGACTTAGCGTTCTTCACTCGCAAGTGACGCTGTCTCATCAACGAACCCGTGCGCTTCTCAGCAGTGCGGCAGATCCGAGCGGATTACGCTCCAAAGATTCGGTGAAGCGCGAAAACCACCGCGAGTCCGCAGAATACCAGCAACGCCATTCCTGGTTTCGGCTCACGATTCACTTCGGGTATCAGGTCCGACGCCGCGACGTACATCGTCACGCCTCCCGCCAGGGGCAGCGCATAGCGAATCTCTGTGCGCAGCACAATCATGAACACAATTCCGATCAACGTGGCCGCTCCGAGCGCCACGCTCGAAAGCAAAGCTCGCCTTCTCCCCTGTCCGGTCGCAATCATCAACGACGCGACCGCGAAACCTTCGGGCAACTTGTGCACGAAAATTGCGGCTGAAATTACCCACCCGAGCCATGCCGAGACCAAAAAGCCCGACCCGATTGCCACACCATCGAAAAAAGTGTGAATCATGAGACCCGCGAGCGCCGAAAACCCGCTGTGATGATGCAATTCAGGCCCGTGAATTTCTTCGCCGAAGTGAAAGTGCGGCGCCAAGGTGTGCTCGAAAAAATGAACGATGAAATATCCCACCAGCACCCACGCGAGCGATCTCGAGATGCCGATCATCTGCGCGGATTCGGGCACGATGTCCAAGAAAACGATGCCCAGCATGAACCCCGCGCCGAGCGCGACGAAGTACTTCAAGAACTCCTGTGACCAATTCTTACGGACAACGAAAAATCCGCCGAGCACGTTGCCGCTTGCGGCCGCGAGCCCCAGCGCCAGCGCCAAAATCATGTTTTGCGTGTTCATTTCTTCGCGAGAGATTCAACTGCGCGAATCATCCGCTGTGCCGGAACAAGACCACGTCGCCTTCCTGCATCACGTACTCTTTTCCTTCAAGCCTTAACCAGCCTCGCTCGCGCGCGCCCGGCCATCCGCCCGCTTCCAGAAGCTGATCCCACCGAACAACCTCGGCTTTGATGAATCCTCGTTCGATATCGGAATGGATCGCGCCCGCGGCCTTTTGCGCGTTAGTGCCGCGGCGAATCGTCCACGCGCGGGCTTCCGGTTCGCCCGCGGTGAAGAACGCGATCAGGCCGAGCAGCGCGTACGAGGCTTGAATCACTCGATCGAGGCCCGGCGACTTTAATCCGTACGCGGACAGCAGTTCCGCTGATTCCTCATCGCCCAGCTCCGCAAGTTCAGCTTCGATGCGGCCGCAGATCGGCACGACGGCGGTATTGGGCCGTCCTGTCAGCTTCTCAAGCTTATGTTTTTCGACGGCGTGCTCCAGATCGGCCGCGTCTTCATCGCCCAGATTGATGACATAAAGCATCGGGCGCTGGGACAGAAACATGAATCCGCTGAGCGTTTTTGATTCTTCGGCAGAGAATTCAAGCTCTCGAAGGGCTTGTCCGGCTTCGAGAGCTGCCTTGCAACGGGACAGCGCCGCGAGTTCGTATTCCTGGGCGGGATCTTTTTTCTTCTTTAGGTCCTTTTCGAGTCTCTCAAGCCGCTTCAACACCTGATCAAGGTCCGAGAGCACCAGCTCTAGGTCCAAATTCTCAGCATCACGAAGAGGATCAATCGCTCCGGCCGCGTGGGGGACCGAGGGATTTTCAAAGACGCGGACGACGTGCGCCAGCGCATCGACCTCTCTAAGTTGGGCCAGTGCTGCCGATTCTTTTCCCTTCTCGCGCAGCGCTCCTCCGACGTCGACGTATTCCACGGTGGCATAAGTCGTCTTTTTGGGCTTGTACAGTTCAGCGAGCTTATCGAGCCGGGTATCAGGAACCCGGGCGATGCCCACATGGCTTTCGCTCCGAGCGCCTCCGCGTGCGCCCAATTGCGCCGCGACGTTCGCCTTCGTCAAAATCTTGAAAAGAGTGGTTTTTCCGACCTGGGGAAGCCCGATAATGCCTGTTTGCATAGAGCGGCGAGTTTAGTCGGCCCGTTCCGCAGGCGTCAAACGTAAACCGGAACGCCGCGAGAAACGTCTAGTGAGCATAGGAGCTGCAGTCGGTTGGCTGGGCATGAGTCGCACCGAAACGAATCAATTGTAAAAGCCATTGACCGACACGCCGCAACTCGAGGATTCGCGCACGCCATCTTCGCGTGCGCGTGTAGCATCCTACTTACCCGATTCACGAGATCTGAATCCGAGCAGAATGATGAAAGGTTGTAATCGGTTCATTCCCAAATCAGCCGCTATTTCGGTCCTGTTGCTTGCGGCGCTTGTCGTGCCGCAGCTCGCATCTGCGCAGGGACGCGGAGGACGCGGGCAGCAGCAATCGCAGAGCGACGCTTCAGACTCGATTACGGCAGGCCCCGCGCCAGGCCAAGTTTCCGGGCACATTTTGCGCGCGGACACTGGCGAGCCGCTGCCAAAAGCGACCGTGATGCTGACCTTCGCGCCGGTAGCGAATCAGCCTCGCGGGCAGCAAGCGGTGGAAAACCGGGTTGTCCGCTCGGGAGCGGACGGCAGCTTCACGATCACCGATGTAGAACCCTCTACTTACAATTTGCGCGCCGAGCATCCGGGATTCGTCGCGCAGCTTTACGGCCAAGACACAAAACATCCTCAGGCTACCCGCATTACCGTAAGTCCCGGTCAAAACGTAGATTCGATCACCGTGCGATTGGGGGCGGCTGGAATAGTTTCCGGAAGCGTCTCCGACGAGGATAACGAGCCGGTCCAAAATATTCAGGTTTCTGCCGTGAAATTACGCTTCCTGCCAGGCGGAAGGCAGATCACGGCACAGTCGCGCACCGCGACGACGGATGATCTCGGGAATTATCGTCTTTCGGATTTGCAACCTGGCTCGTACTTTGTTCGCGCCGGCGGGCAATTCATTGGTCAGCGGGCCACGAGCTACAGTGAGAGCTACTACCCCGGCGCGTCAGCTCTTCCCGATGCGCAGCGGATAGTCGTGCCTCCAGGTAACGAAGTTCCTGGTGTAAACATGGCCGTCCGGGCCGACGCGACGCACAACATTACTGGTGTGATCACCGATGCGACCGCCTCGGGAAGCCGGAGGCGATATATTGTGCAAGTCATGCGAAACAACGTCGGCATGGGCGGATCGATGGCGCGGCCGGACGGCAGCTTTGTAATTCGCGGCGTCGGAAGCGGCGATTACACCGTCATCGCGATGTACGCCGGCGGCGGGCCGCAGGATGGCGGCGATGGGGCGGTCGTGGACATGACCGGGATGCCCTCGATGGGATATGCAACGGTGCACGTCGACGATTCCGATGCACAAGTGGCGGTGCAGATTGGGCGACCGAGCGAGATTCGAGGGAGAGTAATTCTGGACGGCGCGACCCGAGGCCAGGCGATTCCCGGTGTAAACGTTCAAGTGCAGCCGTGGGATCAAGACGCCTTTGGCGCACCTTTTGTCCGCACGGGCGGTGGACGGGGCGGTCCCAACGGCGGACCGCAATCCGGGATGCAGCTCGATGAGAATGGCGGATTCGTGATTCAGAATCTGCCGCCTGGAAGGTACACTTTGACTCTTGCGGGAGCAGCACGCGGATATTATGCGAAGCGCATTACTTGCGGCGGGCGCGACTATGCGACGCAACCAATGGAATTGGACAGCGGAAGCAACATCGACAATTGCGAAATTGTGATCGCGAACGACACAGCATCGGTCAACGGTTTTGTCATGGACGGCAATACGCCTGCGGCCGGACTCGTCGTGATCGCGATTCCTCAATCAAAGCAATTGCGCCAGATCGCGCGTTTCACCGGAACAGCGAATACCGACCAGAACGGGCAGTTTCAGATTTCGGGACTCGTGCCGGGAGACTATTACATTTTCGCGACCGCCGAAGAGGACGATGGCGGATACTATGCGCCGGACTTTCCGGAGCGAAACCAATCGACCGCGTTCAGGATCACGTTGAAGCCTAGCGACAGCCCCGGCCTGACTCTTAGCCCGATGACGCCCCGTTAGCGGCGGAGTGCCCGCGATTGAGCGCGATTACTCCCCGAACCAATCAAAACATTCTCTCCGAACCCACACGCCCTACGCGAAACCTAATCGCCGTCCTCTACGCGATCTGCGGGCTGCTGATCGCCATCAACCTGCTTGGCTTCGTCGCCTTTCTCCGTCCAGCGCTTGCCGGCCGATCAGATTTCAGGATTTTCTATACCGCCGGATATCTCATACGCACGGGAAATGCTCACGCGCTGTACGACGAACAAAAGCAACTGGCTGTCCAGAATGAAAAAATCTCGTACGCTCCATTCCCGCTGCTGTTTAATCACGCGCCCTACGAAGCATTGCTCTTCGTACCGTTTTCATTTTTGAGGTATCGCTACGCGTACTCCGCATTCGGAATTCTGAACGCGCTACTGCTGCTAGTCGTTTTCAAGCGGATTCGAAGGGGAAATGTGGCGCCAGGGCCAAATTGCCGATGGATGCAGTTG
>DASTCZ010000187.1:0-5429 GCA_035710585.1 Candidatus Acidiferrales bacterium | reverse complement strand
ATGACCGGAATGCCGCTGCGTTCCAGATAGCTCTGGGCGGTTTCCTGCGCGCGCCAACTGGATTCAATGGCTGAGAATTCGCGGACGATCAGACCTTCGATATAAGGCCGCGAGGATTCTTCGTCCTCGGGATTGGCGCCGACGTTGCCTATGTGCGGATAAGTAAGGCAGACAATCTGTCCAGAGTAGCTGGGATCGGTGAAAACTTCCTGGTAGCCGGTCAAGCTGGTGTTGAAAACGACTTCGCCGCCGCGCCGGATTTTCGCTCCCGCGGCGCGCCCCGTGAAGATTCGACCGTCTTCAAGCGCAAGTGTGGCGTTATGTCCGGGCCGGTGGCTCAGTGCAATCTCTCAACTGGGAATCTATCTGCTCGCTGCGGAAACCGATGACGTTGTGATGCTGCCGAAATGATCGATCGGCCAGTACGCAAATACAGCTTTTCCGTAAATGTATTGGTCGGGGACGGGACCAAATACTCGCGAATCGTTTGAGCTGTCGCGGTGATCGCCCATCACGAAATACTCTCCGGGCGGCACCTTTACAGGCCCAAAATTGGTGGAATCCAAATACTCCGGCAGGATATATCGCTCCGTGAGTTGCCGCCCATCCACGCTCACCCGCCCGCGCTGGATTTCCACCGTTTCACCGGGCAAGCCCACCACGCGCTTGATGAAACTCTTGGTGCGGTCGAGAGGATACCAGAAGACGACCACATCTCCGCGCTCAATTGGCTCGAACCGGTACACCATCTTGTTGATAAAAATTCGCTCCTGATCGGAAATCATCGGAGCCATGCTGGTGCCTTCCACTTTTACGGGCTGGTACAGGAACACGATGATTACAAACGCGAAGCAAAGCGCGAGAAGTAAATCTCTGGCCCAGACGCGTAGTTCCCGGTGGAACGCCGAAGCCGCCGGAGCTTCTTCGCTCGATTCTGAGACGGGGGCGGGAAGGTCAGCCATCGCCATTCGACAATCTGTATTTATAACACGCCGTGCCGCGCGCCGCCAATGTGAGAATCAGCCGCGTTTTCGCGCCTTTGCCGATCACGGATTTTTCTTGCCGCCAAAGAGGTGCAGGTCTTTGCTGACGCCAAACGTAAATCCGCCGCGCGCATCCGCCTTGTTCACGCCTGCAATCCCTGCTACGTCCCAGGTAAACCCGCCGGCTTCGATTTGTACGCCAAAGCGGCCTTGCCCGTGGCTTTCCGTTCCCAGCAGCGCCGTGGTGATTTTTCGCGACGAATAGCGCCCGTTCACTTCGGCAACCAGGTGCACGCGAGACGTTGCTTCGTAGCTGAGCGCGGCGCCGTAATGCAATTCATCGTTTTGTGAAAAAAGCGCGTTCGGCGATTGCAATATCTCAAGCCCCGCATTCCCAAATGCTTTCAATTTCCCGAACTTCCGCTCCGCGATGAAGTCCGCGAAAATATTCGTCGTGTTTGTGCCGATCCCACGCGCCTGGTTCGAGTTCGGGATTTCGTAGCCGAACCGGAACCCCAGCGAAGGCCTCCTGCCCTCCTGTCCCATCAGCCGGATCTTCGTCCACAGCGAAAAATCACCCACGTCGTGCGTCGAACTTGTTCCGGTCAATGTAAGAGGAATCGCGGGGGGGCCTTGCGAGCTGATGCTCAGGAATTGCTGCGCGATCCCCTGCACCTGAATCTCAACGATCCGCGCCACGCCGATGCGCACATTAATCACGCCGGCGTTCGTCAGATCGCCCTTCAACCCCGAGAGCGGAAAAGTTTGCCCATGAAGGAAATCGAACCCGCCCTCGAGCCGCACGTCTCCCGGCGCGACAATTTCCGCGTCAGCGGTTTGCAGCGGCCGGTCCTGCGCAGCGACGGCGCACGCCGTGCCGATCGCCGCGATCGCCATGACGCCTATCCTTCCGATCACACACGCGTTCCGCAAACTTCGCGCAACCTTCATTTGCACCTTCCGGAGAGAGCGCTTCGCGCGCCGCCATGCGAAGCGCCGCAATGGTAAGTCAATCGCCTTCAATCACCAAGAGCGTAATTCACCGCGGAAATCGCCGCGACGACCGCAGTTTCCGTCCGGAGGATGCGCGGCCCGAGCGACGCTGCACTAAATCCAGCGTCCGCCGTCGCTCGATTCTCATCATCGGTCCATCCGCCTTCGGGCCCGATCACGATTATCGCGCTCTGTCTTTCCCCTCGAGGAAATCGCGACAAAATGTCGCGCAGCGGTGGCGCATCTGCCGCTTCGGAGAGCCAGATGCGAATCGCCTCAGCGTGAGCGTTCGCCTTGACGCCCGCGAGAAAATCTCCCACGCTGACGAGCGGCAAAAGTCCCGGCGGCCGCAATCTCCGCGATTGCTGCGCCGATTCCAGCAGGATTCGCTGCCAACGTGAAGCTCTCTTCGCAGCTGCCGTCACAAGTGCTCGCTCGCTTCTCGCCGCCGCGACGGGAATAACTTGCGCCACGCCAAGCTCGGTCGCCTTTTCCAGCGCCCATTCGAACCGGTCAAACTTAACAACCGCAAGCCCGAGCGAGATTCGCAGCCGCGATTCGCGTGGCGCAACCGTCTCGTGAAGCGAGAATTCCACCGCGTCGCGGCCCACTCGCTCGATCTTTCCGAGCCGCACGGTTTCCCCGTCGCTCAGCTCGTACACCTGGCCTGGAGCCGCGCGCAGCACTCGCTGCAAATGCTCCGCGCTTTCGCCGCGCAGTTCCGCGCGATCGCTCTGAAATTGTGTGACAAAAAATCGCCGTCGCAGTGGAAATCCCTCGCGGCGGAGTTTACTCGAAGTTTCGACTCAACGCTTCGCCACTCTAGCCAAAAATATCCTTCACTTTATCGAAGATCGACGGATTTCGCTGCGCCGGGCGATTTTCCGCCGGCAAAGTTTCGCCGAGTTGCTGCAGCAGCGCTCGCTGCGCGCGGGACATCTTGGTTGGCGTCAGCACTTTCACTGCGTAGTAGAGATCGCCGCGTCCGCCGCCGTGCGGGTCGGGCATTCCCTTCCCCTTTAGGCGAAACGTCGTCCCTGTCTGCGTTCCCTCAGGCACTTTCAATCTTTCCTCGCCGCTCACGCCAGGCACGACTATTTCAGTTCCGAGAGCAGCCTGCGCGATCGAGATCGGAATCATGGCGAAAAGGTCAGCGCCCCGCCGTTCGAAGAATTCGTGCTCCTTTACCGTGAGCACCACATACAAATCGCCCGCCGGTCCGCCATTTGCGCCGCGCTCGCCTTCGCCGGGCACGCGCATCCTCGTTTCGGAATCGACTCCTGGCGGAATTCGCAGCTCGATTGTTTTTTCCTTCTCGATTCTGCCCTCGCCACGGCAAGCCAGGCACCGTTCGCGAATCATCTGTCCCGCGCCACGGCACGTCGGGCAGGTGCGCGACACGCTGAAGAATCCCTGCTGGTAATGCAGCTGCCCTCGCCCGCGGCAGGTTTCGCAGGTGACGGCGCCGGAGCCGGGCTTCGCGCCCGTGCCCTTGCACGTCTCGCAAAACTCCATTCTCGGCAATTTCACCGTAGTCGAAACGCCGGTGTATGCCTCGTCAAACGTGAGCGTCATGTCGTAACGTAAGTCCGCGCCGCGCTGCGCTCCGCCACGGCCGCGCCTGCTACGGCCTCCGCCGCCGAAGAGATCCTCGAAACCAAAGAAGTCGCCGAAAATATCCTGGAATTCCTCGAAGATCGTCGACTCGAATCCGCCTCCAGCTTGCATTCCAGAGACGCCAGCGTGTCCGAACCGGTCGTACGCCGCGCGCTTTTGTGAATCGCAGAGAATCCCATACGCTTCAGTCGCTTCGCGAAAATTTCCCTCCGCCGCCTGCTTGTTTTCCGGATTCCGGTCCGGATGCCATTTCATCGCGGCCTTGCGATACGCCGACTTGATTTCGTCGGCGCTCGCGCTCCGCGATACTCCGAGCACTTCGTAATAGTCACGTTTCCCAGTTGAAGGCATGCCCATCCCTATTCAGAAATATGAAGTTGATTGAAATTCGCCGGATTAATGTGCGCTTCGCTTCGTGCTCTCCTGCGGCGATACGGCGACGCGAACAGTCGCAGGCCTAAGCACTCGTCCGTGAAACACGTACCCCGGCTGTAAGACTTCGATCACCGCGCCGTCGGCGTGCTCCTCCGTCTCCACGCGCTCGATCGCCTGGTGAAAGTGCGGATCAAATTGCTTCCCCTCCGCTTCGATCCGTTGAACTCCCTGTCTCGTCAGCGCTTCCGTCAACTGTTTGTAGATCATCTCGAAGCCGAGCCGGTAATTCTCGTACGCCGGATTGTCGTGTGCGGCAATCGCTCGCTCAAACGCGTCTACGACCGGCAAGAGATGCTCTGCGAGCCGCGCCACGCCGCGCTGCCCTTCTTCGTGGCGTTCGCGCTCGAGCCGTTTCTTGAAATTTTCGAAATCGGCCTGCCGCCGCACCATTGTGGATTTCAGGTCGTCGCGCTCGCCTTCGAGCTTCGCAATCTTTTCTTCGAGCGCAGCGAGCATCGTCGCGCCTTCGTGCGCTTGCTCGGCGGAATTGGCCTCGCCGTTTTCCCTTGCCGGTTTTGGCTCCGCCATCGGATTCGCGTCCTTTTTTGAGTCTTTCGGATTGGTCACTGTGGGCCACCCTTGCCCATGGTTTCGCTCAGCGCGCGCGCTACATACGCCACGGCCGTAATCGCGCGCTCGTATTGCATTCGCGCCGGCCCCAGCACGCCGAGCGATCCCTGCGACTGCTCGTGGACGGAAAATGGCGCGCTGATCAGCGCCAGGTTGGCGCCTGACGCCGCCATCTGCTCGAGCCCGATTTGCACGTGTACCGGTTCTGGAGAATCGATGCACTGATTCAGAAGCGCAACGAGCCGGTGTTTTTCCTCTATGGCCGTCAAGAGTTCCTGGAGTTGCGCCTGTTCGCTGAACTCAGGAGCGGCCGCCACTTGCGCTGCGCCTTCAACGTATACGTGCGGCGCGGGAGTCGGCGCGAGAAGCCTTGGATCGCACAACTCCAGCGCAGCCGAAATTTGTGAGTCGTATCGCTCGCGCTCCGTGGCGAGACGCGCCAGTAAATCCTCGCGGATCGCTTCGAGCGTCGAGCCGCTGTACTGCCGGTTCAGATATTCCGCCGTTGCGTCCAACTCTCGCTGCGAAAATCGGCGTTCCGTCTGTAAAACTTTGTCGCGCGTCGTCCCTCCGGGAGCGATCACCACCGCGAGGACCCGTTGATCCGGCAAGAGCAGGAATCGAAGATGCGCAACGATGATCGTTCCGATCGGCGGCGCCACCACAATGCCAAGGCCCCGCGAAATCTTGGCCAGGACGTGCCCTGCGCGCTCGACCAGTTCCTCCGGCGTCTCCGCCGCCCCCAGCTCGCGGCGAATCCACTGTTCGTCGTCGGAGTTCATGCGCGCATCGACGGCAACCATCTGCGCAAATGCCCTGTACGCAGACGGA
>DASTCZ010000186.1:0-13858 GCA_035710585.1 Candidatus Acidiferrales bacterium | reverse complement strand
CACGTTTCGCGTCTTCCAAACCGCGGAGATCAGATAATCAAACCGCGAAATCCCAAGCCAAGCCAGGGTCGCGAACACTCCAATCACCAGCGCATCGCGGTAATAAGCCGCGGGCATCCCCGACCAGCCCGGAAGCGACTCACCCTTCCCGGCCTTGCTCCACAAAAACCAACCCAGTGCGAAAGCCAGCGCGATCGCTCCCACCACGCACGCAAAGAAAATCACCCAACCAATCCCGATCGTCAGCACGAATGCGCGATACGGAATGGCTGTCTTGTAGTTCGCCAGCGCCGTGGGAAGATTCGTAACGCTGACGATCGTGAATGCCGTAGCCGCGACGAGTCCCCATCCTGCCAGCCGCCGCCACGGGACGCTTTCCGCATACGCCTGCTTGATATTGCGGAAAAACACCACCAGCAGGGCGATTCCAAGAATGAGCGGCAATCCAACTGACCAGTAGCCGAGCAACGTGGCACCCAGAGATTGCGTCTCGCGCGTGCGCTCATCGCTCCAACGTTCAGGAATTTTCACGAAAGTGCGGTACGTCGAAGGCTCCTCCCCCTGCACGTGCAGTTCGATCCGCTGGAATGCCGCGTCGTCCGCATTTGAACCGCCCGCGAGCGGCTTCAAGTTTTCCCACACAAACGCATGGTCTGTGCGATGCGGCTGCTTTTCCGACGCCGCATCCACCAGCCGCCATTGCGCCGGATCAATCCGCTTGTAGTCCACCAGCCACTTCTCGGCGATCGCCCCCGCTTGCTCTTTCGTCAAGTTTGGCCCCGCCGTTTTGGAATCCAGCGTGTGCCACACGGAATGCAGCGAGCCGTCCGTCAGTAACAGCACTGCATATTCATCTTGCTCGCTGTCGCGGAAATAGCGCACGCGCCAGAACACTTGCGGAACTTGTTGCTGATAGATCTTGTTCGCCCCTTCAACGCCGAGCTTCTCGCGCAGAAATTCATTGACCAGCGGATTGAACGGCGCAACGACGATCGCCGCCTTGTGATACCGCGAGGGGTCTACATGCCACCCGCGTAACACTGTGTCCGCGCGCGATATCGCTTCGCGCGAATCGATCTGGAATCGCACGTAGTTTCCGATCTGTTTCGGATGCACGCCGATCAGCAGGCCCAACCCCACGAGTCCGCACATGATCGTCAGCAGAATCGCCTTGCGCGACAGCGCCTGATAAATCGCCGTGCGCACTGGGACCTGCGCCGCCGCCTCGGCGGTGCCCGCTGCGGCTGTCGTTTCCGGTTCAGCTGGAGCTTCCACCGGCCGCGCGCGATTCAGCACGGATTCATCCACCACGAATCCGCCGCGCACCAGATACAAGACTCCAGTAATAATGAGAGGAATGAACGCAGCGCCACCGACAATCGCGCCGCTGATTCGCAGATAAGGACTCGGCGTGCGCAGCAGCAACAAGCTCCCCAACACCGCATCGACCGTGTAATGCCATGTGAGCGTCGCAACAATTCCCCACCGCAACATCACGAATCCCGCGACGATTCCGATAATCCCGATCTCGATCCCGCGGATGTAAGGCGGCTCCTGAGGATAATTCACGTGCAGGAATCCCCATGCAAACGCCGGCAACACGACTGCCAGAATCCGCGATTTCGTGATGCGCTGCACGAAAGGAATCGCGAACATCCGGAACAGAAATTCTTCGCTCGTTGCCGCGTAGAGCCCGATCGTCAGCGCCTCAAGCCATGGGAAAAGCGTGCTGATGGAATTGGAATACTTCAGGTCCTGCGGCGCCCACACGCCAAATCGCCGGCCCACAATGTAAAACACCACGATGTAGCCCAGATGCACGGCCGCGAGGCAGATGCCGATGACCATCGCGCGAAAAAATTCCTTTGAACGCATCCCCGGCTTCTTCAGCACCGCTGCCAGCTGCAATTTGTCGGGTTGCGACGCGCGATAAATCGGCTCACCGGGCGCGAGAGCAAACGTCACGAGCAGCCCCTGTGCGAGGCTCAGCGCCGCCGCGATCGCTACTTGCTCGAAGACAAACGACGAATACGAAGAATTCGTATCGTAGCCGGACCGAATCGACGGCCAATTGTTCAACGTGTACGCGCAATAGAGAAACGCGAGGAAAAGCCCCAGCTTCACCGGCGGGCCCCAGCGCAGGATGCCGCGGCGGCTCAGTTCATAAATCAGCCAGAATGCCGCGCCGTACAAAATAAAATATGGAAATAGCGCAAACGATTCGAGCAGGTCGTTCGCGGAGCGCATGCGGCTGTAATCGCGCTTCCACTGCTCCGGCACTTTCAGAAATTCATTGACGCCGCCCACCGCGTCGCCCTGCACATCGATGTGTATCTGATACGGCGCGCCATTCGGCCCTTGCGGAACGTTGAAATTTCGGCGCTGCCACGTAAATCCCCAGTCGAGCCGGTTCGGCCGGTCGCTCGCACTCGATTCCTCCGGAAGAAGATCGTAGGTCCCGAGCGCCGGGTGGTATTGATCGCGTAGAAAAAGCGCCGCGACCACCAGCGCGTGCGCCGCGTCGAGCCGCGCTCCCTTCTGCGCCTCCTCGATCACGTGACTGTAAAAAACCACGCGCCCTTGCGGGCTGATGTGAACCTGAAATTCTTCCTTCTGCTGCGGCTTGAAGAAGCGGACGTTCCACGACCACGTGTTCACGTCCGTCGCCATTAGGCGATTCGCTTGTTCGAGGCCTACCGTGCGCTCGAGATATGTCTTCGCCGTTTCGTCAACGTCGAAAACGATCGTCGATTGATACCCAGCGAGATTGGCGTGCTGCGCGACGACAAACTTCTGCCCCAGCTCCAGCGCCTGCGCGCGCGAAACCTTGAAATCGACGGAAGCTTCCGGAAACGCCTTGAAGTAATAGCGGTAAGCGACGGTCGCGCCGATCGCGCCGAGGCAAATCCACAGCAGGAGCGTGCCGAAATCGCCGGCAGTCAGCTTTTCGAGGCGTGTCGCAGGCGCAGCGGGCAACGGCGAATCGGCCAACATTTCCTCCGGAGCGGCAAGCCATCATCGCCCCACGAGGCGCGATGCAAGCACCTTTTCCCGCCGGCCCAGTACTGTAGCGGCGCAGGCCGCCACGATGCAAGGAGCCACGCATCCTGGGCGATTTCCGTTGCATGTCCGGACGAGTCCCGATATAATTGCGTTTGTAATATTTTGTAATAATGATTGTTTTCGACGCATCTACTTTGATCCTCGCCGCCAAGTCCGAATTGCTGGACGTCTTTCTCACAAATGTCGAAACGGTCGTCAGGATTCCGCGGGCGGTCGAGCGGGAATGTTGCGGCGCCCAAAAGACGTTCGATTCGCTGACGATTGAAAAGGCCATCGATGAATCGCGAATCGAGGTCACGACCGCCGGAAACAGAAAATTGGTGAACAAGCTCGAATCCGATTTCCGCCTCGGACGTGGCGAAGCCGAGGCCGTGGGGCTGGCGCTCAACGATCGAGCCCAACTCTTGTGCATCGACGACAAACAGGGAATCAATGCTTGCAGGCTTCTCAGCGTGCCGTTCACTACCGCACTGGCGATCTTGATCCGTTGCAGAGAGAAGCGCCTGTTCGACCGCGAGACGTCGCTTGCCAGGCTCGCGCTGGTTGCGAAGTACGGCCGCTACAAAAACGCCATTCTAGAGGACGCGCGAAACCAATTGGAGGCGCAATCATGACGAAGACGATGAGCATCCGTATGGATCGCGGCAATTTTGACTTTCTGACGGAGTTGATGAAGGAAGAGGACAGCGATCTGTCCAAAGCCGTCAGAGAGCTGGTGACTCGAGGACGAGTGATGCTCGCCGTCGAGCGATACAAATCGGGCGGCGTTTCGCTCGGTAAAGCCGCAAGTCTCGCCGGGCTGTCGGTCGGGGAGATGATGACGGTGCTCGCGGATTTCGGAGTCGAAAGCAGAATCGAAAAGGATGATTATCTTCAAGGTTTAAGGAATCTCGCCAAAGTGTGGTGACCGGGCAGATTCGCTCCTCATCACCGATCGTGCTTTCTGCGGCTACGTTCGCGCCGCGCGAATCTTTGATCGACTCGTTTCTCCGGATCTTGGTTCAACCTCCTGCAATCGTCTTCGCTGGCCAGCGTGGCGAGAAATCCTCGTCGCGGGTTTGTCGAATACTATAGGGATGCTTCGTTCTTAACGAAAATGGCCTCTCTCACCAGCGAAGTGAAATTCCTGAAGGGCGTCGGCCCGCAGCGCGCTGCTGCGCTCGAAAAGCGCGGCATCGTCACGCTCGAAAACTTGCTGGATTACTTGCCGTTTCGCTACGAAGACCGCTCTCGCTTTACCACCGTCAAGGAACTCGTTCCCGGCCAAGTGGCCACGCTCCGCGTCGAAGTTCTCGAAGGTCAGATGATGCGCTACGCGCGCTCGCGCCGCACCGTGTTTCATCTGCTCACGCGCGACGCCACAGGCGTGCTGCACTGCCGTTTTTTTCAAAGCGGCTACCTCGAGGGCCGCTTCAAGCCCGGCCAGCAAATGATTCTGCACGGAAAGGCGGAGATCGATCCCTATCGGCCCGCGCGCATTGAAATGGTCAATCCGCAAATCGAAATGTTGAGCGCGGACGACCGCGATTCCACCGAGGTCGGTCGCATCGTCCCGATCTACGAAGCCGTGGGTCCGGTCAGTTCGCGCATGTTTCGACGCATCATCCGCCAGGCTTTGGCTGACTTGCCGCAGGAAATCGCCGATTTCGTGCCGCAGCGCATCCGCGCGAAATACAATTTTCCCTCACGCCGCGAGGCTTTGATCTACGCGCACTTTCCGCCGCAGGGAGAAGATCTCGAAAAATTGAACGAATTTCGCTCACCCGCTCTCGTCCGCCTGATTTTCGAAGAATTCTTCTTTTTCGAGCTGAGCCTCGCGCTCAATCGCCGGAACCTGCATCGCCGCCCCGGTATCGCGTTTCGCGTGCGCGAGGAGTCGGTGCGCGACGCGCTGAAGCGCATCCTGCCTTTCAAGCCCACCGAAGCGCAGAAGCGCGTGCTGAGAGAAATCGCCGGCGACATGGAAAAGCCCGAGCCCATGAGCCGCCTGCTGCAGGGCGACGTCGGCAGCGGCAAAACGATCGTCGCGCTCGAAGCTGCCGCCATCGCCATCGAAAATGGCTACCAGGCCGCGCTCATGGCGCCCACGGAGATTTTGGCCGTGCAACATTTTCTATCTGCGCGCCGCGTCTTTGCCCGCTCCGGATATCGCGTCGAAATCCTGATCAGCGGCATGAATGCTCGCGAAAAATCCGCCGCTCTGCAGCGCATCGAAGACGGCGAAGCAAAGTTTGTCGTCGGCACACACGCCTTGATCGAAGAAAAAGTCCGCTTCGCCAAATTAGGTCTCGTGATCGTGGACGAACAGCACCGCTTCGGCGTGCTCCAGCGAAAAGAGCTCATGGAAAAGGGCCGCTCGCCCGACGTTCTCGTGATGACCGCAACGCCGATCCCTCGCACACTCTCGCTTACGCTCTACGGCGACCTCGACACCTCCGTGATCGACGAGATGCCGCCCGGCCGAGCCCCAATCGAAACCCGCCTGGTCGAAGAATCGAAGCTCACCGGAGTCTGGCAGCTGGTTCGCGAAGAAACTGCCCGCGGCCGCCAAGCCTACATCGTCTACCCGGTGATCGACGAATCGAAAGCCGCGCTCAAGGCGGCGATCACCGAATACGAGCGCCTCTCGCGCGACGTCTTCCCAAAATTGAAAATCGGTCTGCTTCACGGCCGCATGAAGAGCGCCGAAAAGGAAAGCGTCATGGAAGCGTTCCGCAAGAACGAATTGCACGTGCTCGTTTCCACCACGGTCATCGAAGTCGGCGTCGATGTGCCCAATGCCACCCTCATGGTCATCGAGCACGCCGAACGCTTCGGCCTGTCGCAGCTGCACCAGTTGCGCGGCCGCATTGGCCGCGGCAGCGCGAAATCTGTGTGCATCCTCGTGGCTCCGCGCGAACTGGTGGGCGACGCTCGCGAGCGCCTGGAAACGATCGTCAGCACCTCCGACGGATTTCGCATCGCCGAGACCGATCTGAAATTGCGCGGCCCCGGTGAATTCTTCGGCACGCGCCAGCACGGTTTGCTGGGATTTAACGTCGCGAATCCGCTCCGCGATCGCGAACTGCTCGAGCTCGCGCGGCTCGAGGCTTTCGCGATGGTGCAAGACGCCGACGCGGCGCTCGAACTGAAGGAGCTGTTGGCGCGGATGGGTCCCGGCTGGCGCCAGCGGTACCGTCTCGCGGAAGTCGGCTGACATTGCCATGAGAATCATCGCCGGAAAATTTCGCAGCCGCCGCCTCGCGGCACCGGGCTCGCTCAAGCTCCGCCCAACCAGCGATCAGCTCCGCGAAACTCTCTTCAACATCATCGGCCCCTCGATCGAAGGTTCGCTTTTCATCGACGTCTTCGCCGGAACTGGCGCCGTCGGGATCGAAGCTCTCAGCCGCGGCGCGCGCGAAGTGATCTTCATCGAAAAGCACCGCGCCACCGCAGCTCTGATCCGCAAGAATCTGGAGGCATTTGAGTCCGAAGCGGAAATTTGCGAGGGAGGCGCCTTGCGTGAATTGAAGCAGCTCGTTTCTCGCGGCGTAATCGCGGACTTTATTTTCGCCGATCCGCCGTACGCCGACGTGGACTCTTTGCGCGCGGTCTTGGACTTTGTCGCCGAACGCGAAATCCTGGCTTCCGGCGGAATCGTGATCGCCGAACACGCCGCGCGCACAAAGATGCCCGACGCCGCAGGCACCCTCCGTCGCACGCGCGAGCTGAAACAACGCGACGCCGTGCTCAGCTTTTACCGCCGCTGAGCATTCACGTCTTTTGTTTCGCCCAGGTACAAAAACAGCTTTTGCCAATTTCCCTCTAGTGGTACTCTCTTATGGGATTCCCACAAAAGAGAGGCGTGTGGAACGGAAGAGACGACGATGGTCAAAAAGGCGAAGCCGGACGACAAAAAGGACGTGTGGCAGGGCACGCTCGCCATCATGGTGCTGAAGACGCTCGAAGCGCTCGGCCCCCAGCATGGCTATGGTATCGCCTGCCGCATCGAGCAAATCAGCGACGATCTCCTCGACGTCAACCACGGAACGCTCTATCCCGTTCTGCTCAAGCTCGAGCAGGAGGGCTCGATCTCCTCGGAATGGGGAATTTCGGAAAACAATCGCCGCGCCCGCTTCTACCGCCTCACTAACGCGGGCCGTCGCGAACTGCGCTCCGAAAAAAAGCATTGGCAGCGCACCACGGAGATCATCGCGCGATTTTTCGCGCTGAAGGAGCGCGTCCGATGAAAGCCTTACGCAGAGCGTGGAATCGTCTTGCCGCGAGCCTCCGCCGAACGGAGTCGCGCCGCGACGCAGACCTCGCCGACGAATTCGAAGCCCACGTGTCGCTGCTTGCCGAACGCTATCGCCAGCGCGGCATGAGCGCCTCCGACGCACATCGCGCAGCGCTCCTCAAATTCGGCGGACTCGAGCCGGCGAAAGAAAAGTACCGCGATCAGCGCGGCATTCCGCTGCTCGATTCCCTCCGCCAGGACATCCTCTATGCGCTGCGCGGCATGCGCCAGAATCCGGGCTTCACCGCCGTAGTTGTGCTCTGCCTTGCCCTCGGCATCGGCGCCAACGCTGCCATGTTTACGGTGATCAATTCCGTTCTGTTGAAACCGCTACCTTTCAAAGACTCCGATCGGCTGGTGACCATCCTTGGACTGCCGCGGAAGTCCCAGAAGAATTTTTGGGAAGCCCCGAGCGTTGAAGCGTACGAACAAATCAAAGCGGACACGGCTCACTTCTCGGATGCCGTCGCGGTGCAAAACGACGTAGTCAGCATGACCGGCGGAAACGAGCCGTGCTGGGCGGATGAGATTGAAGTGACCGGCGAGTTTTTTCCGATGCTGGGCGTCGCACCGCTTCGCGGACGAGCGCTAACTCCCACGGACGCACGACCAGGACACGATACAGTCGCCGTTCTCAGTTACAAACTCTGGCGATCGGAGTTCGGCGGTGACGACAGTGCTCTCGGCAAGACGATTCATCTCGACGCCAAAAGCTACGTAGTCATCGGCGTCATGCCCTCTGTATTCAACTTTCCGACTTATAGCGACATCTGGGTGCCGCTCTCCGGTGCAGGAATGAGCGCAGTTGATGCCCGGAGAGCGCAGGTTCGCCTTACGGCGCTGCTTCAACCGGGGGTGAAGCTGGAACAAGCACAGATCGCTCTCGACACGATCGCGGAGCGGCTCGCCGATTCCAATCCAAACAAATTCAAGGGCAAGGGACTCCTCGCGTCGTCCGTGCCCCACAGCAGGGTGCAATCGGTTCAGAAGAGCTTGTTTCTTTTATTCGGCGCGGTCGGTTTTGTTCTTCTCATCGCCTGCGCAAACGTCGGGAATCTGTTTCTCGGGCAGAGCTGGAAGAGGCAAAGAGAATTTTCTGTTCGCGCGGCGCTCGGAGCTTCGCGCGCGCGGCTGGTACGTCAGCTGCTCGTTGAAAGCGTTGTAGTCGCGCTCTTCGGCGGCGTTATCGGAATTGCACTCGCCGCATCCTGCACCGGAATCGTTCGCTCGCTCGCCCCCGTAGATATTCCGCGAATCGAGCAGGTAGGGATGGATTGGACGGTAGTCCTCTTTACTTTGGGTGCGGCGGTTACTGCTGGGATTCTGTTTGGAATCGTGCCCGCCATCCAGCTCTCGTTGAGCCGAATTCTGCCCGGGCTGACAAGCAGAGAGTTTTCGAAGGGGGCCACCAGGAGTTTTGCAGCGATCCGGTTGCGCGATTTGCTCACCGCCGGTGAGGTTGCGCTTGCCCTGGTATTGCTCGTCGGCTCCACTCTGGCGATGCGAAGCTTCTTGAGCCTCTTGCAAATCAACCTCGGATTCCGCACCGATCATCTGGTCACGATGCGAATCTTGCCGCCCAGATATAAGGACCCAAAAGGCGAGAAGAGCTTCGGGACAGAATTGGAAATCGCCAGGCACGTCCGTGCGCTTCCCGGAGTCGACGCGGCGACCATCAAACTCCATCCATTTCTCGCCGGATTCGATCTTGGATCGAACTTCCACACGCCCGGGAAGCCAAGTCCGCTCGATGATGTCCGCGTCGCAATTCGGTACATCGATTTCGATTATTTCCACGCATTGTCAATTCCGCTGGTGAGCGGGAGATTCTTTACGCCCGCGGACGACTCCAGCCAAAATCCGATAGCTATCGTCAATGAGTCTTACGTAAAGCAGAGGATGGAGAACAAAAACCCGTTGGGCGAACAACTTTTCGAGAAGGGCTGGGGGCGCCTGCCTGACCGCCTGCACACCATCGTCGGCGAAGTGGCCGACGTCCGCGATGAAGACGTGAGCCATCCCCCCGTCCCGACGGTATACGTTCCGTTTGCTCAGTCGCCGTTTCTCAATGACTCGGCCTATCTTCTCGTCCGTACCGCTCTTCCGCCCGCACTCATGGTGAAGTCCATCGAACAACAGGTTTGGAGCATTGACGGAGATATTCCCGTGGAACAGGTCGAAACCGCCGACCAGCTCATCGCCGATCTCCTGGCCGAGCCGAAATTCCACGCCCTGCTTCTCAGTGCTTTCGCCAGCATCGGCTTCACTCTGGCGTTGGTCGGAATCTACGGCGTGGTGTCGTACTCGGTGGGCCAGCGCACGCGCGAAATCGGAATTCGCATGGCATTAGGCGCCCAACGCGGAAGAGTTCTTCGCATGGTACTTGCAGGAGGAATGATCCCAGTATGGGTGGGTATCGCAGTGGGCGTGGGAGCAGCGCTTGCGCTGGCGCGATTGATTCAGAGCTTTTTGTTCGGCGTGAAGCCGACCGATCCTGCCACCTTCGTCGCAGTCGCTCTAGCCTTCTCCGCCGCAGCACTCTTGGCCTGTTATCAACCCGCGCGCCGTGCGACCCGCGTCGATCCCGTAATCGCACTTCGCGCGGAATAATTTTCGGGCGCGTGGCAGCGCTCAGGAAAACGCGACGGCCCCTAACCCAAGCCCAGCTCCCGCCGCAACTTCGCGTAAGTCGAATCCAAATCTTCAGGAATCAGCCGCGACTCGCCCACCACGCTCATGAAGTTCGCGTCGCCCGTCCACCGCGGCAGCAAATGCATGTGGAGATGATCGGCCACGCCCGCGCCTGCGCTGCGGCCTAAATTAATTCCCAGATTGAATCCGTCCGGGCTATACGCGCGCTGGATCGCTACCTGCGTTTGCTGTGCGAGCCGCATCATCTCAGCAAGGGTCTCCGGTTCAGCTTCTGGGAATTCGCCGCCGTGCTTGTAGGGAACAATCAGCAGGTGGCCGGCCGTGTAGGGAAACGCGTTCAGCACCACAAAATTTTTTTCCGCGCGAATCAGGATGTGCGCGGCAGCATCATCGGTGCGCTTTTGCAGCGCGCAGAAAATGCACGCGTCCTCCGCGACGCCTTTTTGCCTAGCAGTTTCCGCGATGTACCGGTACCGCCAGGGCGTCCAGATTACGTCCATCGTGAATTGTCAGCGGGAAGATCCGTCGCCGCCCGGCGCCACCGCCCGGCTCGCTTCGGAATTGACGTAGTCCTTCAGTTCCTTGCTTGGCTTGAAAAACGGAATGCGCTTCGCGGGCACCTCGACTTTTTCACCCGTCTTCGGATTGCGCCCCATGCGGCCGCGCCGTTCGCGCGTGCGGAAACTGCCGAATCCGCGGATCTCGATCTTGTCGCCGGTTTGCAGCGCGGAGATGATGCTGTCGAAAACGATCTCGACGATTTGTTCGGATTCTTTTCGGGGAAGGCGCGTGACCTTGATTACATCTTCCACCAGGTCAGCCTTCGTCATCGTTGCGTCGTTCATTGCGTTACACCTTATCGTCTGGCTGCGGCTTGCGCAAGTCCCTCAGCGCGCGCACTTTGCGCGGCACCCGAGGGTGATTCCATATCACTAATCGGCCCCGGAAGGAAACCAGTTTCTGTAGAGGCCGGCCGTTCGAGACTTCGAGCGATTACAGGGGACGTCCCTTGGAAAGAATCGCGTCGCCGATCGTCGCTGTCGCCGACGACTTCGCCGAGCGATACTCCTCCATTTCGCGCCGCTCCGCTTGCTTCACTGCGGCGCGGTAACTCAATCCGATGCGGTGTTGGTCCGTATCCAGCTTCACAATTTTGAAATCGTATTCCTTGCCGAGTTCGAGAGGAGACTTGGCCGCCGCCGAAGGTTTCTGTCCGCCTCCGGGGGCGTTCTTATCCTTATCCTTGCGCTTGCGGTCTTCGATTTCGGAAATGTGGCACAGCCCTTCGATGCCTTCCGCCAGCTCGACGAACGCGCCAAACGTGGCCAGCCGCGAAACCTTGCCGTGAACCACCTCGCCCACCTTGTGCGCACTGAACCAGTTCGCCCAGATATCGTTGACCTGCTTGATTCCGAGCGAAACGCGCCGATTGTCCCGGTCAATCTTCAGAACTTTCGCCGTGACCGTGTCGCCCTTCTTAAATGATTCGCTCGGATTCTTCACGCGCCCCGACCAGCTGATGTCGCTCACGTGAATCAATCCGTCGAAACCTTCTTCGATTTCTACGAACGCGCCAAAATCCGTGAGGTTGCGCACGCGCCCGCTCACCACCGTTCCGATCGGATATTTTTCGGAAAGTTGCGTCCACGGATCGGGCGTCGCTTGCTTCAGTCCCAGCGAAATCCGTCGCTGATCCGGCTTTACGTCCAGCACAACCACTTCCACCGTATCGCCCACGCTCACGATCTTGGACGGATGCTTTAGTCGCTTCGACCAGGTCATCTCGGAAATGTGCACGAGTCCTTCCACGCCCTGATCCAGCTCGATGAACGCGCCGTAATCCGTCACGCCCGCAACCTTGCCCTGAATGTGCGCGCCCACCGGAAATTTTTCCGGAACTGTAGCCCACGGATCGGCCACCAGCTGCTTGCGGCCCAGCGATACGCGTCCTTTTTCCTTGTCGAAGCGCAGCACTTGCACTTCGACCTCATCGCCGACCTTCACCGCTTCGGAGGGATGCTTCAGCCGCCCCCACGAAAGATCGGTGATGTGCAGCAATCCATCCACGCCGCCCAAATCCACAAACGCGCCATAGTCCGTGATATTTTTCACGCGTCCCGTCAGAGTCTGGCCTTCCGCCAGCGATTCGAGCACCTGCTGTTTCTTCGCCTCGTTGTCTTCTTCGAGGATCGCGCGCCGGCTCACCACCACATTCCCGCGCTTCCGGTTCATCTTGATCACGCGGACCGTGATCGCCTGTTCTTTCAGGCTTTCCAAATTCGATTGCGGCTTTACGTCCACCTGCGAAGCCGGCAAAAAGGCGCGGATGCCGATATCCACCACCAGCCCGCCCTTGATCAGATCGACCACCTTGCCTTCGATATTTGCCTTCGCTTTGTAAGACTCTTCGATCTTTTTCCAGATCGCGCGCCGTCGCGGCTTCTGGTACGACAGCAAAATGTAACCGTCTTTTTGCTCGCCCAGGCGCTCGACGGGAATCGTCTCGCCGATCGCCGGCAGCGGCGCGGCGTTATTGTCCGAAAATTCCTGCGCCGGGATCAGACCTTCACTCTTCGCCCCGATATCGACCGCGACTCCCAGCTCCGAAATCGCCACCACGCGGCCTTCGAGTTCGCGGTGCTCGGCGGCCTGCTCCTGCGGCGTCGGATAATGGTCGATCAGCTCGTTCAGAGCTTCCGCGGAGATCTCGTCCCCTTCGGCCGCATCGGTTGCCGCCTCGGCCGCACCCGCGCTTGAGGCGCCATCACTTCCCGAGGCCTGAGCCGCAGTATTTTCGGACACAGCTCTCCCGGCGTCGTCGCTGCCCTCAGTTTGTGCGGCTTGTGAATCCGGCGCCGCCATATCCACGGAGGCGACCGCGGGGGGTACTGCCACTTGCGCTTCGGCTGCCTGCTCGGTTGCTGCGGCAGACGATGAGGAAGGGTTGGTGGACTGTTCGGTTTGGAACGACATTACGGCCTCCGGAAGGGAGACTCCTCCCAGCTTGCCGTAGTCACCTCGGGAGGAACCCGGAAACGCGGCCAGCAGGCAGGAGATCAGCGCCCCACGGCGCTGCATCCCGAAGATGATACGCGCCGCTCGCGCAGCCTGTCAATGAAACGCTGAAAAACGGCAGATTCCGAAGTCGCGCGATTTTTACGGGTACAGTCGGTGACGTCGCGGCGGCAACTCGCCTACTAATCTTCGTCGCTGAACCTCGTTGTTGGATAGGCACGACTTGACTACAGCGACGGACCCACGCGAACGTACAACAGTAGACTGGAGACTATGCGCGCGAAATCGGCCGAAACTGGAAATCAACGGCCTAATTGGATACAGGCTCTAGCCGTTTTCACAACCTCTGCCATTTGTGGCCTTGTTATCGGCACTCTGCAACACTATTTGGGTCTTGGGGTGTGGGGATACGGATTCGGAAAGGAGGCGTTCGAGCTGGCGTGCCTTGAGGGCGGGGCCGTGGGTGGTTTTATAGGGATACCTACGGGGCTAGTTGGATACTACGCGGTGATGAAAACGCGAGCGAGCAACAAGCAGATCGCGCTGGTCGTCGCTGGAAGCTTGATCGGAGGATGTGTGGCCAGCCTCGCCGCCGCCACACTCTCAGCTTTCGTAACTCCGATACTGACCTTGCTTCTCTGCGCTAGAGTGAAGAGATCAACGACGCTAAGAGCTTCATCTGAATTAAACCCGGCATAGGGACCACGGTCCTATTCGTCGTCTTACGAGTGCAGCCCGGTCACCTTGCGAATCTCCCGCCGGAAATCCGGCGCATAAATCTCCACCGTCCGGCACATCTCGTAAAGCCGTGAACGAATCCGCGCCCCGATGCGGTCGGCCAGCGATTCGTCC
>DASTCZ010000185.1:0-5547 GCA_035710585.1 Candidatus Acidiferrales bacterium | reverse complement strand
GATGATTCCTTACGGCCTCTTCAACGTGCTCAGCCTGAACCTCTACGAGTTCGGCAACACCTACATCATGGAGGGCAAATTCGACCGGGTTCTACTTCGTCCGGTCAGTTCGCTGTTCCAAATCCTGTTTGAGAATTTCCGCGTAGAGTCATTCCACGAAGCGCTGACCGGTGTAGCGATCGTCGCTTACACCGCCCACGTGATGCATCTCGAATGGCACGCCAAGGACGCTCTGCTCTTGATCGTCTTCGCGCTCTGCGGTGGCGCGATCTACGTTTCGTTTTTTCTGCTGCTCACCACGTTTTCCTTCTGGTTCGAAGACCGCATTGGCGTCCATCCCCCGTTCTGGAATCTCATCGCCTTCGGCCGCTATCCGCTCTCGATCTATTCCGGCTACGTGCAGTTTTTCCTCAGCTGGATCGTGCCCTTCGGCTTCGCCACGTTTTATCCCGGCGCGCGGCTGTTGCACCACAGCGAATATTTTCGCTACGCGCTCTTGGTGCCGGTAATCGCGCTCGCGTGCATGGTGGCAGCTGGCTTCGCCTGGTCCCGCGGCGTCCGCCATTACTCTTCGACTGGGTCGTAAGCACACCTTCGCAACTTCATTCTTCCGATTTTCGTATCTTTATTAGGTATCCACGATGCGCAAGCTCGTCATAAGCGCGGGAGCCGTCGTGCTGCTCGTCGCGATCCTGGCGATTCCCATCGCCGCATGGATGGGAGCGGGCGCGCTGCACCCGCTCCATCGCCCGTTGGACAAATCCCTTGTCGAAGCCGCAGACGCTGTTTTAGCCAGGGATTCGGCGCTGCGCGAGGATTTTTCAGTGACCGCGCAGGACGGCACGATCCTCCGAGGCTGGTTGGCGATCCCCGCGTCGAACACAAATGACTCTCCGGCCGATTGGGTCATGCTGCTGCACGGCTCCGGAGACAATCGCGTGGGCATGATCGGCGCCGCGGATTTTCTGCTCCAAGCGGGGTACGCCGTGACGATGATGGATTCCCGCGCGCAAGGCGAAAGCGGGGGAGAGCAGGCGACTTTCGGTTGGAGAGAGCGCGACGATGTGCACGCGATCATCGATGCTCTGGAGCCGCACCATCGCGTGCGGCATCTCTACGCTCTCGGGATCTCCATGGGAGCCGGAATCGCGCTGCAAGCAGCTGCGTTCGATCCGCGAATCGAAGCCGTAGTGGCGGAAGCGCCCTTCGCGAGTCTGCGGGAAGCAAGCTACGATTACGTCTCTTTCCGGCACGGGACATGGCTCGGCGAAACGATTCTGTTCCCCGCTGCGCTCGCAGGCGTTTCTGCGATGGAGAGGGCGGGGGGCTTCGACGTGGACGCAAACTCGCCCGAAGCTTCCGTCCGCAGGCGGCCGTTTCCGATTCTCCTTATTGAAGACGGTGACGACGACAATTTGCCGGCCCGCCACGTCAGGCTAATTTTCGCGAATGCAACGGGTCCGAAGCAGATTTGGGTGATTCCCGGTGCAGCCCACGCCTCGGGGCTCGGCGCCGACCGTGAAGGCTACCGGCAGCACGTACTGCAGTTTTTCGCAAAGAAGGGAAAGAATTGAGCCGTGGGCGAAAGCCTCGGGCTCTCCTAAGGTGACGGGGCGGTTCTACGGACGCATCTCTGACGTTTCTCGCGCCCTTGGTTGGCTGCGTTCGGTGTCTTCCCAGTTTTGGCTGAGCACGCGGATCGTCTCTCGCAGGCGCATGGCCAGGTCTGCGATCGTCTGCAGCCGCTCGATCGTGCTCGGCTGCAGATTTTCGCGGCGGGCTCTGGCGAGCAGCATTTGCGCGTTGCCCAGGATTCCGGTCAACGGATTGTTCACCTCATGGCGCAACGTCTCTCCAAACGTCTCTCCGCCTTCGAAATCGAGACGCGCCGCTTCGGCGATCTCCGCCTGGCGAAGACGCCGCTCGATTAATCCCACGGCGACCTGGGCGAAATTTCCGACGCGCGCCACCATGTCCACCGCGCCCGAGCCGATGAGCACGGCGAGGATTTCCTGCTGCGCTGGATGGCCGGAAAAGACCAATGGCGCTCGCTCCGTCAGCGGCGCGATGGATTCATCGAGCGGCACCGAATGCGTGCCGAGCGCGGATTCGTCCAGAAGAATGACGTCGGGAAAGTAATGATCCAGCAGGTGAACGCCCTGCGCGATATTCGCGGCTAACGGCGTCTGCGTTTGCGAGTCGATAAGGGAAAGTTCCTGCACCACGCGCTCGGTCAGCGCAGGGTCGGCGCAAATCACCAGCACCACCGGCGGCCGGGACTTCACGAACGGGCCGCTCCACGAAAATGCGCCACCGGTTCAGACGCGGGCTCGGAAAGTGCCCGCGCGACTGCTGCTTTCAGATCGTCCACTTGAAAAGGCTTCGCCAGGTACGGCAGCCCGCTCGATTCCAGGAATTCCATGGTCCGGGACGCGAGAACGTCGCCGGTGACAAACACCATGCGGTTTTGCAGCGGGCTGTGATGCCGCACCAGCTCGTGATAAATGGTGCGCCCATCGACGTGGGGCATTTTGAGGTCGCAGATTACGAGGTCGAACTCTTCGTGCAGCGCGCGGTCGAGCCCTTCGCGGCCATCGAGATGAGTTTCCGCCGTGTAGCCCTCTTCGGCGAGTACGTCTTCGATCAGGCTTGCCACCGTCGGCTCATCTTCAATCACCAGCACGCGGCGCCGCTGCCTGGCACGCGGCAGAATTCGCACGCGCGCCGGCTCGTGCAGCGGAAAGAGCTGCTCGATCTTTTGCTGGCCTGCAATAGGCAGTTCGATCGTGAATTTCGCGCCGCGGCCCGCCCCGCTTTCTACGGAAATTTGGCCGCCATGTTCCCGAAGGATCTGTTGCGCGAGCGAAAGGCCCAGCCCGGTCCCGACTCCGGCGGGTTTCGTCGTGAAGAATGGATCGAAGATCCGGCCCAGATTCTCCAGCGGGATTCCGGAGCCCGAATCGGAGATTTCGAGATGCACGCGGTCACCCGAGCGGAAGTCGCGAATGCGGATGATCCCTTCTTTGCCTGACTGCTCGATGGCCTGCTCGGCGTTGATGACTAAATTCAGCAGCACTTGCTGAACCTGCACCGGATCCGCCAGCACGAGAGGAAGATCGCGGTCGAGATTCGCCTCGACGGCGATGTTTCCCACTCGCAGCTCGTAGTTGCGCAAGGCCAGCGTCCGATCGATCACTTCGTTCAGATCCACGGCCCGCTTTTCCGGGCGGCGGTCGCGCGCGAAGAGCAGCAGATTCTTCACGATGTGCGAAGCCCGCTCCGCTTCCTGAAAAATGCGCTGCGCATCCGCGGATTGCGGCGCGGGCAACGGCCTGCTGATCATCAATTGCGCGTAGCCCGTGATGCTCGTCAGCGGATTGTTCAGCTCGTGCGCGATTCCCGATATGAGCTGGCCAAGGCCCGCGAGTTTTTCGGTCTGCAGGCCTCGCATATCGGTTTGCGATTCCGGTGCGATTTCCCTGTAGTTTTCAAGCCTGCCGATCGGATCGCCCGCTGCATTTCGGACCGGACGGCCGAAACGCTCGATTCGATGAGGCGCGGGGCGATCGACGCGAATCTCGTCCCAGCTGGCTTCACCCGATCGCCGCATGCGCGCGCGCCAGCGCCCGATGAACTCCTCCGGCGCATCCATGTGCGCAGCCATCTTGCGGGCGAGCTCTTCCCACGACACGCAGCCCGTGATCTCTTCGCGCTCGAGGCCCGCCAACTCCCCGAACCGGCGGTTCGCCAACTGCACGCATCCGGCGCCGTCAAAAAGAACCACACCCGTGTCTGAGGATTCCGCGACCGCCTCCAGTTGAGCCTGGAGCAATTCCTCGCCGATGCGTAGCGAATGGGATTTATTGCGTGAATTCATGGAACGGCGTGCGCTTTTGCGGCGATGACCGGCGCGACTTACAACTTCACGAGAAGGATCAAATAGCCGGCCAGCAGCGCCGCTGAAATCGTCACCGCATATTCCGCCACAAGGCGCCAAAGCGGGCGCTTCGGCGCTTTCGCAGCCGCGACGACGATCCACAACCTCCCTCGCCACATTGCAACCCCCGCGATTCCAAAGCAGGAATGTAGCCAAGGGAGCAAGTCGTATTTTCTTGAAGGCAAAGGACCTGTAAGGCAAGCAAGGCAACCCTAAGAAATTGTTGACCGACTCGAACCGACTTGTCACACAACGGAACACCAATTTGGCTTCGCTTCTGCGGCGATTCTCTGAATTCAACTCGGTAGCAAGACACACCAAGAGCAGGGGCCGCCGTGCGTGAAGCGGCAAATTCGTGGGACGTTCAATCAGGGATTCAACTTGTCTTCGTATTCTTTCAGCTTGCGGTAGAGCGTGGTTTTGCCAATGCCGAGCAGTCGCGCGGCCGCCAGCTTGTCGCCGCTCGTTTCCTGAAGCGCGCGGAAGATCATGCGCTTTTCGACTACCTCGAGGGGCACGAGCTCGTTTTCGTTTGCTGTTCGCGCTTCCTGTAAGACCTGAACATTGGTCGGAAGATCGTTCAGCTGCAGCACCGTTCCGGAGCTCAGCGCTATCGAGCGCTCCACGGCGTTTTCCAGCTCGCGCACATTGCCCGGCCAGTCGTAGGCAACCATATGGCGCATCGCATCTTCGGAAAACGTCCGCAGGGGAGTCTCGCCCTTTGCGCTGCGTTCCAGAAAGAAGTTCACGAGCAGCGGAATGTCCGATTTGCGTTCTCGCAGCGGCGGCAGCTTGATTGGCACCACATTCAGCCGGAAAAAAAGATCCTGGCGGAAGCGGCCGTCACGCACGGCCTGTTCGAGATTGCTGTTCGTTGCGGCGATCATGCGCGAATGAATGGCCACGCGCTGATTCGCGCCGATTGGTTTGAATTCGCGCTCTTGCAGTGCGCGGAGAAGCTTCGCCTGCAAATCGACCGGCAGATTGCCGATCTCGTCCAGGAACAAGGTTCCGGAGCCCGCCGCCTCGAGCAGCCCCTGCTTATTCTGGAGAGCGCCGGTGAAGGAGCCGCGCACATGCCCGAATAATTCCGACTCGATCAGCGTGGGCGCGAGCGCCGAACAATCCACTGGGAAAAATGGCTCCTGGCTGCGCGGCCCGAGAAAATGAATCGACCGCGCCACCAGCTCCTTGCCGGTCCCGCTCTCGCCGAGAATCAGGACCGGATACTCGCCCTGCGACGCTTTCTCGATCAGCTTGTACACCTTCTGCATTTTTGCCGAAGTGCCGATCAGCTGCCCGAACCCGGGCCGCGTGCGCAGCTGCTCCCGTAAAATGCGATTCTCCTGATCCAGCTCGATCGAGCGCACCAACCGCTCGAGCCGCGTCTTCATCTCTTCCGCGTGAAACGGCTTGGTGATGAAATCTGCCGCGCCGAGCCGCATCGCCTCAATCGCCGTTTCGATCGTTCCAAATTGCGTGAGCACCACAACCGCGGTCTGCGGAAAGCTCTCGCGCACGTGGCGAAGCAACTCGAGTCCGCCAAGCCTCGGCACTTTCAGGTCTGTGAGAACGATGTCGATCGGGTTCGCCTCCAGGACCTCCAACGC
>DASTCZ010000184.1:0-5185 GCA_035710585.1 Candidatus Acidiferrales bacterium | reverse complement strand
GGATTCCGACGGCAACCTGGCCGGATGGATTCAACTATTCGACGAGTTCGGATTAGCCGGAGGACATCGCGCAGAAGTGGCCGGACTCGTGGTGGATGAGTCGTGCCGGGGCGCGGGCGTTGGCCGTCAGCTGATGGAATTCGCCGAGCGCTGGGCGAAGAAGCGCGGCTGCCGCGCGGTCTATCTCCGCAGCAACGTGACCCGCGCCGCGGCGCACATTTTCTACGAGCGCATGGGCTACGAACACATCAAGACGCAGAAGGCTTACCGAAAAATTCTCTAGGTTTACTGGTTGTCCCACCGCGAACACGAAGTTGTCATAATATGTCGTTACACGATATAATTGGTTGTGCCGCGAACAGTAAACCTTGCCGGATATCGCGCCCTGGCGGAATTCCGTTACCACATCCGTCTGTTTTTCAACGCCACGGACGATGCGGTACGCACGGCCGGGCTCGAGCCCGAGCAATACCAGTTGCTGCTCGCGCTGCGCGGAATGCCGCAGGGCGAAACCGCCACGATTCGGCAATTAGCGCAGCGCCTTCAGGTGCGGCACAACACCGCCGTCGAGCGGATCGACCGCCTCGAAAGAATGCGTCTCGTCAGGCGTGCGCACAGCGCCGCGGATCGCCGGGAAGTGCTCATCGACCTCACGCCCCGCGGCGACGCCATTTTCAAAAAGCTCGCGGAATTGCGGCTTCGCGAGCTGCGCCGGAGCGGGCCCGCATTGGTCCGTGCGCTCGGCAATGTAGTGGAAGCGGCTCGCCGCATTGGCGGCCGAAGTTCATCTTACCGAAGGAGGAAGGGTGGCTGATTCATCTCAAGCGCCGGCGGCAGCCGTTCAAACGGGAATCATTTCGGGCTACCGGCTCGGCTTGATGTCCGCGCTTGCCGCTGCGATTGGCGTCCTCGCGGGCCTCGTTGCGTTCGTCTTATATAAATTAATCGGCTTATTCACGAACATTTCTTTTTATCACACGTTCTCCACAGTATTTCGCAGCCCTGAGAACAATCATCTCGGCGTGTGGGTCATCGCGGTTCCGGTCGTTGGCGGAATCATTGTGGGTTTCATGGCGAAGTACGGCTCGCCAAAAATCAAAGGTCACGGAATTCCGGAAGCGATGGAGGCCGTGCTCACTTCGAGCAGCCGCATTGAAGCAAAGGTCGCAATCCTCAAGCCGCTCTCCGCAGCGATTGCCATCGGCACCGGCGGCCCTTTCGGAGCCGAAGGTCCGATCATTCAGACCGGCGGCGCGTTCGGCTCGCTCGTCGGACAAATTCTTTCCACCACGGCGTCGGAACGCAAAGTGCTTCTCGCGTGCGGAGCGGGCGCGGGCATGGCAGCAACGTTCAACACGCCGATTGCAGGCGTGATCCTTGCCATCGAACTTCTGCTCTTCGAATTTCGTTCGCGCTCGTTTATTCCGCTGGTAATTTCCACCACGCTTGCGACGAGCATGCACCTTCTGCTGCTAGGCACGGGCGCGATGTTTCACTTCGGCGGAGTCGATTTCGGCATCCCGCGCCTTCTACCTTATTACCTCGTGCTCGGGATTCTCTGCGGATTCGCGGCGGTAGGCTTCACGAAATTTCTCTACTGGGTGGAGGACCTTTTCGATCACCTTCCGATCAGCGAACTGTGGCATCCGGCGATCGGCGCACTCGCGCTCGGCATCATCGGATTTTTCGTGCCGCGCGTGCTCGGCGTGGGCTACGACACGATTTCAGACATCCTGAACAACAAGCTCGCGCTAGAATTACTGTTGCTCATCGCGGTATTCAAATCGCTGGCGCTGGTGATCTCCATCGGCTCGGGCACATCCGGCGGGTTGCTTGCGCCCATGTTCATGGCCAGCGCGGCGCTCGGAGGCGTATTCGCCGGAGCCGTCAATCACTTCATTCCCAGCGCGCAACTCTCACCGGGAGCATTTGCGCTGGTCGCCATGGGCGCCGTTTTTGGTGCAGCCTCTCGCGCGACGTTTGCATTCATCGTCTTTGCCTTCGAAATCACGCGCGATTACAACTCCGTGCTGCCGCTCATGCTGGTGTGCGTGATCGCGGATTTCATCGCCATCTACTATCTGCCGAACTCGATCATGACCGAAAAGCTCGCGCGCCGCGGGCTGAACACGCATCAGGAATTCGAGGCCAACGTGATGCGCCAGGTCAAAGTCTCGGAGGTCATGGTCAGCGACGTCTCGACGATTCCGCCGGACATGACCGTCGGCGAAGCCACTGACCGGATCGCCGCGCAGGACCCGGCTGTGGCGAAGCATCACGGCCTGGCAATCATCGACGGCAGCGGACAGCTCGCCGGAATCGTGACGCAGAGCGATCTGCTTCGCACGCTGGCGCAAGACGGTGGCCGCACTCGGCCGGTGATCGAAGCGGGGAGCCGCTCGGTGGTGGTCTGCTATCCCGACGAGCGTGTCTACGATGCGCTGACCAAAATGCTGAGGAACAATGTCGGCCGCCTTCTCGTCGTCAGCCGCGAGGATACCCACAGAGTCCTCGGCTACATCAGCCGCGCAAGCGTGATGTCCGCCTGGAACCGGCATCTCAGCGATGAATCGCTGCGCGAGCACGGATGGCTGAACCAATGGTTCGAGCGCGCCGCGCGCAATCACGGCGCTCCGCGTTCGTAGCCTGCACGCAACCAGAAAGCCGCGCGGCCGCATCGGAAGCAGGTATGCACTGCTTGCGGAATTCTTTTTTGAGTAAGTCCGCGCTTTTCTGCGCCGCGGTTTTCATCATGAGTTCGGTGGGAGTAACTCGCGCTCGCGCGCAGGACCCGCGCGAAGCCGTCGATGTGGACAACGTCACGAGAAGCTACGTCGTCCACGTTCCAAAGTATTTCGACAAAACAAAAAAATATCCGGCGGTTTTGCTGCTCCATCCCATGGACAACGATGGCGATGACATGGCGCGCCTGACGCACTTCAATGAGACCGCTGATGCCAACAATTTCATCGCGGTGTATCCGAATGCACTTGGCCGCCGGTGGGATTTGGGCGCTCAGCAGCAGGCCGAACGTCCTCGTCAGCGCAACGGCGGATATGGCAGGGGCGGCGGCGGTTGGCCGGGAGGAGGCTGGCCCGGCGGTGGAGGTGGCGGCGGTGGTCAGCGTCGAGGCGGGGGCCAACGGCCGAGCGGCGGAGAAGAGGCGCAGCACGGGAACGATTTGGCATTCTTCGACCGCGTGCTGGACAAAGTTGAGTTCGATTATCCCGTCGATCCCACCCGCGTTTACGTGGTTGGACTATCCGATGGCGGCGTGATGGATTTCCGGCTGGGCTGTCTGATGTCTGAGCGCATCGCGGCGATCGCGACCGTCGGCGCCGAATTGCCGGAGCCGCTTTCGAAGTCGTGCCTGCCCTCGCATTCGATTCCGCTGATGATGGTGAACGGAACTTCGGATCCGATTTTCCACTACAAGGGCGGCGATGACCGGCAACTCCGGCTCACGACTCTTTCCGCCGAGGATTCTGCGAAGGCTTGGGCGAAAATCAGCAGCTGCGGCGAAAAATCAAAGCAGTCCTCGATTCCGCCGATCGTGAGCGGAGACAAGCCCGTCCGTTTGGATGAGTTCACGGATTGCAAGCCCGCGCCGAACGTGCGCGTGGTTCTCTACAGCCTGGAGGGTTCCGGAAATACCTGGCCGCGCGGCGAGCAATACGAGCCGGAATCGAAAGTGGGAAAAGTGAGCGGCGATTTCGAGACAAACGAATCGATCTGGAAATTCCTGGAGGGTTACACGCTCCCGACGGCGACGGCACGAACTGGCGGAAATAATTAGAGGCTAGAAACCGCCGCCTCCTCCACCGCCGAAGCCGCCGCCTGAAAAGCCACCACCGCCTCCCCCTCCGCCGAAACCTGAGCCGCCGGCGCTTCGCGGCGCCGAGGTCATCATCGATGCCGTCTGCGCCGTCATCATGTTCAGATTATTCACCAACATGATCGGATAGAAATTCGGGCCGTAAATTCCGCCCTGATACCAGGAGGGCGGCTGCGTGAAAATTCCCTGAAACGATCCGACCCACTTTTTTTCCACGCCGAGCGCCATCGCGTAGGGCAGGAATTTTTCAAAGAGCTCCGGAGTCTTTTCGATGCGTTCGATGCGATCCGATTCCACGCGCTGCAGAAACTGCTCGAAACCAATCGCCTTTTCCAGCGCCTGCGCGCCTTCGGCAGTATGCACGGGCATGAACCACCCGAACGCACAGATCACAATCGCTGTTGCGATACCGGACAGAAAAAACGGCAGAGGCTGCAGGCCGTAATTCGATCCCAGCCAGACTCCTCCGACGATCAGAAAAAATCCGAGTACGCCGCCGACTCCGAGCCACCCGGCGCGGACGGCATCAGGCCGGCGCGCGAAATAATTGTGCTCCACGAGCGAATCGAGCAACGCTTCGCGGATTCCTTTCACGTTTGTGTAGAAGCGGTTGTGCAGCTCCGAGAGGTCCACCGAGACCGAGTTGTCCGTAACAAAAATTCCGTGCAGCAGAAGCAGCTCGTGCGACTTCAGTCCGCCCCAATCGCTCGTCGGCTTTTTCAAATGAAACGTGTAGTCCTTGTTGGAATACAGGCCCATCATGTGCGAAACAGTTTTCTCTTCGATCACGATGAATCCGCGCACCGCCAGATCGACCAGCGTCGCGGTGATGTCGCGCATGTTTGCCGAGCAATCCACCAGTGTGCCCAGTTCGCCCGGAGTGAGTTTGTCCGGCGGGTCGTATTGCACGGAAATCGGCCGCAGCCGCGGATCGCGCCCGCGCGTGTACCAGACATAGAACATCGCCACGAATGCCAGTGGCGGAAATCCGAGCGGCCAATTGCTTTCCAGAAAGCTCGCGATCTTTTCCGGCCACGTCGGCTCGCGAACCGCTCCTTTGTCCCAACCGACGACGATCGTCAAGTTTTCGTGGAAGGCCAGCGGCCGCGTCATCTTTGCGTCCACGAGATTGCCTGTCGTCTGAACATCCGCGTTGTGCGCGCGAGAGCCATACGCGCCGGTGAAGTCGAGTACGCGAATGCCCGTGGTTCCCACCGGCAGGGATATTTCGGCTTCCGCCGATTGGATCGGCACGTCCCACTCGTCGCCGGTCACGTTCCAATACAGTTCGTCATGATCCTCGAAAAATCGCAGCGCGTTTGTGACGTGGTAATGCAGCACGATCGTGCG
>DASTCZ010000183.1:0-4413 GCA_035710585.1 Candidatus Acidiferrales bacterium | reverse complement strand
CTCACGGTTGGGCTTTGGCTGCGATTTTTGCGCAGCAAAACGATCGGCGCCTGGATTCTCACCTGCGTGGCGCTCACGCTCACCTACTTCGCGCATATCTTCGGCTGGCTGTTCGCCGGGCTGATCATCGGCGTCTACTCGGTGACTCGCCCGAAATTTCGCGAATGGTTCCTCACCGCCGGCCTGTTCGTACCCACGGCTCTTTTCTATTTCATTTCCTCTCGTGCAGCGCAGCAACAAAGCGGCGCCGAATTTCGCACCGCCGCCGATAAATTCCAGAGCTTTTGGAACATCATTCACGGCTTTTCGCCATCGCTCGATTGGGTATCGATTGCGGCTGTCGCGGCCCTGTTCCTGATCGGCGCCATCCGCAATCGCAACTCTCATTCGAATTGGCGATGGATCGTTGCCGCTCTCGCGATGCTGCTGACCTACATCTGTCTTCCCATCGGCTATGGCGATGGATGGAATATCGATATTCGCGCGCTTCCTGTTCTCTTCATACTCTTGCTCGCTACCGCGAGCATTGGCCCGCGCGCCCGCTGGTTCGTTCCACTGGCGCTGCTCTTGTTCGTGGTTCGCATTGGCAATATCACTGCCCACTTCCGCGCCGCGCAGCCGCAGCTCGACTCCATGGCGCAGGCCTTCGCGCTGACGCCAATGAACGCACGTGTGCTGCCAATCGTTGAGGGAACCGACGAAGATCCCATCGCGCAGCCATATCCGCATTTTTGGGCCTATGGAGTCGTCGAGCGCGGCTGGTTCTCGCCTTATCTCTTCACTTTGCCGGGCTTGCTGCCCCTTCAAGTAAAGATCGACGTGTATGATCCGGATGGTTTTTGGGATCTCAGTTACGACGCGCCGCCCGATTGGAATCAGGTGCGCGACGATTACGATTACGTGTGGGCTTACGACGTGGGCAAATTTGAAGCAGGCCTCGATACGATCGGCGACCCTGTTTACACCAGCGGCAAACTCGAGCTGTATAAGATTCGCAAGCTCGCCGCGCCTGGGGCGAGCCAGTAAGCTAGCGCCGGTCCGGCGCCGGGTGGCGCACGTCGCTTCCCGCAACCATGTAAATCACATCTTCCGCGATATTTGTGGCGTGATCGCCAATCCGTTCCAGGTTCTTGGCGACGAGAATCAGCTCGAATGCGGGAAAGACCACCGCGGAATCGCCCATCATGTACGAAAGCAATTCCCGGAAAATCTGGTCGCGTAAGTTGTCCACTTCGTCATCACGCGCGAGCACCGTCTTCGCAAGGTCCACGTCCTTATGGACGAGCGCGTTCAGCGAATCGCGCACCATCTCCTCGGCAATTTCGCTCATGCGCGGCAGATCCACATAAGGCTTAACGCGAGGGTGCCGGATCACGCGCATCGCCGCCTGCGAGATATTCACGGCTTGATCCGCGATCCGCTCCAGATCGTTGTTTATTCGCGATACCGCCAGCACAAACCGCAAATCCGTCGCCATGAGCTGATAGAGCGCCAGCAGCTGCACCACGCGGTCGTCGATTTCCTTTTGCAATTCGTTGACGACGGGCTCTTCATCGAGCACCGAACGCGCCATCTTCTCGTCGGCCTCGAGCACCGCCTGGACGGACTGGTGCACCGCGCGCTCGGCCAGGCTGCCCATCCACAGCAGCCGTTCCTTCAGCTCCTCGAGATCGTGTTCAAAATGTCGTTCCATCAAGCTCTCCGCTTATCTCCGCGCAAGTTTTTCGTTCAGCAATGTGCTCAGCCCCCGCGTCACACCTCTCGGAATCATCCGAAGCGTCCGGTGATGTAGGCTTCTGTCCGTGGGTCGGTGGGCTTTGTGAAAAGCTGCGGCGTTGGGCTGAACTCGATCCGCTCGCCGCTTAGCATGAACGCCGTGCTGTCGCTCACGCGCGCCGCCTGCTGCATGTTGTGCGTCACGATGACAATCGTGCAGTACTCCTTCAATTGAATCAGCAACTCCTCGATCTTCGCGGTGCTGACCGGATCCAGCGCCGAGCAAGGCTCATCGAGCAGCAGCACTTCCGGATCCACCGCCAGCGCGCGCGCAATACATAACCGCTGCTGCTGCCCTCCGGAAAGCGCGTACGCGGACTTGTGCAACCGGTCTTTTACTTCTTCCCAAAGCGCCGCGCGCCGCAAACTTTTCTCGACGTGTTCATCCAACGAACCCTTGTACCCATTGATCCGCAGACCGTAAGCAACGTTGTCGTACGCCGACTTCGGAAACGGATTCGGCTTCTGAAAAACCATGCCTACGCGCCGGCGCAATCGCGTCACGTCCAACTGAAGAATATTTTCCCCATCCAGCAGAATCTGGCCTTCGAGGCGCGTATGGCTCTGCGTTTCGTGCATCCGGTTCAACGTTCTCAACAATGTTGATTTTCCGCACCCCGACGGGCCGATCAGCGCGGTGACCCGGTTGGTCGCAATTTCGAGATCTACATGAAATAGCGCCTGGGATTTGCCGTAGAAGAAATCCAAATTGGCCACGGCCATCCGCAAGGTAGGATTCCACGCAGCTTCCTGCGGCGGATTGGCCTGCTTGACCGCTGCGGGAGTAATGGAATTCACGAATGCCTCCCCGACCATGGCTGGCTTGGCTGCGGATGCAAATTCCACCGGATCCTACCTTCCTGGCATCGCCTTGCGCGCCAGCAAAAGACGCGTAAGCAGGTTGGTCGTGAGCACGAGCCCCAATAAGACGAGGCCGGCAGCCCACGCCTGCCGGTGCCAGTCCTCGTACGGCGAAGTTGCATACGTATAAATTACAACAGGTAGCGACGCTGTGGGTTGACTCCACCCCGGGCTCCAGAACTGGTTCCCGAGAGCCGTGAAAAGCAACGGCGCCGTTTCTCCCGCCACGCGCGCGAGCGCCAGGAGAACCGCCGTCATGATTCCGCCTGCGGCCGCTGGCACCACTACGGTCGCGATCGTCCGCCACTTGCTCGCTCCCAGCGCCATAGCGCCCTCGCGGAACGAACGCGGCACGGCTTTGAGGAATTCTTCGCTGGTCCTCAAAATGATGGGAATCATCATCACGCCCAGCGCAAATCCGCCCGCCAACGCCGAAAAATGCCGCATTGGCAACACGACAACAGCGTACGCAAAAATTCCGATCACGATCGAAGGCACGCCGTTCAACAAATCCGCTGCGTACCGCACCATAAACGAAGACGTGCTGCCGGCATACTCCGCCAGATAGATTCCGCCGAGCAATCCGATAGGCACCCCCACAAATGCCGACGCCAGCAGCAATTTGCCCGATCCCACGATCGCGTTCGCGATTCCTCCGCCTGTCTCGCCCATCGGCGCCGGCAAATTCGTGAAGAAGCTCCAGTGCAGCGACTTTGCTCCATTCAGTGCCAGGAAACCCAGCACGATAAAGAGCGCAGAAACGGCCAGCAACGCGCACAGCCCTGTCAGCGCGAGCATCGATACGTTCAGGCCCTTACGCCACAGCATCCGGAGCGTCATGCCGTCACCTCGGAGCCTTTCTGCGCGGTAAGAGTGATCAGGATTCTCGCGAGCCCGTTCAGAATAAATGTAAGTAGAAAAAGCACCAACCCAAGTTCGACCAGAGAACTTATATAGACCGCACCGGTCGCTTCGCTGAATTCATTTGCAATCACCGCGGCGATCGAATAGCCCGGCGAGAGCAGCGATGCTGAAATCTTCGGAGTGTTTCCGATGACCATCGTAACCGCCATCGTTTCGCCCAGCGCGCGCGCCATCGACAGAAGGATCGATCCCATGATGCCTGACCGTGCGAACGGGACGACCACTCTCCAAGTCGACTCCCACCGCGTCGCGCCCAGCCCCAGCGCAGCCTCCCGCTGGTCGCGCGGCACCGCCATCAAGACTTCGCGCGAGACCGAAATGATGTACGGGACGATCATCACCGTCAGCACCAGACCCGCCGAGAGAAGTCCGACTCCGTACGCAGGCCCGCGGAATAAGGGCAGAAATCCCAGATTCCTCTTCAAAAACGGTTCGATCTTCGAAGCCATTAGCGGCAGTAGCGTGAAGATCGCCAGCATTCCGTAGATGACGCTCGGGACCGCGGCCAGCAGGTCAATCACATACGAAAGTCCGGCGGATAACTTCGGAGGCGCGAGCTCGGAGAGAAATATAGCCGCTCCGAGTCCCAAGGGTATCGCGATCGTCAGCGCTACCACCGTCGTGACCAGAGTTCCGTAGATAAACGGAAGCGCACCGAAGTCTTCGGCCACCGGATCCCACGTCGACGTTGCAAAAAAGTGCAACCCGAACTTCGCGCGCGAGGGCGCGGAGTGAATCCAGAGCTGATAGACCAACAGAACTGTGATCAGGATGATCGTCGCGCCGAATATCAGCGTGATGGTGTGAGCGATCGCGTCGCCGCTTTTGAGGCGCCGAAGCAGCGCCTGCGGG
>DASTCZ010000182.1:0-5617 GCA_035710585.1 Candidatus Acidiferrales bacterium | reverse complement strand
ACGCTGCCGGCAATGTCGAAGGCGGCGGCAAATTATATGAATTCGCAGCTGATCCGCATGGAAGCCATGGTTAACGGCTACACGGAAGGAATAGCGCTGGACTCGAACGGCTGCGTGAGCGAAGGCTCCGGCGAGAATATTTTTCTGGTGATGGACGGCGCCGTGGTGACACCGCCGCTCTCCGCGAGTATTTTGCCGGGAATCACGCGGCGGACGATCGTGACGCTGTGCGAGGACCTCGGAATTCCAGTACAGGAGCAGGTGATTCCGCGCGAGATGCTCTACATCGCGGACGAAGCGTTTTTCGCAGGCACCGCGGTGGAGATTACGCCGCTGCGATCGATCGACCGGATCACCGTGGGGCGGGGCTCGCGCGGACCGATCACCAAAAAGTTGCAAGACGAATTCTTCGCCCTGGTCGGGGGCAAAAAGCCGGACCGCCACAGCTGGCTGACGCCGGTAAGCGTGCCGGTGACCGCAGCTCGCTAATCATTTGTAAATTCATCGAAGCTTCGAGGGAGGCGTGTGCATGTATAACAGGCCCCAGAAACTCGTAGCGGAATTCATTGGGACGTTTACGCTGATTTTTATCGGCGCGGGATCGATCTGCGCGTACCAATTCATGGGAACGCCGCCAACGGGAATCGCCCTGCTGGGGATTGCGGTAGCGCACGGGCTGGCGATCGGGATCATGGTGACGGCGCTGGGGCATATCTCGGGCGGGCACTTCAATCCAGCGGTGACGATCGGATTTTGGGTGACGCGGAAGATGAGCACCGTGGAGACGCTGACGTATTGGGGCGCGCAGCTCGCCGGGGCGGCCAGCGCGGCGTACATCCTGCGGTATCTGGTTCCCGACGATACGTGGAAGGCGGTAGCGCTGGGGACGCCGGGGCTGGCGTACGATCTGAGCGCTTCCGCGGGTATGCTGGCGGAAGGGATCATGACGTTTTTCCTAGTGCTGGTGGTCTTTGCGACTGCAGTCGATCCGCGCGGTGCGTTCAACAAAGTTGCAGGCTTCGCGATCGGGCTGACGATCACGATGGACATTTTGTTCGGCGGGCCGTTTACGGGAGCGGCGATGAATCCGGCGCGGGCGTTCGGTCCGGCACTGGCGGCGCGGCACTGGGCCGAGCATGGCGTATATTGGGCGGGTCCGCTGGCTGGCGGCGTGGTGGCGGGATGGTTGTACGACACATTGTTTTTGAAGGGTGAAGCAGGAGCGTGAAATTCTCGCGCGGCAGACGGGCAGCGATTGCGGCGATTGTGAGCTGCTCGTTTGTTGCGGCGATTGGCCTCTTGGCCAAGGCGCCGCAGGCACCCAGCACGGCAGGAAGTTTTCTGGGCAAGTGGGAAGGCACTCTCGGCCAGGGCACGGCGCAATTGCACCTGCAGCTTGAGATTTACGAGCTGCCGAATGGCGCGACGGCCGGAAATCTTGCGGTCGCCGAGCAAGGCACGTCGCTCGACATCAACACCATCACTGCGGCCGGAAAATCGGTGAAGCTGGAAATTCACCGCATCGGCGGCGTGTATCAGGGAACGCTGAGCGACGACGGCAACGAAATCGACGGAACCTGGACGCAGACCGCAGCGACGACTCCTCAGCCACTAAATTTCCGGCGCGCGGGGATGAAGGCGGCCGAGCCACCGAAGCCTGCGCCGGAAGCGCCCACGCCAAAACAATTTACCGCGCCGCTCGATATCGTGGCGCCGATTTCACCGACGGCATTCGCCGCCGACGGAAAGCTGCATCTGGTTTACGAGCTGCACATTTCGAATTTCGGGCGCTACGACTGCTCGATTACAAAAATCGATGCGCTGGGCGACGATGAGAAGTCTGCTGGCCTCGCTCAATATTCAGGCGCCGAGTTGGAAGCCGTACTCACAAGACCGGGATTACAGAACGCGACTCCGAAGGCAAAGATTTCGCCGGGAGGGACGGCGGTTGCGTTCGTCTGGATCACGCTGACCGGCGCGGCGACGCCACCGGGCGTTTTGCGGCACCGAGTGACCCTCACGATCGGAAACAATCCGGACGCCATGACGATCGTGACCCCCGCGCTGACGGTGAATCGACGTGGGGCGCTGCTGATCGGTGCGCCATTGAAGGGCGACGACTGGCTGGCGGCCAACGGACCATCGAACACTTCGCAGCACCGGCGAGCGATGATTCCGGTGAACGGGCGAGCGTACATTTCGCAGCGATTTGCAATCGACTGGGTGCGGCTGAACCCTGACGGGAAGACATATAAAGACGATCCGCTCGACAACAAGAATTACCGCGCGTACGGGGAGGAGGCGCTGGCCGTTGCGGACGCAACGGTGACGGAAACGAAGGACGGGATTCCGGAGAACACACCAGGAGCCGATTCCCGCGCGGCGCCGATGACGTTGGAGAATATCGCGGGCAATCACGTGATCCTGAATTTAGGCGGCGGAATTTACGCGATGTACGCGCACTTGCAGCCGGGTTCGCTGAAAGTACACGAAGGCGACAAAGTGCGCCGCGGGCAGGCGCTTGGGCTCGTCGGCAATTCGGGAAACTCCACGGAGCCGCACCTGCATTTCGATTTGTGCGACGGCAATGCCACGCTGGCGTGCGAAGGGCTGCCGTACGCGTTGCAGAGTTTTTCAGTGCTGGGAAATGGCTGGGGATGGAAATCGAGCGAATCTCATGACCCGGCGATGCTCCACCAGCGCGAAATCCCGCTTGAAAACCAAGTGGTGACTTTCATCGAGGCACCGGAGCATCACCTCCTTCCGCGGCACTAGATCTGAAACGTTTCGTTTGCATCTCGCGTAGGGTTTAGCGAGCGGTGGTGTGCCACGATGCGCCGCTCCGGGAGTTTTCATGGGAAATTTCGCAAATGACGTGCGATACGCTTTCCGTTTCCTCCGCAAGTCTCCTTCCTTTATGTGCATCGCGCTGGCGACGCTGGCGCTGGGAATAGGCGCAAATACTTCGCTCTTTTCGATCGTGAATTCCGTGCTGCTCAATCCGCTTCCCTATCCTCATCCGGATCAGCTCGTGAGAATCGCGGAGACCTCGCCGCTGAGCAAGCGCGGCGGCGTCACGTACATGAATTTTCTGGATTGGCAGCGAAGCAACTCCACGTTTGCGGCGATGGCCGCCTATCGCAGCGAGGAATTCGATCTGGTGGAGGCGACTTCGACCGAGCGGGTGCAGACGCGCATGGTGAGTGCGGAGTACTTTCGCGTGCTGGGAGTACCGCCGGCGATGGGACGCAGCTTCACGACGGCAGAAGATCAGCCCGGAGCGGCGCCGGTAGCCGTCATCAGCGCGGGATTCTGGAAGCGGAAATTCGGCGCCGCGCGCGACGTGCTGGAGAAGACGCTGAACATCAACGGCGAGGCGTATTCCATCGTCGGCGTCTTGCCGGAGAATTTCACGTTTCTACGCAACGACGAACTCTACGTGCCGATCGGGCAATGGGACGATCCGACGTTCCGCAACCGGGGAATCCGGCTCGGTGCGACAGCGATCGGGCGATTGAAGGATGGTGTGACGCTGGCGCAGGCGCAGAGCGATGCAGACGGAATCGCGTTGCATCTGGCGGAACTTTTTCCGACGACGAACAAGTCCCGCGGAGTTGCGCTTTATCCGTTGAAGGCAGATTTGGTGGGCAACGTGTCGGATTTTCTATATGTGCTGCTCGGTGCGGTGGGATTCGTGCTGCTGATCGCGTGCGCGAATGTGGCCAATTTGCTGCTGGCGCGTTCGCTGGCGCGTTCGCGCGAATTTGCGATTCGCACGGCTCTGGGAGCAACGCGGGGCAGAATCGTGTCGCAACTGCTGACGGAGAGTGTGTTGCTCGGCGTTGCGGGAGGGGCTTTGGGCCTGCTGATGGCCTCGTATTCGACGAAAGCCGTTTTGTCGGCGCTGCCGGCGGCTTTGCCGCGGTCGGCGGAGATCGGGATGGATTGGCACGTCCTTCTTTTTACGCTGGCGGTTTCGATTTTCGCCGGGGCGTTTTTTGGACTGACGCCCGCGTTGAAAATTTGGCGGCCGGACGTCTACGAATCGCTGAAGAAGGGCGGACGCGGATCGAGCGGAGGGAGCCATCGCGCGCAGGGAGTATTTGTGGCGGCGGAGATGGGGATTGCGCTCGTACTGCTGGTGGGAGCGGGGCTGATGATCCGCTCGCTCGCGGTGCTCTGGAGCGTCGATCCGGGATTCAATCCGCGGAACCTGCTGACCTTCAGCGTTGCACTGCAGCCCTCGTTGACCACGGACCCACCGGGCATTCGCAACCGGATGCACGAGTTGGAAGCGAAGTTTGCGGCGATACCGGGTGTGCAGGGCGTGGCTTCGCAGGGCACGGGATTGCCGCTTGCAGGCGACAATTCGACGCTTCCCTTCTGGATCGAAGGGAGGCCAAAGCCCGCGACGCGAAGCGACATGCCGCAGGCGGTCTACTACCTGGTGAGCCCCGGATATTTTGACACGCTGAAGGTGCCGCTGCTGCGCGGGAGATATTTCGACGCGCACGACAACGCGGATGCTCCTACAGTACTTGTGGTGGATGACAAATTCGCTGCGCGATTCTTCCCGAACGAGGACGCGATCGGGAAAACTCTGAACATCGACGAGATCGGGATGCGGGGACAAATCGTCGGCGTGACCGGCCACGTGAAGCAGTTCGGGCTCGACACGGATGCGACGACGAAATGGCAGCAGGAAATGTACGTGCCGATGGAGCAGATTCCAGTGAAGTTACTGCCGATCATCGTGCGCGGGGTCGGCTTCGTGGTGCGTACTGCATCGGCGCCGCAAACTTACGCGACGCCTGTGCGTGAAGTGGTGACCCAGATCAATCGCGAGCAGGTGGCGTACGGGTTCAAAACGATGGACGAAATCATCACGCGATCGCTTGCGGCGCGAAGGTTCTCGATGTTCTTGTTAGGAGTATTCGCGGGAGTCGCGCTCATTTTGTCGAGCATAGGCATCTACGGCGTGGTTTCGTATCTCGTGGGGCAGCGCATGCACGAGCTGGGAATCCGAGTAGCGCTGGGAGCGCAGCGCGCGGACTTGCTCCGGCTGGTGATCGGTCAGGGATTGCGGATGGCGCTGCTGGGCGTGGCGATTGGCACAGCGGCGGCGCTCGGGCTCACGCGATTGATGACGAAGCTGCTCTTCGGCGTGAGCGCGGCGGACCCGCTGACTTATTTTGGCGTCGCGGCAGTACTTACCGCGATCGCGATGGCTGCGTGCTATGTGCCGGCGCGGCGGGCAATGAAAGTGGATCCGATCATCGCGCTGCGATACGAATAATCATCAATCAGGAACATTTCAGAGTTTGGCTTCGTAATTGGAAATGACGGGCGTGAGTGCGCCTGCGTCCAAGCCTGCGAGGTGGTGCGATGCGAAACCTGGTGAGCGATATCCGTTACGCGATTCGCGTGCTGCTGAAGACGCCGGGATTCACGACGATCGCGATCCTGACGCTCGCGTTGGGCATTGGCGTGAATACAGCGCTATTTTCCATCGTGAACTCGGTGCTGCTGAATCCGCTTCCCTACCCGCAGCCGAACCAGCTCGTCGCGATCTACGAGAAGACGACGCAATTTGGGCGCGGCTCGATCTCTTATCCAA
>DASTCZ010000181.1:0-4441 GCA_035710585.1 Candidatus Acidiferrales bacterium | reverse complement strand
GCGCCGGTGCGCGGGCAATCGTCGTCGTTCGGAGATGGCGTGTATAAGTCGACGGATGCGGGGAAGACCTGGACGCACGTCGGGCTCGAAAATACGCGGCAGATTTCAAAGGTGCTGATTCACCCAAGAAATGAAGATGTGGTGTATGTGGCGGCGCAGGGTTCGCGATGGGCTCCGACGGATGACCGAGGAGTGTACCGATCGACAGATGGAGGGAATAGTTGGAAGAAGATCCTATTCGTAGACCGGAGCGCCGGGCCAAGCGATTTGGCGATGGATTCTTCCAATCCGCGGATTTTGTACGTCGCGATGTGGGACCACCAGCGCACGCCGTGGCAGGTGCGTTCTGGCGGGTCGAACTCGGGCATCTGGAAAACCACCGACGGCGGCGACAATTGGACGCGGCTGACCGAGGGATTGCCAAAAGTGATGGGGAAGATTGGAGTGAGCGTATCTCCGGCAAATCCTGATCGCATCTACGCGAACATTGAAGCGGACGATGGCGGGCTCTACCGTTCTGACGATGCGGGAAAAACGTGGCGGAGGATGACCGACGATCGCGTAGTGCGAGCGAGAGCCTGGTATTACACGGTTGTGACGGCCGATCCGAAAAGCGCCGACGTGGTGTACGTGATCAATGCGCCGGTTGAAAAATCGATTGATGGCGGGAAGACGTTCACGACGCTCGCCGCGCCGCACGGCGATAATCACGCGCTGTGGATCAATCCGAATAACTCATTGAATATGGCGCAGGCAAACGATGGAGGAGCGGACGTCACGTTTGACGGCGGAAGGACCTGGTCGACGCAGATGAATCAGCCGACGGCCCAATTTTACCGCGTCGAGGTGGACGACCAGTATCCGTATCGACTGTACGCGGGGCAGCAAGACAATACGACGGTATCGATTGCGAACCGCACGTTCGGAGCGGGAATCGATCAAGGCGCGTGGACGACGCTCGGCGGCGGAGAAAGCGCGAGCTTCGCTTTCGATCCCAAGAATCCGCGTTACGTTTATTCGACCGGGTACCAAGGCGAGATCGCGGAAACGGACACGCAGAACGGATTTATTCGGAACGTCTCGGAATGGCCGGCGTTTGGGCTGGCGGAGCCGAGCGATCTGCAGAAGTACCGCTTCAATTGGCACGCGCCGGTGACGACGTCTCCCTTCGATCACAAGGTGATCTATCACGGCGGGAATGTGCTCTTCCGATCAGACGATCGCGGGCGCACGTGGACGCCGATTTCGCCGGACCTGACTCGCAACGACAAGGCGCATCAGGGGTTGGGAGGTGCGCCATTTACAAACGAGGGAGCTGGCGGCGAAGTGTATGGCGCGATCTATTACGTCGCGGAATCGCTGATTGAGCAGGGCACGATTTGGGTCGGCACCGACGACGGGTACGTGCAGCTGACGCGCGACGGTGGAAAGAATTGGTCAAACGTCACGCCCCGAGGATTGGCGGAAGGGCAGGTCAACTCGATCGAGCTTTCGTCATTCGAAAACGGGACGGCTTATGCAGCGTTTACGCGGTTCAAGTGGGACGACAACACGCCGCATATCTTTAAGACGACGGATTACGGGAAGTCGTGGAGCGATCTGGCGGGAGGCCTGCCGCAGGACATGCCGGTGCGAGTGGTGCGAGAGGATCCCAAAGACAAGAATCTGCTCTACTCCGGAACGGAGAATGCGGCGTGGTATTCGCTCGATGGCGGAAAGAATTGGCGGGCGCTGCAGCTCAACCTGCCGCGCGTCCCGGTGACGGACCTGAAGGTTCACGACGACGATCTCGTCGCGAGCACGGAAGGACGAGCCTTCTGGATTTTGGACGATATTTCCGCATTGCGGCAGGTCAAGCAAGCTGCGGCAAATAGCGGAGTGTTTCTGTACAAGATCCGGAAGACGTACATCCAGCCGCAAGCGGCGTTTGGAATTCCTTCGGGGCCGATGGGGAAGAATCCGCCAAACGGAGCGATTGTGCGCTATGCGTTGAGCGCGAAGCTGGAAGATTCGCAGGAACTGAAGCTCGATGTGCTCGATGCCGCTGGCGCAGTAATTCGCAGCTATTCGAGTAAGCCGAAAGCTGGAGCGGAGCCGCCGCCACCTCCGGGGACTGGCGGGCCGCCTCCGACGCCGACGATTCTTCCGGGGAAGCAGGGGATGAATCAGTTCGTGTGGGATTTGACTTCTGAGCCGCCAATGCGTGTGAAGGGAATCTATTCTCCGCGCGCGCCGGAAGGCTATCGCGTGGGTCCCGGCACTTACACGGTGCGGCTCACGCTGGGGGACCAGAACGCGACGGAGACGGTCGAAGTTCTCTCCGACCCGCGGATGCTGCGAGATGAAGCGGGCGCGATGCAGCGCGCGGCGATGGCGAAAACGATTCGCGACCGAATCGATGAAATCGACGTCGCGGAAAACTCGCTGCGAAATATCCGCGAGCAATTGACGGCGCTAGCAGACAGGGCGAAGAGTCAAACGCTTCCGGGCGACTTTTCTGCAGCGATCAAGCCGATTCAGGATGAGATCGCGCCGATCGATGCGCGGTTGGCGGATTCGAAGGAGAAAACGCAGCAGGACGAGGTGAATTTCCGGCACAGCATTGCGGACCAGTACGGATATTTATTGAGTGTCGTCGGAGGCGGCGAAGGAGCGCCGACGAGAGCCGAAAGCGACCGCATGGCAGGACTCGACAGCGAATGGTCGGACTGGAAGGAGAAGATCGCGAAGGTGATGAGCGACGTGAACGCGCTCAATGCAAAGGCGAAGGATGCCGGAGTGAACGTGATTGCCTTGCCGGCGAAAAAATAGAGCGGCGGCCTATTGAAACTGATTGCGGAAGGAATCGAACTGGCGGCGGAGTTCGCTCACTTCGGCGCGCAATTCCTCGACGGCTCGTTGCAATTCGGCGACGCGGTCGCGTGGCGGTGAGGGCTGATTGGAGCTTGGCTCTTCGCCGGACACTGAGGCGGGACTTGGGGAAGAGACCGCAATTTCAAGTTCGCCTGACAGCAGATGCGCGAATCGCGCTTCCTTCGTGCCGGGCTGGCGGCTCAATTGCGCAACAAGCGGCGGTTCACGGCGTAGCAGGAGGTTAAGGGCTGACTGCACGGCGCTCAGATCATCGAAGTAGTGCATGCGATCGGTGCGCGTACGGATTTCGCCGGGAGTCTGCGGGCCGCGGAGGAGGAGGACGCAGAGGACGGCGGCCTCGCGGCGGTCGAAGTTGAAGGCTTCCGCAAGGCGATGCTCATATTTCGTAACGCGGCTATCGGTGGTGTCCGCCGGTCCAGCGAGGCCTTTGTCATTGAGCGAGCGCAAGGCAGAGCGGACGGCGTCTTCATCGAGTTGCATAACTGGTTCGCGATTCGACTTCTGATTGCAGGCGTTCACAAGCGCGTTGAGAGAAAGTGGATAGTATTCGGGCGTGGTGATCTGCTTTTCGAGTAGCGCGCCAAGCACGCGAACTTCGATATGGCTGAGAATGAACTCCATCGCGGAAATGATATCGGAGCGAGCTGCGCGAGCAAAGGCCGACCCCCCGCAGGCATAGGCTCAGGCGGTGCGCCTTGTGGTGGCGCGGAACTCGTCGTATAAATTGAAGGTGGAGGCGGCATGGCGGAAGTGGTTTGCGCAGTCTGCGATAAGCCTGAGGCGGATTGTAAATGCGAGCGCTACTGCTGCATCTGTAAGGGACAGCACAACATTCGGCTGTGCATGGACGGTTTGTACTATTGTCCGGACTGCCGGGAAGCGTGCGAAGTGAGCGTGGTGACGAGCGTTGGCTAGCGAAACGGGCCGAATCGAACTGATCCTTTCGGGGAATTCGCGGATACTGGCGGGAGTGACGGGAGCGGTGAATCACGTCGCGGAAGCCGCCGGAATGAAAGAATCCGCGCGCTCGGACTTGATCGCAGCCGTGGAAGATGCGTGCCGGCTGGCGTTTAAGGAAACGTCGAACAACGGAAACCGCGTGAGGATCACGCTCGATCAGCCACCCGGGAAGATCGAAGTGGTGCTGGAGTACAAGCCGCTGCACGCTGCTGGTGCTGATTCGACCGCCGATCTTTCGATGCGATCGAAAATGGACGGAGTGTTGCGCGAGTCCACGAAAAGTGGAACGCGCCTGACGCTAGTCAAAAAAGTAAAGCGCTGAAAATCCCGTCGCGCACCTCGGGCGTTCTTCAACTCCAGCTTAATTCATCTTTGTCGCGAATGTGTTGTGCTGAATCAGCGACGTAATCTGCGATTCGGTCAGCGCGAAGGAGATGTCGAGCCGTTCGCTGTTCGGGACGATCTTGGCGCTATCGAGCATGCGCGCGAGTTCAGGATTGGATTGGCCAGCCTGATAACGCTCCATCAGCAGTCCTGCCTGGAGCAATTGTGAAATCGTCGCTGCGTCCTGGGGAGTAGCACAGAGCGCGCGGAAATCGGCCTCGAT
>DASTCZ010000180.1:0-9014 GCA_035710585.1 Candidatus Acidiferrales bacterium | reverse complement strand
GCGTGGGTGAATTCCTCGTAGCTTGATGCGGAACTCACCGCGTTGTGGGCGAGTTCGGGCAATGCGGCAACTATTTTGTCGACGGGAAGCGGAACTCCGATCACGCCTGTCGAGCAGACGAGAATTTGTTCGGGAGAACATTTGAGCGCGCGAGCGGCGACTTTGGCCGTCGCTTTCGATGCGCGCATTCCGCCTGGCCCATTGGCGCAGTTCGCGTTGCCGGAGTTGACGACGAGCGCGCGGATGCGAGCAGCGGATTTCTTCAGATGGTCCTGGCAGAGCAAAACGGGCGCAGCTTTGACAAGATTGGAAGTGAAAACGCCTGCGACGCTCGCGGAATTTTCCGCAACGATCATGCCGAGATCGAGGCGATTTTTGCGGCGCAATCCGCACGCGGCGGAGCCGAAGCGGAACCCCTTCGGCAGCGCGGAGGCGGAAATCGAAACGGGAACGTTCATGGGGTCGAGCGACGTAACGGGCGCCGGCGCAGCGGCGGTAGCGGTCTTCACTCACGAGCTCCTGAGTTTTTGAGTTTGGCGCGCCAATCGGAAATGGCGGCGCGGACGGCGTCGGGCGATGTCCCTCCGGGAACGTTGTGCGCAGCGAGCGAGCCCTCGAGGCTGAGCGCGGCGTGGAAGTCTTCCGCAAATTCGGGCGAAAGTTCGCGGAGCTTTGAAAGCGGAAGCTTTGTGAACGGGATTCCGGCGCGTTCGGCTTCGCGCAAAAGCTTTCCGGTGATTTCGTGGGCTTGGCGGAACGGAACTCCTTTGCGGACGAGATAATCGGCCGCATCGGTAGCGAGCAGCGCGGGATCGGACGCCAGCTCGCGCATGCGGGATGCGTTAATGCGCGTGGCGGCGACGGCGCCAGCGGCGACTGCGACGAGAGCGAGCGCTTGGTCGTGAGCGGCGAAAACCGGCTCCTTGTCTTCCTGCATGTCGCGCTGATAGCTGGTCGGCAAGCCCTTCATCGTCACGAGCAACGACACCAGCGAGGCGATGAGCCGGCCCGACTTTCCGCGCGTGAGCTCCCACGAATCGGGATTTTTTTTCTGGGGCATCAGGCTGCTGCCGGTGGCAAATTCGTCCGGCAAGATGACGAAGCCGAATTCCTGAGAAGCGAAGAGAACGAAATCTTCGGCAAGGCGCGAGAGATGCGTCGAGAGAGCGGAAATCGCGAAGAGATATTCGAGAGCGAAATCGCGGTCGCTGACCGCATCGAGGCTATTTCCGGTCGGGCGCATAAAGCCGAGTTCGCGCGCGAGAGCCTCGCGGTCGATAGGAAACGCGCATCCGGCCAGCGCGCCCGAGCCCATCGGACAGGCGCTCACGGCACTGCTACCCGCTGCCGCGATGCGTGCAGCGTCACGATGAAATGCGGCCAGGTGCGCGAGCATAAAATGCGAGAACAGGATCGGCTGGCCGTGCTGCATGTGCGTCATGCCGGGCATCGGCGCGCCAAGATTCGCTTCGGCTTGATCGAGTAGACTTTTTTCCAAACGCGCGACGGCCGAAGCGAGCGAAGCGGAGGCATCTTTGACGAACAGCCGAAAATCTGTAGCGATGAGTTCGTTGCGGCTGCGGCCAGTGTGAAGCTTTGCGCCCAACGGCCCGAGTGCTTCGATCAGCGCCATTTCAACGAAATGATGCACGTCTTCGGCGGGCGAAGCATCGAGCCACTGCGGTTCGCGTTCGGCGCGTGCGGCGATGGAATCAAGAGCTGCGAGAATTTTCTGAATTTCATCGCGCGTGAGGATGCCAATGCGCTCGATCGCGCGAGCCCAGGCGCGATCGACAACAATTTCGTAAGGCAATAAGCGGCGATCAAACGAAAACGACCGCTGAAACTGATCGAAGATTTCGTTGGGCGGTCGGTCGAAGCGCCCGCTCCACATTCTGTCGCCAGATTTTCCTGAGCCGGCCGCGCTCACTGCGAAGTGTCTCCCTGCGGAACCGTCACGGGCAGCGCGAAGAGATTGATGAAGCCTTCGGCGTCCTTCGGGTTGTAGCGCGTCATCGAAAAGCTCGCGAGATCCTTGCGATAAAGCGAGTGCGGCGATGCGCGGTGCGTGAAATTTACGTTGCCCTTATAGAGCTGCATGCCGACGGCGCCGGTGACGCGCTGCTGCGTGCTCGTGAAAAATGCGTCCAGCGCTTCGCGCAGCGGCGTAAACCACAACCCGTAATAGACCATCTCTGCGTAACGCAGCGCCATTTGCTGCTGATAGTGGACCGTTTCGCGATCGAGGCAGAGCGCTTCGAGTTCGCGGTGCGCCAATACGAGCAGCGTGCCGCCGGGAGTCTCGTACGCGCCGCGCGACTTGATGCCCACGAGGCGATTTTCCACGAGATCGATGCGTCCCACGCCGTTCGCCGCAGCGATATCGTTGAGCGCTTCGAGCAGCGCCACGGGCGCGAGCTTTTTGCCGTTGACGGAAACCGGGATGCCGGCTTCGAAACCGACTTCGACCTCCGCGGGCTTGTCGGGCGCGGATTCCGGCGATTTGATCCACTGCCACATGGCTTCTTCGGGAGAGTTGGCGGGGTCTTCGAGGCGGCCGCCTTCATGCGAGAGGTGCCAGATATTGCGATCGCGGCTGTAAATGTTGGCCTTGGTCTGCTCGATGGGAATGTTGTGCTTTTGCGCGTAGGCGATGGCGTCTTCGCGCGAAAAAATCTTCCACTCGCGCCACGGAGCGATGATTTGCAATTTAGGACCGAGCGCTTTGTAGGTCAGCTCGAACCGCACCTGGTCGTTGCCTTTGCCAGTGCAGCCGTGCGCGACTGCGTCGGCGCCCTGCTCAATCGCGACTTCCACTTGTCGCTTGGCAATTACCGGCCGAGCGAACGAAGTGCCAAGCAAGTACTTGTGTTCGTACACCGCTCCGGCGCGCAGCGTGGGCCAGATGTAACGTGTGATGAATTCTTCGCGCAAATCTTCGATCGAAGCGGACACCGCGCCGGTGGCGAGCGCCTTTTTGCGCGCCGCATCAAGGTCTTCCTTCTGGCCGACGTCGCCAATCATGGCGATCACTTTGCAGCCGCCGTAGGTTTCTTTCAGCCAGGGAATGATGATGGATGTATCAAGGCCGCCCGAATAGGCGAGCACAACTCTTTTCGGCATGGAGTCCCTTCAGCTTAGAAGCATCAGCAGGATTGCTTTTTGCACGTGCAGGCGGTTTTCCGCCTGGTCGTAAACGATGGAGCGCGGCGAATCTATCACAGCGGATGTCACTTCCTGTCCGCGGTGCGCGGGCAAGCAGTGCATGAAGACCGCGTCCGGCGCAGCGATTGACATTAGCGCGTCATTGACCTGAAACGCGGCGAATATTTTCGCGCGCTCTGCCGCTTCGGATTCCTGACCCATACTCGCCCAAGTGTCTGTGTAGATGGCCTGCGCGCCGGCGACGGCTTCCTCCGCCGAGTGGAACACTTCGATTTTCGCGTCTGTTTCCCTTGCGAGCAAACGCGCTTCCGAGACGACCTCTGCATTTGGTTCGTAATTTGCAGGCGTGCCAACGCGAACGTGCGCGCCGACCCGCGCCGCGGCGAGCAGCAACGAGTGGCATACGTTATTGCCATCGCCTACGTAGGCGAGGATGAGACCACGAGAAGAGCCGAAGCGCTCTTCCAGCGTGAAGAAATCGGTATACGCCTGGCACGGGTGATAGAGGTCGGAGAGCGCATTGATGACGGGAATGGACGCGTGCTCGGCGAGTTCATCGATCGAGCTTTGCGCAAATGTGCGCGCCACGATGCCGTGGACCCAGCGCTCGAGATTTTTGGCGACGTCTTTGATCGTTTCGCGTTCGCCGAGGCGCGTGTGCTGGTGGTCGAGGTAAACCGCGCCGCCGCCGAGGCTCTGCATGCCGACGTCAAACGTCGTCCGCGTGCGAAGCGAGGGCTTCTCGAAAATCATAGCGATGTAGCGGCCGGCGAGAGCACGCGCGAATTTCGAGGGGCGCGATTTCACGTCCGCGGCGAGCGCAAGCAAGTCGCGGACGGTCGATGAATTCCATTCCGTGCCGGTGAGCAGGTCGCGCGAATAGTCAATGGTAGCTGGGGCGGTGGCAGTCATGTTTACCTCGCGGCCGCGAGAGCTGGAGATTCGGCGGCGCCGGAGTGTACGAGCCTTGCGGGCTTTTCAGCTGAAGATTTGGCCTGAGATTTCTGGACGGCCGAAAAAACGGAATCCATTTTTTTGAGAAATTGTTTTACCTGTGCGGCGGTGACGATAAACGGCGGCAGCAGGCGCAGCGTCGTTTCGTGCGCGCAATTGATGATGACGCCTTGATTGAGCGCTTCATCGACGATTGGCCCGCCTGCAATATCGAGCTGCACGCCAAGCATCAGACCTTCACCGCGGACTTCGGTGATGAAGTTGTATTTGCGCGCGAGCGCTTCCAGCCCTTTGCGCAGCTCGGCGCCACGGGTACGAATGTTTGTGAGAAGTTTCTTGTCCTCAAGCACAGAGAGAAATTCGAGAGCGACTGCGCAAACTAGTGGCCCGCCGCCAAATGTGGTGCCGTGCATGCCGGGCGAAAGTGCCGAGGCGAATCGCTCCGTCGCCAGCATCGCGCCGAGCGGCAGCCCGCCCGCGAGCGGTTTTGCTACCGTGACGATGTCCGGTTTAGCGGTGAATTGCTGGTACGCGAAATTGCGCCCCGTCCTGCCGAGTCCGCACTGAATTTCGTCGGCCACCAGCGCGGCATTGTGCCGCGTGGCGAGAGCACGGGCGCGCGCCCAAAACTCCCCGCTTACGGGATAAATGCCGCCTTCGCCTTGAATTGTCTCGATAAAAATCGCGCAAACGGACGAATCGAATTTCGAATCGAGATCGGCGACGTCGTTGAACTTTACAAAATCGACGCCCGGCACAAGCGGCTCAAACGGCTTCCGGTATTTCTCTGTCCAGGTCATCGCCACGGCGCCACAGGTGCGTCCGTGAAATGAGTTCGTAAGCGCCAGCACTCGAGTTTTCTTGCCGCCGTATTTCGCGTTCGAATACGCACGCGCAAGCTTCAGCGCGGCTTCGATCGCCTCGGTGCCGCTGTTCGTCAAAAACACGCGGTCCATGCCGCTCATCTTCGCCAGTTTTTCCGCGAGCGGCCCCTGGTACGGATTGTGAAATAGATTCGAGATGTGTGTGATGCGGCCGGTTTCGCGTTTCAGCGCGCGAACGAGTCGCGGATGGGCGTAGCCGAGCGCGTTGACCGCGATTCCGCCGAGAAAATCCAGATACGCTCGGCCACGCTGGTCATAGAGCGTCGCGCCTTTGCCGTGAGTGAAAAGTATTGGGGGGCGCTTGTACGTGTTCGCGAGGTATTGCGTCGCGAGCGCGATCGAACGCTCCGAAGAAGAATGGTTCACCGAACGAGTTCTTCGAGTCTTTGGCATGGCGGAGGTTTAAGACGCGACGCGCGCAGAAGCCGCGTACGCTACAGGGACAACCCGCGTGCCCATCCCTTTGCCGCCGTTGGCCGCTGCGAGCAACCCGCCGGGCAGCGCACCGCCCACGATACGCACCTGCTTCACGCCCGCGCTGAGAGCGCGCTTGCAAGCTTCGAGCTTCAAAATCATTCCGCCGGAGATCTTGTGGTGGCGAATCAGCTGTTCCACTTCAATCGAGGAAACTGCCTTGAGCACTTTTTCGCCATCGAGGACGCCGGCGACATCGGTTAGATAAATCAACCTGTCTGCATGTATAAATTCGGCGCACGCAGCGGCCATGTGATCCGCATTGATGTTGTATAGCTCGCCGTCGGCGCCCAGACCCAGGCACGACGCGACCGGCACGATTCCTGATTTCCACAAAGACTCAAGGAACTCGAGATTCACACCAGTGAGATAGCCAACGTAGCCGAGGCCGCCGGTCACTTCGTTGTGCACCATCGGCTCGGCCAAAAACGCGCCCGAATCCGAAGCGCACAATCCAATCGCGGATTGTCCCGCTTGCGAAATGGCGCCGGCGACGCGCTTATTCAGCAATCCGCCCAATACCATCACAGCCACGTCGCGCGTGTTACCGTCGGTCACGCGCAGTCCGTTGATGAACCGGCTCTCAATGCCCATGCGCTGCAGGGTCGAAGTAAAAATCTTTCCCCCGCCGTGCACTACCAGAAGTTCGTGCCCCTCCTGCGCGAGCGAGGCAATTTGGCGCGCGATCGACGCGACTGTCCCCGCATCGTCCAGCAGAGCGCCGGCTAACTTGATCACAAGTCTCATATCAGTCCCGTCTGCGCTTCCAAATTCCACATGGCGTTGAAGTTCTGAATCGCCTGGCCCGCCGCTCCTTTGCCGAGATTGTCGAGGCAAGAAACGACGGTGAGCCGGCGCCCCGTGGAATCGAGCGCAAATCCAATGTCACAGAAATTGCTGTTCACTACGTGCTGCAACTCCGGAAGCTTTCCCGCTGGCCAAATGCGGACCATGGGACGGCCGGCGTAAAACTTCCGGTAAAGCGATTCAACATCCGCCGCGGTGCGCGGCTCTGCCAACCACGCATAAAGCGTGGAAAGAATTCCGCGCGCCACCGGCAACAAATGAGTCGTAAACATCACGTCTTCGAGAGAAATCCCGAGATGATCGGTCACTTCCGGTGTATGGCGATGCGTGAAGAGGCCATACGCGCGGAAGTTTTCGTCCACCTCGGCGAAGTGCAATTCCTTTTTCGGCTCCTTGCCCGCTCCCGTCGCGCCCGATTTGCAATCGCAGACGATGCCGCGTTCGCGAGCGATCCAGCCAGAGTCGATCAGCGGCCGCAGCCCGAGAATTACCGAAGTGGGATAGCAGCCGGGATTCGCAACCAGCCGAGCCTTCGGCAGATCGTCACCGTAGAGCTCGGGAAGTCCGTACACCGTCTCGGCGAGTAAATCAGCCGACGGCGCGGGCAATTTGTACCAATCCGCGAAGGTTTTCGGTTCGCGGAATCGGAACGCGCCGCTCAAATCCACCACGCGCATGCCGGCCTCGATAAGCTGCGGCACCAATTCCAGCGAAGCTTCGTGTGGAGTGGAAAGAAACGCTGTGGCAGCGCCGCTCGCGACGATTGCCGCTACCGAAAGCGGACGGCAGGGAGCTTCGCCCCATCCACGCAGCTGCGGGAAAAGCTCAGTCAGGCAGCGCGCTTGAGTCGAGCCTTCGCGCAAATAGAAAGTCGGCTTCTCGATTTTCGGGTGCCGGAGCAGCAGCTTCGCAAGTTCAAAACCCGCGTAGCCTGTGACTCCGACGACCGCGACGCGCCGCGGATCGCTCATCGGAGCAGCTCCTCGATGCGTTTCTGCACGGCGGCCCGCTGGCGAGGCGTGCCGGCGATAATTAGCACGGTATCGTCGCCCGCAATCGTTCCGGCCACTTCCGGGAACCGCTCCGAATCAACCGCCGCGGCCAAAGGCTGCGCGCCGCCTGGCGGGGTCTTCAACACCAGCAGATTTCCAGCAGGGCGAATATCAGACAAAAATTCGGATAGTGCGCGAGCAAGCGCGGAGAGAGGGCTCGCTTCCGGCGGAGGCGCGGCCATCGGCTTGTAGCCGGCGGCCGTCTTCACCAATTGCATTTCCCGGAGATCGCGCGAAAGCGTCGCCTGCGTCACTGAAAGCTTCATGTGCTGGAGCCTGCGGCGCAATTCGTCCTGGCTCGCGATCGGTTCCCCGGTAATGAGCTTGAGGATTTGGCCCTGGCGGTAAGTCTTCTGGCTGCTCACGGCGGCTGCTAAATTATTCATTCGTCTGAATAATTATGCGGACGCATCTGGCGGCTGTCAAGCAGAAATTGGGCCGCCGTTTATTTTTGCGCCGGCCGGCGGCGGACGTCGCGCGACCAGCTCTCCAGTGCGCACGTTCGCATCGGTTGAGGCTCGTGCGAAGCGGGTGCTATCCTGAATTCATGGACGAGTCTCCGCGCGAAACTCTAAATCTCGACGATCCGCTCGCACCCTATCAAGTGCTTCTGGAGGTCGCGGAGTCCATCGCGTCGCATCGCGACCTGAAAGAACTCTTCCACGATCTTGCCTCACGCCTGCACCGCGTCGTGCAGTTTGATTACCTGAACCTGATCCTCCACGATAAGGCGCGCAACGTCATGCGCCTGCACATCCTGGAAACCTCGCGCCCCACAGTGATCCAGGAAGGCTACGAAATGCCCGCCGAATGGAGTGCGGCGGGCCACGTCTTCGAAACGCAGCAACCGCTCGTGATATCAGACCTCGAGCACGATTCGCGCTTTCCGCAAATGCGCGCGGTTCTCGAACGTGAAGGCATCAATTCCATGTGCCTTCTTCCGCTCACGACGGCGCAGCGAAGGATCGGAGCGCTGGGCATGGGCCGCGCCGAAAAGAAACATTATTCGCTCGCGGATATCGAGTTCATGCAGCACGTCGCGCGGCAGGTCGCCGTCGCGGTGGATAACGTCCTCAATTACGAGCGCGCGCAACGATACCGCCAGCAGCTCGCCGACGAGCGCGACCGTTTGCGTCTGCTGCTCGAAGTCAATAACGCCGTCATCGCCAATCTCGATCTGAAGCAGCTCTTCTCAGCTATCGCCGCTTCTCTGCGCCGGGTGATGCATCACGAGCACACCAGCCTCGCGCTTTTCGACTCCAAGAAAAGCATCATGCGCCTCCAGTTGCTCGATTTTCCGGAAGGACGCGGCCTGATTCGCGAAGAGATGGAGATTCCCATTCAGGGATCGCCCGCCGGTATCGCCTTCATGGGCCGAAAACCGGTGATGCTCGGGATGAGCGATGTCGAAAACTATGCGCCGCAGGTGAAGGCGCGCATTATGGGCGAAGGCGTCAAATCCATTTGCAGCATTCCGCTGGTCACGCACAACAAGGCCCTGGGCGCGTTGAACGTCGCAAGCTTCCGCGAAAACGCCTTCAGCGAACAAGATCTCGATCTGCTCAACCAGGTTGCCGGGCAAGTCGCCATCGCAGTCGAAAACGCGCTTGCGTTCCGCGAGATCGCCGAACTCAAGAATCGGCTCGCCGAAGAAAAACTTTACCTCGAAGACGAAATC
>DASTCZ010000179.1:0-8260 GCA_035710585.1 Candidatus Acidiferrales bacterium | reverse complement strand
TCGAAGGAGCGCGCCCTTTACGATTCAGGATAGGAAGTAATTTTTCCCAGGGTCAAGGGTACTGGCGGTGCGAATGTGTTGCACTGTAAACGTAGGCGTTTTCGCCTGTTTTTGTGCGGATCGCCGCCGCGGCGTGACTCAAATGCACGCATTCGTTACACTCGATGGCTTATGGCAAGTGTAATGACGGCAATTGGGTACGGGGAAATGCGATGAGCGGGCCGCGAGTGAGGTTTGCGCCTTCGCCGACGGGCTATTTGCACGTGGGAGGGGCGCGGACGGCTCTTTTTAACTGGCTTTTTTCGCACCGCGAAAAGGGCACGTTCATCCTGCGCGTGGAAGATACGGACGTGGAGCGGAATCGTCCGCAGCTTGTCGACGGAATTCTGGAATCGCTGAAATGGCTGGGGCTTGATTGGGACGAGGGTCCCTACTTTCAGTCGCAGCGGCTGCCTCTCTATCGCGCGGCCGCGGAAAAGCTGCTGGCAAACGGCAGTGCGTATCTTTGTTACTGCCCGCCTGAAAAATATGCCGGCGGCGACGCAGCCGATCCGGAAGATGGCGAGTCGCAGACGATTTCGCGCCGGATCACGCGTTGTGGATGCCGCGATGGACAGCCAACGGACCCGAATCAAAAGCCTGCGGTCCGATTTCGGGTGAAATTAGGGGAGACGACTGCGTTCGACGATGCCGTATTCGGCCATCGCGAGATCTCGAACGATGAGATCGAAGATTTCGTCTTGCTCCGCTCGCCGCGCGAGGGCGCGGAAGGGGCGCTGCCGACGTATCAGCTTGGCGCGGTTGTGGACGACATCGAGATGCGGATCACGCACGTAATTCGGGGAGCGGACCATCTCTCGAATACGCCGAAACAAGAGCTGCTCTACCGAGCTCTTGGCGCGGAGTTGCCGATCTTCGCCCACGTGCCCTTGATCCTGGGGCCGGACCGCACTCGATTATCAAAGCGCCACGGCGCAACGAGCGTGGCAATGTACAAGGACGATGGATTCCTGCCGGAAGCGTTCCGCAATTTCCTGTGCCTGCTGGGCTGGTCGGCGGGCGATGATTCAGAGTTCATGCGCACGCCCGAGCTTCTGGAGCGCTTTTCGCTGGCGGGCGTGAGCCGCACAAACGCGGTGTTTGATCGCGCCAAGCTGGAGTGGTTCAATACGCAATATCTGCAGCGGCTGCCGATCGAAGAAGTGACGCCTGAAGTGAAGGGAGAACTTCAGCGCGCCGGAATTTGGAAGAATGAATGGGATTCCGGCCCGGGCGGTGGATGGTTCGCCCGCACCGTGGATTTGCTGCGCCCGCGCACGAGGTTGCTGCCTGATTTTTCGCATTGGGGACGCGGATTTTTCAGCGACGATTTCGATTACGACCCGGCCGCGCGGCAGAAATTCTGGAAGGATGAGAAGCTCCCGACACTGATGGCAAAGCTGGCGCATGCGCTCGATGCGATTCCGGAGTGGAATCACGACGCGTGCGAACACGCGCTGCGTGGGCTGGCTGAGTCGGAAGGCGTAAAGGCGGGACTCTTGATCAACGCTGCGCGAGTCGCGATCGTAGGCCAAGCAGTGGCGCCGCCGCTGTTTGAGAGTTTTCTTGCGATCGGGAAGACGAGGGTAGTGGAGCGCCTGAGACAGGCCTTGCCGGCGATGCAATCTTAGGCGCGCGACTATGCTTTCGATGGCGACTCGAAATCGCTGCCAGTTGCAAACCCATCCAGATCGAGCACACCGTAGGATATCGACTTCACTACCGAGAAAGAGCGCTTTTCTCCGGAAATGAGGAGATAACAACGTTGCGGTCCCGACTTCGCGAGAGATTCCTGCAACTTCTGGTGACCAGGGCAGCGAAACGGCACATATTGGTATTGTCCCGTCCGGTCCGGCACACGTTCACCGACGAAGTAACCGGCTGCCAAATTTTCAAAGAAAAACGTCTTCGCTGACTGCTGGGGATTCAAGGCGCGTGGATTGAGCTAAGTGCCGAGCTGCGACTTGATATCTTTCTCGATTTCGTCAAAGCTGACAAGGCCCAGCGTTGTCTTAATGATTCTGCCGTCGCGCGAAATTAGAACGGTCGTTGGGAAACCGACCAACTCCTGACCGAGAGCCTCGACGCTCTTATCATCGCCGAGCACAATCGGGTAATTAATCGGTAGCTGCGCACCGTTCACGTCGAAGCGCTCCTTGGCGACCCAAGGTGCCACCACGCTCTGGCCGTCCGTATCCATCGCGACGCCGAGAATCGTAAGTCCTTGCGCCTGATACTTCTGCTGGAGTTCGATCAGCCAAGGAATTTCGATTTTGCAGGGACCGCAGGTGGTCTCCCAAAAATCGACAAATACGACCTTACCGCGCAAGTCAGAGAGGTTCACACTCTTGCCGTCCAGCGATTTGAACGAGACACTGCTGGGAACTTCAGAAACCTTGGCGGGATGATCCCCGACGGCCTGCACCGGCGCGAGCTTTCGATCGGTGTAGTAAACGATGGATACGAGTACGGCCACGCCCAGTAGGATGAGAATCGTCTTTTTCATAGTTCTGCCTGAATCAATTATGCCTCGTTTCCGGAATTTATGTATAGCGGGACAGCACGTTTAAGAATCCGAGCTTCCCGGAGAGCCAAGCAAGCCGGTTCGTAAAAATCAGCCAGCCGATAAACAGCAGCAGAAACCCGCTGCATACTTCGACGACGTGCATGTGCCGGCGGAAGCGCTGATAGAACTTCAAAAAACGGCTCATTCCCACCGCTGTGAGCAAAAAAGGAACGGCGAGCCCTGCCGAGTAAATCGCGAGAAGGAACACACCGCGCGCGATATTTTCCGTCGTCGCGGCCATTGCGAGCACAGCAGCGAGGATTGGTCCGATGCAGGGTGTCCAACCGAAAGCAAAGGCGAAGCCGAGCAAGAATCCGCTAGTGATTCCGGCGAACGGACCGGCGGCGCGCTGCTCGCCAGCTCCGAGATTCCGGAAACGCACATCGCGATTGAGCCATCGTGCGACCCAAGGACCCAGCAGAGGAATCAAGGCAAGCGAATCGAAGTGAATCGGCCGCAGCCCGTCGCCGAAAATGCCGGGACGCGCGGCAACCACGAACCCGAGGACGATGCACAGAACGCCGAGCGCAATGGCAATCTTCCAGGGCAGCTTGGCGAGCCATCCGATCAAGTGCAGTCCAAAAAGGAGAACAAGCGCGCCAGCAATAGGCGCGAGGATCGATCGGTAGTGAAGCAGAAATCTGCCGACCGCGCTCGCCGAAGCGCCAAAAGTTATAAAAACGATCGAAAAGCCGCACACAAACGCAATCGCGGAGGCCATCAGGCTATTGCGCGGCGTCTGGCCTTCGCGAAGTTGCTCGACTCCAATGCCGGAGAGCATCGAAACGTAACCCGGCACAAGCGGCAAAACGCATGGGGAAAGAAATGATACGAATCCCGCAATCAGTGCTGTAAGAGCCGTGACTCCCATTGACCTGCTTCCCTGAAATCCAAGACTAGACGGCTTGCAGAATGAATCCGCAGGAGACGTCGCGGCGCAGTTACCTGGTGTAATGCGCGGCAGCGTATTCCGATTCCGCGGACGCGAAAGCGAACTTTAGCCGTTCGTCGCGGGACGTGCAACTTGCCGTGAAAACGGAGAGCGACGGGCCAGTCGAGGGAACAGGCAGCACAGAAAACAAAACTAGACAGTTTTGGCGAAGGTCTACCACGTGCATATCACCCCGCAATTCATTGAAGTGCCGAGGCTTACGGCCATTGAGCGTTAGCTTATCGATTGGCACACAGCCTGCAATCTGCCTTGAGGGCGCAGGAAGCGATTTTGCGCTGGGAGGCTGCTGTGAGTCCGAGAAACTGGATAACGCCAAATCGCATAACTCTAACCAGAGTGCTCCTGGGTTCAGCAGCGATAGCGATGTATGCGTCGATGGGGAGTAGGCCAGTTCTCTGGCTCGGCTGCTTCGCCGTCACTCTAACGGCGGCGGCGATCGCGCTCGATGGCGTTGATGGATGGCTCGCGCGGCGAATGAAGGCTGCGACGGCCATCGGCGCACAGCTCGATGTGCTGGGCGACCGAGTGATCGAGAATTTGTACTTCATCTATTTCGCCGCAAACGGGGAAATCCCGATTTGGATACCCGTGATTTTCTTCGTGCGCGGCGCGGTGACGGATTTCTTGCGCGGGGTCGCCGCTCGAGGTGCGGGCGGACATGCGGACGATGAAGAGCGAGCGGAGTTTCGAAGAAACTGGTTTCTGCGAAGCAGGCTGGGAACAGCAATAGTCGCATCGCAGTTCAGCCGGGGACTTTATGCGGCGATGAAATGCGCATGCTTCTGCGCGCTCGGCGCAGAATGCACCGTTGCGCGCATTGGAAACGGCACCGAAAGTTTTCTCTTCGCGATTCACACCGCCGTGCTCGTTTTTGTCTGGGCGACGACGGTATTTTGCGTGCTCCGGGCATTGCCTGTGCTTTGGGAGGGACGGAAATATTTTGGCGGCTTTGCAGAGCAAGGGGAGCGGAAGCTCGACACGCAGCCTCGAGATTTAAGCGCGTCGCCCGAACGACGCGGTGCGCGGCCGATCGCAGCGGCAAGCTAAGAGGAGCATGTGAAATGGATCACATCGCCGCATTCTTCGACATTGATGGGACGCTGGCTCAACCGCCGTCGCTTGAATGGAGGCTGGCGCTCCGGCTGGCCATCCGAGGAGAGCTCACCTGCGGGGCCGGTGCGCGATGGATTGGACGCTCGGTCGGCGCGGCGCTCAGTCTGAGCGGAGACGCCATCGCGCGCGAAGTGGCGTTCGCTCGAAACAAGACTTGGCTCCGAGGCATGAGCTGCGCGAGCGTGCAACAGTCCGCGCAGGCGATCGCCGAATGTGCGCCGCTGCGCTTCGCGGTAGCCCAGAAAATCGCCGAACATGCGCACTCTGGCCACCCGATCTTTCTTGTGAGCGGTACGCTTGCGCCGCTCGCGCGGGCGTTCGCGACCAGATTTGCACCCATATGCGAAATCGGAGCACACGCGACGGAACTAGTCGCCGCCGGCGGCAAACTCACGGGAGCAGTTTGTGGCGAGCCCGCATGCGGACAGCAAAAAGCGGCAATCATCCGAAAAATCGCGCTTCAGTACGGACTGGATCTTTCACGTTCATTCGCATACGCGAATTCAAGCACCGACCGCTGGTTCCTCGAAACGGTCGGGCGACCGACGGCGGTGTTCCCGGACCGATCTTTGGCGCAGATCTCGCGTAGGCGGCGATGGCCGGTGATCGCTGCGAGAGGGATGGAAGGAGGCGATCGATTTTATGGTGCACGAACGAGTGCAAACGCAGCAGCTGTCGTGGAGGACTGAAATGGCGAGCGCGGAGCAAATAGCGGCGCTATTCGGCCGCGACGAAGACCATGCGTCGCATTTGGCTACCGCGACTGGAAAATCTGCGTGCCTCGGGCCGTTCGAACGAATTGCGTTGACATATCTGGCGTTCAGCGGTGCGCTGATGCTTGCCTATCGATCGAATTTGCCGAATGCAGGATTGCATCTCGGCGTGCATGCAGCGGCGACCCTGGCGATCGTGGCGATCGCAGATGCTCCCGGGATCGCGCAGCGCAGATGGCCGGAGAGCCTCGTTGCGCGAGGCGCTCGATGGATTCGCCACTGGTACCCACAGGCAGTTTTTCTTTTTTGTTTCGAAGAACTGCGGATTCTCGTGCAGCTTCTACATGCGGGTTGGCGCGACTCGGTGCTTATTCATTTCGATCGCTTGCTGACTGGCGTCGATCCTGCGGTCTGGTTCGCGAGCATTTCGTGTCCTGCGCTCAACGACTTCATGCAAGCCGCGTATCTGACGTACTTCTTCTATCTGACTGTGCTCGGCGCGTCGCTTTACCGCGGACGAGAAGCCTACGATGCGGAAAGCGCCTCGATCAGCCCGAATCAGCAGCGCAAAGCATATTGGTCGGTCATGACGGGTTCGATGGCCGCCTATTCGATCGGCTATGTGATTTCGATTCTCTTCCCGATCGAATCACCGTATTTTTCGATGGCCGCGCTTCAGCTGCCCGAGCTGCGCGGGGGGCCGGCGACTTCGCCCATCAATCTGATCGAGCACTTTGGGCGCGTACACGGCGCAGCGTTTCCGTCGGCGCACGTCTCCGGTTCGTTTGTGGCGTTGCTGGGTGCATGGAAATACCGCCGATGGATGTTTTGGATTTTTCTGCCGTGCTTTCTGGCGATGTGTACCGCGACCGTTTACGGGAGATACCACTATGTGGCGGACGTGCTGGGCGGAATTGTCGTCGGCGCAGTGGGATTTTCCGCCGGAGAGTGGCTCACCAAAACGCCGGCGCGCGCGCGGAACCACATTGGGCTGCGGTGGCTCAGAACGCCGGCGGACGCAACGCCGGCTGTGTTGATTCAAAATGTGCAGCAATGGCAAGCAAACCCGGCTCGTCCCAGTAGCGACCGATAATTTGCAAACCCACTGGCATGCCGGAGCGAGTAAGCCCGCACGGAACGCAAATGGCGGGATGCCCCGTGAGATTTGCGGGACGATTGAGGCGGATCAGCGCGCCGCGAATCGGCTCTTCCTTGCTGTCGATCGTGACCATCTTCGTCCCAATCGACTGCGCAGCGATAGGAGTGGCTGGCGCGAGAATTGCGTCGACGTTTTCGAGTGCGGCGTCGAATTCTCGACGGACGCGCAGGCACGCTTCCTTCGCTGCGAGATAATCAGCGGCGCGAACTTCCGCTCCGAGCTCAAGCCGCTTGCGAACATCGTCGCCGTACTCTGCTGCACGCGCGGAAAACCATCCAGATTGGCGATGAAAGTGAGTAGCTTCCGCAAGAGCGATCACGGTCGAAGGTTCATCGCCATCGGAAACGTGCGGCAGCGAAATCTCCTCGATCGTCGCGCCCACTGATTCAAAAGTCCGGCGTGCAGCTTCTATCGTTGTGCGGATTTCCGGATCGATTCGATCGAAGAAATATTCGCGCGGCCAGCCGAGACGCATCGCGGGGTCCATTCGACGTCGTGATTTGCTCTGCGCCGAAATCTGCTGGCGGATTCGCAAGGCTTTTAGCTTCGGTTGGAATTGGGTCGTCGGATCGTTGGAGTCGTAGCCGGCAATTGCTGCAAGCAGAATCGCGGCATCCGCGACGGTGCGCGCGATGGGCCCAACATGATCGAAGCTCGGCGCGAGCGGAACCGTGCCGTAGCAGCTGACGCGGCCAAACGTCGGCTTGAGTCCGATCGTGCCGCAAAGCGAAGAGGGAATTCGGATCGAACCGCCGGTATCTGTACCGAGACTCGCAACGCACAAACCCGCAGCGACGGCAGCAGCCGAGCCGCCGCTCGAGCCACCGCTCGAGCGCGAAGCATCCCAGGGATTGTGCGCGGTTCCGTAATGCGGATTCTCGGTCGAGACGCCATAGGCGAACTCGTGCAGGTTGGTCTTCCCAAGCAAGACCGCTCCTGCATTCTTGAGTCGCGCGGCGACCGTGGCATCACGCTCGGGAACGAAGTTGCGCAAAATTCGCGAGCCCGCAGTCGTAAGGATGCCCGCGGTCCATATATTGTCCTTGAGCGCGATCGGAATTCCGTCGAGCGGGCCCAGCGGCTTCTTCCTTTTGTGCCGCAACTCAGAGGCGCGTGCGTCAGCGAGCGCACGGTCGCGCGTGACGCTAATAAAAGCGTTGAGCGCCGGCTGATATTTTTCAATCCGGCCGAGAAAATGTTCCGTCAATTCGACAGGCGATATTTCTCGTTTTCTCAGCAGTACTGAAACTTCGCTAATCGTCGCGAAGCTGATGTTTCCGGCCGAATTGCGCTTTGACTTCACCCCGTCCTCTTACTAAAAAATCTTGTCCTGCTTGTGGACGTTTCCAAACGTTCCGATATTGGCGATGACAAGCGAGAGGCGGAACTGGTTTTCCGCGCGTACCGTCCCGAGATTCAAACGCCGATATTCAAAAGCCAGGCCGCAGCACGACCCGTTGTACCCGACCTGAGCGATCTGATTCTGCAGGATGCCCTGCTGCACGTCGTAGCTCACACCGCCGGTGAGATTCCATCCCTTCTGTGTCAGGTCGCCATATCCGACGAGCGCGCGCACCTGGTCGGTCAGCGGTTGCAACACGGGGTTCGTCTGAATCAGGAAGTGCGCCATCGTGACGGTGAATTTGCTGTAGGGATGAGTTTTCAGCAATTCGCCTTGCGTGATGAGTTTGTGCCGTTGGGTGTCGTAGTTCGTCAAC
>DASTCZ010000178.1:0-8849 GCA_035710585.1 Candidatus Acidiferrales bacterium | reverse complement strand
CGTGGCCGTCAGCGAGGTGCGAACAATGGAGGATGTGATGGCGCAATCGGTATCGGCGCCGCGCGCAACGACTTCGCTCTTTGCAATTTTCGCAGTGCTAGCGCTGCTCTTGGGGCTGATCGGAATCTACAGCGTGGTATCACAAGCTGTTGCGGAGCGCACGCGCGAGATCGGCGTGCGGATGGCCATCGGGGCGCAGCGAGGAGACGTGCTGCGCTTGATTCTCGCCCAGGGCATGCGCCCGGCCGCTGCAGGAATCGTGATCGGCCTGTTTGCCGCAGTGGCGGCGTCGCGCGTAATGGCCAGCTTGCTTTACGGAACCGCGGCAATCGACGGCGTAACTTATGCCGCGGTCACAGTTTTTCTGGCTGCGGTGGCGGCACTGGCGTGCTTCATTCCGGCGAGGCGCGCAACTCGCGTGGATCCGGTGATCGCTCTGCGCGACGAATAATCGCTCGCTGTTCGGATTATTTGGGGTTGAGGTGCACATCGAGCGCGAGGATCGTGCGATATAGCACTTCGGCTCCTCCGGCGATGTCTTGCCAGGATGAATACTCCTTCGGCGAATGGATGATGCCCGCTCGGCTGGGAATGAATATCATGCCGATGGGGGCGATGCGCGCGATATTTTGCGCGTCGTGCCCAGCGCCGCTGGGCAAATCCATCGTCGAAAATCCCGCGGACTTAGCCGAATCGCGAATGGTGGACTGAAACTGCGGATCGGTTTTGGCCGGCTCGACGCTTTCGATCTGAGTGCAGTTTGTTTCAACACCTTCTTCGCGCGCGATATCGGCGAAGCGCTTTTGCACGCGTGCCCAGACAGAATCCACAACCGCGAAATCCAGATCACGCATGTCGATCGTAAATTCCACGCGGCCGGGAATGACGTTTGGCGCGCCGGGTTCGGCGGAAATTTTCCCGACGGTGGCGACCTGGCGGCCGGGGACCGCGCGGATTTCCTCGCGCAGAGCGACGATTTCGCGCGCAGCGGCCTCGAGCGCATCGTGGCGCCGGTTCATCGGAGTTGTGCCCGCGTGGTTTGCGAAGCCCGTGTTCTCGCAACTCCACGCCTTGATGCCGACGATTCCCGTGACGACGCCGATAGGAATCTTTGCTTCGTCCAGTAAGCCGCCCTGCTCGATGTGCAGTTCTACGTAGCCGGCGAGCTTTCCCTTGGGAATTCGCGCATCGAGGAAATGCGCAGGGTCCTGTCCATAGCGTCGGAGCCAATCAGCCAGAGTTAAACCTTCGGGATCTTTGCGATCGAGAATTTCGGCGCCGATCGCGCCACCCGCAACGCCGGATCCGAATGTTCCCTGCGAGAAGTGATTGCCCTCCTCGTTTTCCCAGACAACCACCTCGAGAGGATGGCGAGTCGTCAGGCGAGCGTCGCGCAGCGCGCGAATGACCTCGATGGCGCCCATCGAGCCAACATCGCCATCGAAATTTCCTCCGTGTAGCACCGAATCAATGTGCGAACCGAAGAGAAGAATGGGCAGATTTTCGGAGCCGGCGCGATGGCCGAAAATGTTTCCAGCGGGATCCGTGCGGACTTCGAGGCCGGCATCCTGCATCAGGCCGATGACAAATTTATGAGCGGCGAGGTCGGCGTCCGAAAAGCCGAGTCGCGTGACGCCGCCATCGGAGTTGCGTCCAAACTCGCTGAGCTTTTCCAAATTCTGCTGCAAGCGCTCTGAGCGCACATGCGTCGTGGACGCGCCGACCGATTGCGCGCGGCCGCGAGAGTGCGCAACGAACATCACGGCGGAAGCAAGAGCCACAAACAGCGCGCAGAATGTCGCGCGGCTGAAAAGCCTCATCGAATTCTCCGATTTGCGAGGGCGAGGCTATACCGGTGCGCGGGCGATTGCCAGCGCGGATTGCCGCGCCGCTCGCTTTTCCCTAGAATGAACCTGTACGCTGCGGAGCGACGAAGCGCGTTCCGTGCAGCCTCGCATCGCAGACCTAAAGCATGGCATCGAATACATCCTGGTATTTCGCATACGGCAGCAACCTGAGCCGGAAACAGTTTCACTCGCGTGCGGGCAATGTTTTCGAAGAAGTCAGAAGCGAGCTGAAGAATTACGAGCTCGTTTTCAACAAGAAAGTCCGCGGCGGCACAGCCAGCGCAAATATCCGTCCCGCGACAGGCAAAAGCGTTCGCGGCGTCCTCTATAAAATTCCGGAAGCTGCATATCGATCGCTCGACCGATTCGAGGGCGCGCCGGAACATTATCGCCGCATCGAAGTGCGCGTGACCGCCGACGACGGCCGCGAGATTCCGGCGCAGGTGTATATTGCGTCAAAGGTCGAGAAGGGGCTGCGACCCGCACCGCACTATTTGCAGACAATAGTGGAAGGCGCCACCGAGCACGGTCTGCCTGAAGATTACGTGCAGGCGATCCGCGCGGCGGCAGGGGTAGGGGGCTAGAGAGGCAAACCAGATGGGCACGCTAACCGCGACACCTTCTAATTTGAAAAAAGGCGGCGGATTTTTGCTGGAATCGACTTCCGCGGATCAGGTTTTTACGCCCGCGGATCTGACGGATGACCAGCGATTGATCGGACAGACGGCGGAGGAATTTGTCACCAACGAAGTGCTGCCTTTCGTAAAAGACCTTGAGGCGAAAAAACCCGGACTGATGCCGCAGCTTTTCAAGAAAGCCGGCGAACTTGGTCTGACGGGCGGCGGCGTGCCGGAGCAGTACGGCGGGGCGGGTCTCGACAAAATCTCGACCACTGTGCTGACGGAGAAGATTTCGATTTACGGCGGATTCGCCGTGACGCATGGCGGGCATTCCGGAATCGGGACGCTACCAATCGTCTATTTCGGAACTGAGGAGCAAAAGGAAAAATATCTTCCGAAGCTGGCCACCGCGGAATGGATCGGAGCTTACTGCCTGTCCGAACCGCAAGCGGGCTCGGACGCGCAGAATTCGCTTACGCGTGCAGAGCTGACGCCGGACGGAAAATTTTGGGTACTGAACGGCCAGAAGATGTGGATTACCAACGGCGGATTCGCGGACGTCTTCATCGTATTCGCCAAGGTGGACGGCGAGAAATTTTCGGCCTTCATCGTGGAGAAATCGTTCCCCGGATTCAAAGCCGGCAATGAAGAGCACAAGATGGGGATTCACGGCAGCTCGACCACGCCGATCTTCCTCGAAAGCTGCAAGGTCCCGAAAGAAAACCTGCTGCACGAAATCGGGCGCGGCCACATCGTGGCGTTCAACATCTTAAATTCGGGCCGCTTCACGCTCGGGGCGTCCTGCGTGGGAGCGACGAAGTATGTTCTGGCAGCGTCATCGCGGTACACGAAAGAGCGGCGAGCGTTTGGCAGGCCAATCGGCGATTTCGGCATGATGAAGGAGAAGCTGGCGGAGATGGCCATCCGCATCTTCGCGCTCGAATCGATGGTGTACCGTTCGGCCGGGAATATCGAGACCGCGATGGCGGCGACGGAAGGCTCCGCGGACAAGTCACAGCAAACCATGAAGGTGCTCGAGGAATATGCAGTCGAGAGTTCGATTGCGAAAGTGATGGGCAGCGAGACTCTCGATTTCGTGGTCGATGAGGGTGTGCAGATCTTCGGCGGCTACGGGTTCCACGAAGATTACCCCGTCTGCCGCGCGTACCGCGACAGCCGCATCAACCGCATCTTCGAGGGAACGAACGAAATCAACCGCATGCTGATCGTGCAGATGCTGATGAAGCGCGCGATGTCGGGCGCGTTGCCGCTGATTCCCGCGGCGATGAAGCTGGCCGGCGAGGTTTTATCCGGTGCGGGCGCCTCGGAAAGCGCGGAAGGCCCGCTCGCTGAAGAAGCGAGAGCCGTTGCAGCCGCAAAGAAAGCATTTCTGCAAGCCGCCGGCGGCGCGGTGCAGAAATTCCGGGAAAAGTTGGCCGATGAACAGGAACTTGTCGGCGCGCTCTCAAACATCGTGATGGAAATTTACGCGATGGAGTCTTCGCTGTTGCGCGCGCAAAAGGCGGCCGCTGCACAAGGAGAAAGCAAAGCTGCGGTCATGATTGACGCAGCGCGGGTTTACATTCACGACGCTGGCGAACGAATCGAACACGACGCACGGCGCGCGCTGGCCGCCGTGCATGAAGGCGACATGCTGATGACGCAGCTTGCGGTGCTGAAGCGATTCACGAAGCGCCAACCTCTCGATACGATTGCGGCGCGCCGGCGCGTCGCTGCTGCGGTGCAAGCGGGCGACCGCTATCCGTTTGAAGGACGCTAAAGATTCCAAAAGCAAAGAGCGCATCTGCTGATCCGCCAATCGAATGGATTCGCGATTTGGCGGAGCCTTACCTGCGAGGGTTCCGGCCTAAGAAGATCAGCAGCGGCGGACTGCGCGGATATTCATTTCAATTGAAGAGCTCGCACCCCGCCGGCACGACTGGTTTTTTCGCCGGATATCTAACGAGCGCGCCGAGATTTTCCTATTTGCATGCGGCGCCGCCGGAATGCGTCGTAATGGCATTTGTCGAGCCCTTACGCTCCGATTTGCGCCGCGCACAAATCGAAAACGCAAAGGGCACGCTGCGCTGGACGTTTGAATATATTCGATGGCTCAGCCATCGCCCACCGCGGTTTGAGTTCTATGAAGATAAGCGCGAGGCTCTGGTCCGGCACGTTTCCATGCGCGATTGGCCACGCGAAAAATGGGAGCACTTCTCGCGGAATTTCTACATTGAGACTCTCGCGTGGCTGGTACGCAGCGGATTGGTGCGCCGATGGCGCGAACTCGCAGCGGGCAAGCGCGCAGAAACTTAGCTCGTCATCACCGCGACGAGAGAATCGATCAAGACGGTTTCCTGTTCCGGAAAAACCGTGCGCAGGTCGAGGATCACGCGATTTTTTTCGACGCGCGCGACGATCGGAATTCCTTTCGGACCTTCTCGCAGGCGGGTCTCGAAATCCGCCGATGAAATTCCTGCTCCGCGAATGGCAATCGCATAGGATGGAATCGATTGGCCTGGCGTCGAGCCCCCGCCCACGATTGCCGTCGATTCAATGATTTCGATTTCCGGCGAACCCGTGCCGATTTTTGCCATTTCCATCTTCTGCTTGAGTGCGCGAACCACGCGCTCGCAACGCCTCGCGACTTCCGCTGCCGGCTCCTGAATCATGCGAATCGTGGGAATCGCGCTCACACCTTGCGGCGCGCGCAAATATTCGAGCAGCGACGCCTCCAACGAAGCAATCGTCAGCTTATCAACGCGCAGCGCGCGGAACATCGGATGGCGCCGGATTCGAGCAGTGAGTTCGCTTTCCCCCGCGATGATTCCCGCCTGCGGGCCGCCCAAAAGCTTGTCGCCGCTGAACGACACGATGTCCGCGCCGGCCTGGAAGCTTTCATGCACGACCGGCTCATCGATTCCGTATTCGTGCAGATCGACGAGACATCCCGAGCCCAAATCTTCGTACAACGGCACCTTCGCCTTTCTTGCCAAGCCCGCGAGTTCTTTCAGCAAGGGCTGCGCGGCGAAGCCCACGACGCGGAAATTCGAGCGGTGCACGCGTAGGATCAATCGTGTCCGCTCGTTGAGCGCGCGCTCGTAGTCAGCGAGCCGCGTGCGATTCGTGGTGCCCACCTCGCGGAGAATCGCGCCGCTTTCAGCCATAATGTCCGGAATGCGGAAGCCATCGCCGATTTCGATCAGCTCGCCCCGCGAAACTATCGCTTCGCCTCCGCGAGAGAGCGCCGCGAGCACCAGGTAAACTGCCGCGGCGTTGTTATTCACCACAAGAGCCGATTCCGCGCCAACCAGCCGCGCAATCAGCCGCGAAGTGTGAACATCGCGCTTGCCGCGTCCGCCCGACGCGAGATCAAACTCGAGGTTGGAATAGAGCGTTGCAGTGGCGCGAATTCGTTCGGCTGCAGCGAGCGCCATCGGCGCGCGCCCGAGATTTGTGTGCAGAACGACGCCCGTCGCATTAATGACGGGCTGCAAGGAGGGCGACGCCGCACGTTCAACCGCAGCAATCATCCTCGAGGCGATTGCATTCGCGTCCGGCATATCGCCGGATTCTCCACGCGCGGAAAGTCCTGCGCGCAGATCAGCAAGTACGTCGCGCCCGATCTGCACGACGAACTCACGCGAAAAGCGGGCGCTCAACGTAGCGATTTCCGGGCGAATGAGGAGCGCATCGAGCGACGGAATCCGCTGGAGGCCAGCTTGGTTTTTCCCCACTCGCGCTCGCTCTTTCGCACGATTCGGCATCGCGCGTATTTCAACATAGCGTCCCCTGAGCCGCAAACCCGCTAGCGGGACACCCCTGGGCGTTGAAACGAAGCCGCTAGTGGGGTTTTGGGCAAATAAAAACCGCGGTTGGATTGACCCGGCGCGAGATCGCTGCCTACGCTGGCTGACGGAAAACTCTGCAATGCCGATTACCGTTCCAATCTCCGCCGCCGACGAAGACCTGAACCAGCTCGAAAAGGATATTCGGCAGCTGAAGATCGAATACGAGCAGTTTTTCGGCGGCGGCCGATCGCGCCCGCCCGCGGATACCGAATGGCGCGTCGAGCAGGCCGTCAAGCGATACACGGAAAAGGGCTCGCGGCTCAATGCCGCGCAGCGTTTCCGCTTTACTGGGATGACGCAGACCTACGCAAAATACCGCGAGATCTTCCGCAAGCGCGCGAAGCAGCGCGAAGAGGGTACGGTCGCGCGGCACTATGGCGCCGCGGCGCGCGAGATCGAAGCGCACCGGAAGGAAAACACGCGGCATGAGTCACCGAAATCAGGCGTCGTGTCGCGCATCAACTTCAATCCCATCGCCGATCCGGCTCGCGATCTGCAGAAAGCGCACAAGCTTTTTGAAGTGTTCCGCGACGCGAAAGAACGCGCCGGCGAAAGTACAAAAAGTCTCACGCTCGACGCATTCGAAACATTTCTCGGCCAAAAAACCCGGGAGCTCCGGGGCAAAAACGCGTCCGCGAACGTGGAATTTGCCGTGGAAGTGGAAGGCGGCCGCGTGAAGCTGAAAGCGCGAGTGCGCGATTCGCGCGGCTAGCTAAGCGCCTGTACGATTTTCCGCTACACTAAAGCGTCTGCGCACCTTCTGGGCCCGGGTGGCGGAATGGCAGACGCTGTGGACTTAAAATCCTCTGGGGATTTTACCTCGTGTGGGTTCGACTCCCACCCCGGGCACCAAACGCCAAAATTTTCAGCTTACACATAACAAACGTAGTCACAGTTGCGCTCTCGAGCCCGGCGCGGTGATACGATCCGCATTCGCCGATCTCCGATGAAACGCATCAAGCTATTCACCGCACGCGAAGCCGCCCAGATTCTGGGGCTCAGTTACTCTGCGCTGAAGCAGTGGATCTACAAGAAAAAAATCGGCACGGTGAAGACCGGTGGCGGGCACTACCGCATCTCGGAGCAAGAGATCGATAGATTTCTGTATCGCGCCGGGGGAAAACGTGGCGTGGAACGGCGACGCGAAGATTTTCGAAGCGTCAGCGGCCGGAATCGGCTAATTGGCAGAATCGTGGACGTGAAGGTGGATGGATTCATCGCGCAGGTGCGGCTGTCCATTGGCGGGCAGCAGATCACTTCCTTGATTACCGCCGACGCGGCACGCGAATTGCGGCTCAAAAAAGGCGAGACAGCAGCTGCGCTGATCAAGGCGACGTCAGTAATGCTCGTTCGCCCGTAATCGGGAACTCCGCAGCCTTCCTCAGAAAATCAATTTCAACCCAAATTGAATCTGACGCGATGAAGTCGCGGTGCTCGTCACTTGCCCAGCCGTGGGCGATGGCTCCGGAAAAGTCGGGTTCGGCGGCGCCTGCAGCACGGCGACGATCAGGCTGGGAGTGTTGAAATTCGCGCGATTGAGAAGGTTGAAAATTTCCGCACGGAACTGGAGATTGAGCCGTTCGGCAATGCGCGTGTCTTTCAGGAACGAAAGATCCCACGTCGCGAGCCCGGGGCCGATAAATGTATCGCGTCCGAGATTTCCGTAGAAGCCGCTGTTGCTCGGCGGTGCGATAAATGCATTCGGATTGAACCACTCGTTTGGATTGCCGAGCACGACAGGTCCGGTGAATGCGGGGTTCACGAACGGACGCACCGGGTTTCGCGAATCGCCATTGTTCGATGGGTTGTAGCTGAGCTGCGGCGTGAACGGAAAACCGGATTGGAGGCTTACGATCGAGTTGAGCGTCCATCCGCTGACAAAGACGTTGGCGACGCCGCTCACATGACCCAAGTACCGGCGATCGCGGCCGACAGGTAGCGCGTAGGATGCGTTGATCGCCGCGAGATTTCGCACATCGTAGGTTGCCAAGCCTTTGTCCGCGCCGGCGTTGTAAGGATTCGAGAGCAGCGCCACGGCATTTTGCGCGGCTGTGGCGTTCAGCGAGTCGCCGTCGTCCAATGCTTTCGACCACGTGTAAACGCCGCGAATCGTGAGCCCGCCGCTGAAGCGGTGGTTTACGTCGAGTTGCAGCGCGTTATATGAGCTGGTTCCTTCTGAAAACCACGTCCACGTGTTCGCGAGCGCGGTATTTGGTTTCGCAGGGGTCGGATTGAAAAATGTTCCGGAGGGTACGGGCTGGCCTGCAAGCGCGCCGAACACGGGCTGTGCGGTCAGAGGATTGATGGTCGTGGGAAAGGTCGCAGGGCAAGGAGCAGCAGGGCACACGACCGGCACCGGCGCGTTCGCGTCCGCGCCGATGATTTCGTGATAGCCGTGATTTCCTACGTAGCCCAGGCTAATCGTGGTGTTCGTCGAAATCTCGCGCTGGATTTTGAACGAATACGAAATCAGCGTCGGAGTGAAAAGGTCCGGCTGCACTCCGCCCGGCAAAAGTAGTGCGAGCGGATTG
>DASTCZ010000177.1:0-2363 GCA_035710585.1 Candidatus Acidiferrales bacterium | reverse complement strand
AGTCCCCGCGCCGCGGCGCTATTCCGCGCGGAGGGCGCGGATGGGGTCCACGCGCGCGACGCGAAATGCGGGAATGAGATTCGCGGATTCGTCCGATGCTGCGAAGAGCGCGGCAAGTGTGAGATAGTTTCCGCGAGGGTTCGCGCTGCGGCGCGAACCGCACACTGATGGCGCACAGTTCCGCTGCGACGAAGCACGCGATACCTCTGCTGGATTTGAAGGCTCAGCATGCCGCGGTGCGCGGAGAGATTCGCGCGGCAATTGACGAGGTGTGTGAATCGCAGCAATTCGTGCTCGGGCCGCAGGGTGAGACGCTGGAGCGCGAGCTGGCGGCCTATTGCGATGCGCAGCACGGAATCGCGCTGGCGAACGGCACCGACGCCTTGACGATTGCGCTTGCGGCGGCGGGCGTGGGCCCGGGCGACGAGGTGATCATTCCGGCGTTCACTTTCGTGGCGACTGCGACGGCGGTGGTGCGGCTGAGCGCGAAGCCTGTGTTCGCGGATATTTTGCCGGACACATTCAATTTGGATCCCGAAGAGATCGAGCGGCGGAGCACGAAAAAGACGAAGGCGGTGATTCCGGTTCATTTGTACGGACTGCCGGCGGAGATGTATGGCATTGGGGAGCACGCTTCACGGTTTGGATTAACGGTAATCGAAGACAACGCGCAGGCGATCGGCGCGCGTTATGGGGAGCGGCGAACAGGTTCCTTCGGGCTGTGCGGATGCATCAGTTTTTATCCGACGAAGAACCTCGGCGCGTATGGCGATGGCGGCATGGTGGTGACGAATTACGAGAAATTCGGCGCGCACCTGAAACAGCTGCGCGACCACGGGCAATCGGCGCGTTACATCTGCGCGGAAGCGGGCTGGAACAGCCGGCTCGACGAGATTCAGGCGGCGGTGCTGCGCGTGAAGCTACGGCATCTGGATGATTGGACGCTGCTGCGGCAGCAACATGCGGCGAAATACGACGAGTTGCTGCGGGGATTGCCGGGAATCGCGACGCCGACGGTGCAGGAGCACTGCGAGCACGTCTACCACCTCTACACGATTCGCGTGGAGGGCGGCGCGGCGCGGCGCGATCTGGTGCGGCAGAAATTGGCGGAAGCGGGGATAGCGACGGGCGTCTATTACCCCGTGCCGCTGCATTTGCAGCCGGTGTTTTTGGGCATGGGGCACAAGCGCGGAGATTTTCCGAACGCAGAGCGGGCGAGCGAAGAGGCGCTATCGCTGCCGATGTTTCCGGAATTGAGAGAAGATCAGATCGCGCGCGTGGCGGAAGAACTAAGAGTCGCTGTGTAGCTTAGTGTCATGCCTTAGCGCAGAAGCGCTTGGAATCCAGCCTGTTCGAAATGGCGGTCGTGCGTCAATGCTGACGTGAGTCCATACTCGCGCATAATCACGAAGCTGGCGCAATCAGTGAAGCTCCAGTTTTTGTCACGCGCAAGGCGATAGCTTTCGAGAGCGCGCCATAGCAAATTATCGGTACAGGACACAGTCTGAATCTGTGACGAAGAGCGCGCGGAAACAACGACGCCGGCAGCCGCTTCCCGAAGGCGCGTGCCCCCACTGCTGAAGCTATTCAGGAATTCCACGAGCACCAAATCACTCGTGACGACCTCGACTGTCCCTAGTGCCTGTGCGAGCGAAACCGCCCGGGAATGAAGTTCGTCCCGCGGATTGAGGATTGCGATCCAGTATGAAGTGTCCGCAAAAACACGATCCATTACGGATTCTTTCGGGTACCGTATAGATAGTGGTCGACGTTCTTGGCGAGGTCGCTGGGAATGGAATCCCAATCCTTTTCGGAAACGCCATTCGCGAGCCTCTGCACATTCTCCAGTAAGTTCACATCGCCATTGGAGGGAGGCGACGGAGAATCCTTTTCGCGTTCCTGCAAGAGTGCCAGACCATGCTGGACTACATCGTCGGCGGAACGATACCGGCCGCTACTTACCTGGTCCGATACGAATTTCTCGGACTCCTTGTTGAGAGTGATCCTCATTGAAAACCTTCCGGTACATAAATGTTAACAGAGGAAGGCGGTAGGTGGCAGGGTCTGTTGAACGCGAGTGCGAGGTCGAATCTAAGTTTCTTGTCGGCGGACAAGCAACGGTGCGGAAGCTGGCAGCTTCCGGTCGGCTGACACATCGGCAGCGGATTCCATAGCAGCGCTGGCGGCGCGGGCGCGCCAAACGAAGAGCAGCAAAATTCCACTAAACAGAAAAAGTGTGGGAATGAGCAGAACGCCGATGCCGAGATCGAGAGAGGCCTGCGCCTTTTTTCCGGCGGCGCTCGCATAGGTTAGGCATTGCGAGCAACCTTGCGCGAAGGCCGACTCTGAAGATGCGAGCAGCG
>DASTCZ010000176.1:0-4418 GCA_035710585.1 Candidatus Acidiferrales bacterium | reverse complement strand
CTGCTCGTGGCCGTACGTTGCTTCGTACCCCGCGCACGTTTTCGGTCCCGGCGAAGAGTAGATGCCGATCTTCAGTCCTTTCGAGTGCACGTAATCCGCGAGCGCCTTCATGTTGGGAAATTTCAGATTGCCGGTGATGTTGCCCTGCGCATCGCGCGGCCCTTCCCACGTGTCGTCGATATTCACGTAGACGTAGCCGGCATCTTTCATTCCGCTTGCGACCATCGCGTCGGCGATGGTGCGAATCGTGGCGTCATCCACCCGGCCAGCAAATTTGTTCCAGCTGTTCCAGCCCATGGGCGGTGTGCGCGCGAGGCCGTTGTCGGGCACATCGTGCAGTTCGGCGAGCGGCAGTCGCGCGGGAGGTTGCGCTGCTTCGGGTTTGCTGTGCTCGAGCGTGCCGGTGGCGGGCGGCCGGTTCGCCGCCGCGGAAGTGAGATTGAATTTGTCGCCCGCGAACGTGCCGTCGTACGTGACTTCGCGCGTCTGCGGCGGATTGCCGAACGTGACCGTCACGACGAAATGCAGTTTGCCGTCGGCAAACGTACCGCCGGAAATGGGAAGCTCGCGCGTGCCCTGGATCGATTTTCCCGTGACCGTCGCGCCATCTTGCTTGAGATCGAAAAACGATTCGCGGAAATTGCCATCGCCCGTCGGAACCCGAAACACCCAGAAGCCGGTGACATCGGATTGCGCGCCAAGTGAAACCGCGAACAAAATCGCAAGCGCCAATGCCAAGGCGTAGCTGGAGATTCTCGCAACAGATTCAAGTGCGTGCCGCATCGGGACTCCTCGCAAATCTAAAGGTGTCGAATCACTAATAAAAACGCGCTAGCCGCGCGCAGGCGCCGGCGGCGGAGGCGGCGTTAATTTCCAATAGACATCGTACCGCTCGTGAACGATCTGATCGATCGGCACGAGCGTCGCCTCTGATCCCTTCAGCCCCGCCTTGAACTGCATCGATTGCGTTCCCGCCGGTTCGATCCAGCTTGCAGCGTCTTCCAATTTTCCGTCGGCCGCAGGCATCGGTGGCGGAGGCGTGCCCGGCGCGCGCCGCTCGCCGGAATTGATCAGGCCGTACCAGCGCTCCTTCGGCGCTTCCTCATTTCGCCGCACCGCGAGCACCATCGGCCCGTACATCGGCGCCTGAATCGTTTCGTCATCGGGCATCGCCCACGAATGCACTCCCATCGGCAGGCTGAGCTCGATCGTGTCGCCGGTCTTCCACGGACCGCGCAGCACGAGATAGCTGCTCGGGCTGGCGAACGCGGGAAGCGCACGGCCGTTCACTTTCACGGAGCCGCCCTGCGTCCAATACGGAATTCGCAGCTGAATGGCGACGTCCGCCGGTTTTTCTGCGGTCACCGTCAGCTTGGTCCCTTGTTGCTGCGGGAAATTTGTCTCCTGGCGCAGCTTCAGCGATTTTTCCGGCCAGGAAAGCTCGGACGAGATGAAGAGATTGACGTACACCGAATTCGCGTCGTGGAAATAAATCGTGTCCGTCAGCTTGGCAAATTCTTCCACGCCCGTGCCGTTGCAGCACCAAAACGATTCCGTCGGCGTGCCGTACGATTTCATCGAGTTCGTGCCCAGCGGATAGTAATACATCGTCGTGCCGGTCTCCGGATCGATGCTGCCCAGCCGATGATTGAAAAGCACGCGCTCGTAATAGTCCATGTGGCGCGCTTCGGGCGACCAGCCGAAAAGGTGCCGCGTGAGCTTCATCATGTTGTATGCGCAGCAGTCTTCGGTCGTGCTGCTGCCGAGTTGCGTCGAGAGTTTGCCCGGATCGGTCAGCCAGCGCTCGCCGTTGCTCGTGCCGCCATTGCAGTAGGAGCGCTCCTCGAGGATTTCCTCCCAGAAATATTCGGCGATGTCGCGATAGCGCGTGTCGCCGGTCAGTTCGTATTCGCGCGCCGCGGCGATCACTTGCGGAATGTGCGTATTGACGTGCAGCCCGCGCAGCTCGTCGCGATGCGCCGCGAGCGGATCGAAGAACGATTTTTTCTCGAAGCGCCGCGCCGTGCCGATGTACGAAAAATTTCCCGTGACTGCAGTGAGGTTGGACAGAACTTCGCCCATCCCGCCGTACTCGGTTTCGAGCACGCGCTGCATGTGCTCGTACGCAAGCGGCCCGGTGTAGCCATCCACCCACCGCGCCATCTTCTGGCACACATCAAGCGCCTGCTGGTTCCCGGCCAACGTGTACATATCCAGAAGCCCGGCCATGATCTTGTGAATCGTGTAAAACGGCGCCCACACCGGAATTCGATCGCGCAACCGGTCAAAGAATTCCACGGGAAACGCGCTCAAGTACCCGTTTTTGTTCGCGTCCTGGCACTGCGCCATTATCGTGACGAGCGCATCGCCCTTCTTCTTCAGGTCGTCGTCGCCTGTAGATGCGTAAGCCAGCGCGACCGCCGATAAATAATGTCCGCCGCAAAAATGTCCGCGAAGTTCGACGTCCGGCTTCTCCCAACCGCCAAATGGCTCCGCCGAAGAAGAAATTCCGGATGTCAGCCGAAACGTGTGCGCCATCCGATCCGTCCCGAGCGAATTCAGATACTTGCGATTAATTTCCGAAGCCGATTGGCACGGCCCCGGCAGCAATTTCACTTGCTTCATTGGAAAGGGAAGCGCGGCCCACGAAACGCGTTCGCGGCTTGTGGATTGCGGATTCGGATGTTGCGAGTTCAAGACCGGATCTTGCGGCGCGTCAAACGCGGTCGCAGCGTGCGGCAGCAGTGAGCCGCCCGCGAGCGCGGCGGCGCCGGCGACGAAGGTGCGGCGGGAAATCGTATGGCGGGAATGCATTATTTTCTCCAATAGAAAGCGCTTACATTTTTCCGGCATTGGTATACATTATCTGCCGTTGCGAGTCCAGAAACCCTTGAATCGTTCGCAGAGAGTCCTGTGAAGATCTTCCGCTTCGTGAGATTCGTCGCGTTCTCATTTTCGTTGCTCGGCGCGCTGGCGATCGGTCCCGACGCGCAAACGGGCAAGACCGTCACGCTGAAATATCCCGATCCGGATATCGGCGCGAGCACGCTCGAATCCCGCCGCGAAGCGCAACTGAAGACGGTAGACCAGTTCAAGGTTTTCCACGATTTTCATTTCACCGACCGGCTGAAGGAGAGCGGCATCACATTCAAATATCACGCGGTGATCGATTCTCTCCAGAATTACAAAGCCGTTCACTACGATCACGGCAGCGCCGTCGCGGTCGCGGACGTCGATGGCGACGGCCTTTACGACATTCTCTTTCTCAATCAAATCGGTGGCAACGAGCTCTGGAAAAATCTCGGTGGCGGAAAATTCCGAAACATCACCGATGAAGCCGGCATCGCGCTCAAAGGACTCGTCAGCGTCGGCGCGGCGTTTGCGGATATCGATAACGACGGCGCCGAAGACCTGGTCATCACGACGGTGCGCGGCGGCGTACACCTGTTCCACAACGATGGCAAGGGCCATTTCACCGACATCACCAAGTCCGCCGGTATCAACGTCAATGCGCACTCCGTCGGCGCGATGTTTTTCGATTATGACCGCGACGGCCTTGTCGACCTCCTGATCTGCAACGTCGGGAAATTCACCACGGACGAAAAAAATCCCGATGGTTCCTACGTCGGGCTTCCTGACGGGTTCTACGGCCAGATGTATCCCGAACGCTACGAACACTCCGTTCTCTACAAAAACCTCGGCAACAATAAATTCAAGGACGTGACCTCCGAAGTCGGCTTGACCGCGCAAATGTGGAATGGCGACGCTACGTTTACCGATTTCAACGGCGATGGCTGGCCCGACGTTTACCTGCTCAACATGCAGGGCGACGACCACTATTTCGAAAACGAAGCCGGAAAGAAATTCGTCGATAAGACCGCGCAATATTTTCCGAAGACGCCGTGGGGCAGCATGGGCGTGAAATTCTTCGATTACGAAAACTCCGGCCGCATGGACCTGATGATCACAGACATGCACTCGGACATGAGCCAGGAAGTCGGCCCCGACAAGGAAAAGTTGAAGTCAGACATCAAGTTTCCGCAGGAATTCCTGATGACGCACGGCACCAGCATCTGGGGCAACGCGCTGTATCACAATCTCGGCGGCGGAAAATTCGAGGAAGTCTCCGATCGCATGGGCGCGGAAACGTATTGGCCTTGGGGCTTCAGCATAGGCGACATCAACGCCGATGGCTTCGACGATGTGTTTGTCAGCGGAGGAATGGGCTTTCCGTTCCGTTACGGAATCAATTCGATGCTGCTCAATAATCGCGGCGAAACATTCCTCGATTCGGAATTCATCCTCGGTATCGAGCCGCGCCGCGACGGCCGGACCAACGCGCACTCCTTCACGCTTTCTTGCAAGCCTCCGCTGCGAGGTAGAAACGCCGAGATCTGCCTGAAAGCCGGCGCCGCGAC
>DASTCZ010000175.1:0-23592 GCA_035710585.1 Candidatus Acidiferrales bacterium | reverse complement strand
TGCGAGGAAACGAATGAGCGAACCAGCGCAGCCGCAGCAACAGCAGGTGCAAATCAAAGCCGACGAGAAGGAAATGCTCGGCGTCTACAGCAATCTGGCGATGATTCACCACAGCCCGGAGGAGTTCACGTTCAGTTTTCTGTATATTTTTCCGAACGTAGCGGGCGGCGCGCCGCAGGGAAAACTGGTGTCGAGCGTGATCGTGACGCCGGCGCACGCGAAGCGCATGTGGCGGGCGCTGGGCGAGAATATTTCGCGATACGAAGCGCAATTTGGCACGATCAAGGAAACGCCGACGCCTCCGATACCCTCAAATCTCGGCGTTCTGCAATAATCTGCGGGAACGAGCCGGCCAAGCGCCATTCGCGCCGGCGCATGAATGCCCGATCCGATGAACCGCCTCGCGGTCACTTTCATCACGAAAAATGAGGAGCGGAACCTTCCGCTCGCGCTCGCGTCGGTCAAAGACCTGGCGGATGAGCTGATCGTGGCCGATTCGGGAAGCACGGATCGCACTCTGCAAACTGCTACCGATGCCGGCGCGCGGATTTACGCGCGGGTCTGGAGCGGGTTTGCGGACCAGCGGAACTTTGCGGGGGAACAGGCAACTTGCGAGTGGATTCTGGCGCTGGATGCGGATGAAGAACTGAGTGGCGAGCTGCAGGCGTCGTTGCGGGGATGGAAGGCACGTGAGCCGGAATTCGATGCATACGAATTCTCGAGGTGCGCGAAATATTTGGGCAAATGGATCCGGCATTCCGGATGGTATCCGGACCGGAAGGTGCGCTTGTATCGCAGAGGCAGCGGGAGATTTGAAGGAGCGGCGCACGATTCGTTTCGCACCAGCGGCAGAATCGGCCGTCTGCAAGGAGATTTACTGCACCACGCTTTTGAGACGACTGCGCAGCACGAAACGACGGTGGAGGTGTACAGCTCCGCCGCAGCGCAGGAACTTTTCGCGGCCGGCAAGCGGCGATCGGGCGCCGCGCTGGCGTTTGCTCCTGCGTGGACATTTTTCCGGCGCATCGTGTTGCAAGCCGGTTTCTTGGATGGCGCGCGCGGGTGGCAGATTGCCCGACTCAGCGCGCGCTACACGCGACTGAAGTACGAAAAGCTGGCGCGGCTGGCGCGGGGTGAATCGTTGCCGGATCCGGGCTCGCAGGCGGCGAGCGCCGCGCGAGATGGCGCGCCTTGAAAATTCTCTACGTCGATCTGGAAACGCAGTGGCGCGGCGGGCAGAGCCAGGCGCTGTTGACCGTGCGAGGGCTGATTGCGCGCGGACATGAATTGGCGCTGGTGGCCGCACGTTCGGGAGAGTTGGCACGGCGCGCGCAAGAATCCGGCATCGGCGTGATGACGGTGAGCGCCCACCGGCGGCGCTGGCATGCTTCGCGGGCGATTCGAAGATTATTTGCGGAGACTTGCGCCGATATCGTGCACACCAATGAACCGCACGCGCTGACCGCAGCGTGGCTGGGGCAAGCACACCGCAAATCGAAGCTCGTATTCTCGCGAAGGGTCGCGTATCCGATCGGACGAGGATGGATTGGGCGGCGGCGGTATCTGGCCGCGGACAGAATTTTCGCGATATCGAAGTTTGTGGCGGAGAGCGTCGCGGCATCGGGCATTTCGAGGGACCGAATCACGCTGGTGCCCGAAGGAGTGGAGATCCCGGTGCCCATCACAGACGCGCAGCGGTTCGAGGCGCGAGAGAGATTCCGCCTGCGCGCGGGTGACTTCGTATTCGGCTCGGTCGGATATCTTTTGCCGGAAAAGGGTCATGCGCATTTGCTGCGCGCGTTCGCGGAAACAGCGCGCGGCAATCCTCAATACAAATTATTGCTCGCTGGCGATGGTCCGGAACGCAGGAGGCTGGAGACATTGGCGGTCGGGCTCGCGGTACGGGACCGAGTGATTTTTGCGGGGATGGTCGAGAAAATTTCGGAGGTCTACGCAGCGACGGACGTCTTCGTCTTTCCGTCACTTGCCGAGCCGCTGGGGACGTCAATGCTGACCGCGATGGCTTACGGGCTGCCCGTGATCGGAATAGCGACGGGCGGCGTGCCAGAGTACGTGGATGCCGGCGTGTCAGGTCTGCTGGCCAAGGAAGCTTCGGCGCCTGCGATTGCCGCCGAGATGGCTCGCATGGCGCAAAATGCAGAGCTGCGCCAGCGGCTTGGAGCGCACGCGCGAGAACATATTCGCGACAATTTTTCGGCAGACAAAATGGTGGAAAACACTATTCAGGCATACGAGAACGTCTTGCACTGAGGAAGCACGCGACAGAAAAACAAACGCCGCACGCGCCTTCCCGGGCTTCGTGCGGCGTCAATAAATGCTACGCCAACTTTCGATTTGTTCGTTCCTCCTCCTCCTCCTTTAACCGTTTATCGTTCGTTCCGGAGACGCCGCCAGCGGGACCACCCACTGGCCTTGCGGCTCCAGGAATTCCACTCCGATCGCGTAGCCTTCCTCCATCGGCTGGCAATACGCGACGCGGGATCTCGCTTGAAAATTTCCGGGCAGGGAAACGACCTGCACCTTGGCATCAGGACGCCAGCGCCGCTTGGAGAACACGCGTGCGCCGCGCGAGCTGACATTTTCCGTAAACGTCATTTCGACGTTTGGCGACCGCTCATAGCCGGAAAGCCTGACGGCCACGGATATCGGTACCCGCTTCTCCGCTCGCTCGAAGACATAGGTCTCCTGCATCATTCCCCCTGTCGCCTCCCATCCCACGACGCCTTACACGCCGACGGCTTTTCGCGCCAGCGCCTGAGAATTTCCCAAGCTGCCCTTCATTCTGTACAAATCTTCATCGGCCGCGCCGAGCAGTTTCTCCACCGTGTCGCCATCGGCTGGATACACAGCTACGCCGACGCTGACTGTGAGGCGCGGAGTTTCGAGCTCGCTGGCAAGACGTTCGCGAATGCGCTTCGCGACGCGTTCGGCCATTTGCGCTCCGGCTTCGGGCAGGACGAGGGCGAATTCATCGCCGCCGTATCTTGCCGCGGTGTCCGTCACGCGCGAGTGGAGCTTGATGACATGCGCGGTGCGCATGATTGCACGGGTGCCGACAAGGTGGCCGTACTGATCGTTCACACTCTTGAGCCGGTCAAGATCGAGGAGCAAAACGGAGAATGGGCGGCCGGTGCGTTGCGAACGCTCGACTTCGTTGCCTAGCGATTCGATCAGCGTGCGGTAGTTCGCCAGGCCGGTGAGCGAATCGCTGACGGCCATGGTGCGGACTTTGTCGAAGAGCCGCGCGTTATCGATCAGCGCGCCGCCGAGGACGACTCCATAACCCGCGACTTTGAGCCCTTGGGCGAGCATGCTGGGGGCGTCAACAAGGTTTTCCGATTGAGTGGCAACGACGTGCGCGGCGACGCCGAGCCACGCCATCCAGTAGAGGGATTTGTCGAATGCGGAGGATGCAATACGCAAGCGCGTGCGAAAACCGATTGCAGCGGCCGCAAAGATCGCGGCGGGGAGAAGGTCCCAGGGCCGCGAGAGCGGCCAGCGTGGATGCATGGAGATCTGCCCGGGCGAAATCAGATACGCGGCGCTGGTGAGATAGCCCGCGGCGGCCACCATGAAAAATGACGCGGCGATTTCGCGACCCGTGTCGCGCGACTTCGGCAAGCGGCGTTCCACTACAAGAGCAACGATGAGCAGAATGGCCAATACAGTGCGGCTGACCATCCAGGAGAGCGGGACGGTGGTGGAAAGCGGCTCGCTGGACGCCTTGGTGAAGAATTCGAAACTGCCTCCCGTTTCGATGAGCCCGGCGAGGGCGAAACCCAGCGCCAGGATCAGCGAGATGCGATCGTGCGTACCTCGGAAGCGCACGATCGCATTCGCCGCGAACGTGAGAATGAGCATGCTTCCAAACAGCGTGACGGTTGCGTAAGACGGAGCTTCAAACGAGAGATGCAGGTTGCGCAGCTGAACGATGAGCGCGAGCGCGCCCGCCGCGCTGGCGGCGACCAGCGACCAGCGAAAGCGGAAGATGAATTGAGCGAACTTGCGAACAGCTACCACGGTCCCCTCAGCGTCCGTGCGCACCGATACGGCACAGATTGCCCCATTTAGGTGCAAGCGCAGAGCCGAACAGGCACTACACGGGAGCCAGATTAAAGCCTGTGTTTTGTGATGGTTGGCCGATCATATTGTTTTGGAACTTCCACTACGGAAGGGAGAGAAACAGGACGGCGAGTAAAACAGTGACGGATTGGGACTCTCTCTTCCGTCCCGGAATATACAGATATTACGGTACTTGCGTGGCGATGACGTTATTCGACGATTACTGCGGCGGCGATTTCAGGCAGCGGGTTTAGGCGCGGGTGGAGGCAGGTCCCGCGCGATTACCTCATGCTGAAATCCGCACTCTTTGTGTTTGCCGTCGCAGAAGGGCTTATTGCCGGACTGACCGCAACGGCAGAGAGTGACTGCCGACCGGCCTCCGAGGCCGAATTTGTTTCCCTGCGGGTCGAAAATCTCGAAATCGCCTTCGACGTGGATTGAACCGTTGGTGCGGACGGTAATTTTGGTTGGCATGGCGATGGGGTCGCTCAGTATTTCGGAACGGACGGATCAACTTCGTCCGACCAGGCGAGGATACCGCCCTTGAGGTTCCAAATTTTTCGGAAGCCGGCCTTCTTGAGGAAATCCACCGCGTCCGCCGAACGCTTTCCACTACGGCAGTGCGCGACGATCTCGCGGGAGGTATCGAGCTCGCTGACGCGCTTCGGAAGTTCACCGAGCGGAATCAGGTAGCCGTTCAAATTGCAGATTTTGTATTCGTGCGGCTCGCGAACGTCGAGCACGAATAGGTCATCGCCGCGATCGAGGCGGGACTTCAGCTCACGCGGAGTCATTTCGGGAATATTCGTTACGGTCGAAGGAGCTTCTTCGCCGCGAATGCCGCAGAACTGCTCGTAATCGATGAGTTTTGTGATGGTGCGATTGGTGCCGCAGACGGGGCAGGCCGGGTTCTTCTTGAGCTTCAGTTCGCGGAAGCGCATGGCGAGCGCGTCAAAGAGCAACAGCCGTCCGACCAGCGGTTCGCCCGTGCCGAGAATCAGCTTGATGGCTTCGATCGCCTGCACCGCGCCGACGATCCCGGGGAGCACGCCTAGGACGCCGCCTTCCGCGCACGATGGGACGAGGCCCGGCGGAGGTGGTTCCGGGTAGAGGCAGCGGTAGCAGGGGCCGTCCGGCGCGCCGAAGATGCTGACCTGGCCCTCGAAACGAAAGATCGAGCCGTAGACGTTTTGCTTGCCGGTAAGGACGCACGCATCGTTCACAAGGTAGCGAGTGGGGAAGTTGTCGGTGCCATCGACCACAATGTCGTAATCGCGAAAAATCTCAAGGGCGTTATCGCTCGTTAGGCGTGTTTCATAGGTACGAATGTCGATGGCAGGATTCAAGCCTGCCAGGCGGGATTTTGCTGCTTCGAGCTTGGACTTGCCGACGTCCTGCGTGGAAAAGGTGACCTGCCGCTGGAGATTGGTGAAATCGACTACGTCGAAATCGACGATCCCCAGATGGCCGACGCCCGCGGCCGCCAGATAGAGGCCGAGCGGAGCGCCCAGGCCGCCCGCGCCGATCATCAGGACGCGCGACTGCTTGAGCTTGAGCTGACCATCCATGCCCACTTCCGGCATGATCAAATGGCGGCTGTAGCGGAGAATTTCTTCCTTGGAAAGCTGCGGCGGAGGAGCGACTTCCGTACCAGCCGGCGATCCGCCCGCGATGGAGGGGACGATACTGATGGTGTCGCCGTCTTTCGTTGGCGTCTTTTCCTTCTGCAGATAGCGGATGTCCTCGTCATTCAGATAGACGTTGACGAAGCTGCGGATCTTGCCCTCATCGGTGTAAAGATGCTTGCGAAGTTCGCCGAAGCGGCTGGTGAGCCCGCCAAGAGCGTCTCCGACGGTTTTGGCGTCAACGTCGATCGCTTCATTGCGGCCCGCAAACGGCCGCAACGGCGTGGGTATCATTACTTTCACTGCCATGATGGATCGTTCCTCCGGTACTGAACGGCTAGATGTTTTGCGCTGCGGCGGTTCGCGAAGCGGCCGCCTCAGCGGATATCTTTTCCGGCTCGAAACGCATGCGGTCGTCCGAAAGCCGCCACGACGCGAGTGCATGCGGTTCGCCCTTCATGATGCTCACGATCACATAGCTGTACCACGGCCAGGCGTGCTCGCGATCGTATTCGCTCGGGAGCGCCGGATGATCGGGATGTGAATGATACCAGCCGATCACTTCGAGACCGGCACCACGCGCGGCGCGCTCGGCTTCCTGAAAATCGGCGCCGGTAATTGAAAAGCGGTTGCGCGGCGAATCGTCGCGCCGGTTAATTAGCCGGAAGAGCGCGCGTACTTCGCGGCCTGCTTCCGCATCCGTGCCGAGCAGCGCGCCGCAGCATTCGTGCGGATAGGTTTCCGCGCCGTGCGACTGAATTTGCGCGGCCAGCTTTTCATCGAGATGTAGAGTTTCCATCATCGTAGCGGAGCACTCACCGGATGCTCATTGAAAACGGGCGAAAGCTGCGGATTCATCCTCAGGCTTCATCCCAGAAGCGTTCGCTCAAATATTTTTCGCCGGAATCCGCGAAAATCGTCACCAGAATCGCATGCTCGTCAGGCGGTAAGGTTGCGGCAACCTGGAGCGTACCGACGAGCGCCGCAGCGGAACTGGGGCTGACGAAAAGTCCCTCTTCGCGCGCCAGCCGCTTGGCCATGCGATAGGCATCCTCCGTGCGCACCTCGAAATTGCTGTCGGCGAGACTCGGGTCGTAGATTCCGGGAACGATGGCCGACGCCATGTGTTTCCAGCCTTCGAGGCCGTGGAAATTCGCATCGGGTTGAAAGCTGATGCAGCGAATTTGCGGATTCAGTTCCTTCAGGCGGCGGCTCACGCCCACAAACGTGCCGCTGGTGCCAAGCCCAGCGCAAAAATGCGTCAAGCGGCCGCGGGTCCGCTCCCAGATTTCAATTCCGGTGCTGTCGTAATGCGCGCGCCAATTTGCATCGTTGCCGTACTGATCGGCGTAAAAATATTTCTCGGGGTCAGCGGCGAAAAGTTCGCGAGCCTTCAAAATGGCGCCATCGCTGCCACGATCACCGGGGGTCGGGACTAGCTGCGCGCCGTAGGATTCGAGGATTCGCTTCCGTTCTGGAGAGGCATTCTCGGGCATGCAGAGAGTCACCGGATAACCACGCGCGGCTGCGACCATCGCGTACGCGATGCCAGTGTTGCCGCTGGTGGCGTCGAGAATGGTCTTGCCGTGGCGCAACGCACCGGTGCGTTCGCCTTCGCGAATCATGTTGAGCGCCGCGCGGTCTTTCACTGAACCGCCGGGATTGAACCACTCGGCTTTGGCGAAAATTTCGACGTTTTCGAATTCGCGGCCGATGCGCGCGAGGCGCAAAAGCGGCGTGTTACCCACGCGATCGAGGACGGAGTCTGGACGGATCACGCCCGATGACTGGACCTGTTCCAAAAGTGCGTTTCGTTCGCGACTCAATTCAGGCTCTCTGAGAGGTGCTGCGCCGTTCGTAGCATTCGATGCAGAAGCACCGCGCGGATATGCAAACCGGCCAGAGCCAATTCTAACAGAGACGGCTGGTGTAACTCTATCGGGCGAAAGGGCTTGGGCGCGGAGCGCTGCGCCCCTCACGCGAGGAGCAATCCGCGGCTTTGACACGGCTGACGCGATTGCCTACTCTTGAAGCGGCATGTGGAATATCCGGCAGAAATTTGAAGCGACGCTGATCGTAGAGAAGCTGGCGCAATTCGGCTTCGCTGTAGGAAGCACCGGCGGTGTGGCGCGGGCGGAGAAATATGGATGCGCGGCGGAATTTCGCCGAACGCCGGACGGCTACTACACGATGACGATTCTTCCTTCGGTGCTCGTGAACGGTCAATTCACGCGACTGTGGGATGCCGGCTATCAGAAATTTCTGCTGTTCGATGATGGCCGGAGGATTCCGGCGCTGGCGAGCCAGCTCGGCTGCCTTCGCAAGTTTAATGAAGAGTTGCGGTCGGCGCTCGATGTGCCTACCTATTACAACGAAGCGCTGGGCTCTACCTGCCGCGTGACCGCGTACGACCGGGTGAAAGGGCGGAAGGGCGACGACCCGGATACGGACGTGCCGCAGAGCGTGCTCAAACCGCGCGCAACGGCGCTGGAACGCTAGCTGCCCGCGGCTTCGGCCAGCTGCTTTTCAAACTGCGCAAGATCGAGAAAATACTTCGCGATCTTTCTTTCTCCGAGAAAGAGCACCGGGATTTCCTGATGGAAGCGCTCGAAGAGCGCTGCGTCTTCATCGATATTTCGTTCACGAACCGCGAAATGATAGCGAGCGGCGAGCGGGCCGATTTTGGCCTTCATTTCTTCGCATAAATGGCATCCCGGGCGGGTGTAAAGAGTCAGCTCGCGAGCTTCGTTTGCGGCGCTTTGCGGTCCGGTCATGGCGCGGGCTGTTCTGCGAAACTTATGGGTTTACGGTGTAATAGTTCTTAAAAGCGCCCATGCGCGGATAGTAGGCCGCGGCGCGATACAGCTCCGAAATCTGCTTGATGTGGCCCAGATCGTGGAACGCCCACTCGTGAAGCAAATCACTGATCGTGATTTTGCCGAGTTCAGCGTGTTGTCCGGCGCGGCCGAGAGCTCCTTCGGGCAGATAACGCAGCATGGAAAGCGTGCGATCGCGCTCGTGGCAGAATTGCTTCAGGCGCTCGCGGCCGGCTTGGCCGCTGTACTTTCCGGCGGCGTAAGCGACATTTTGATCGTAAGACTCGATCTTCGGCGAATCTTCGCTGGCGATTTTGCGCGTGCGGTCGCGAAACACGCTATCGACTTCCGCCAGGTGCGCCAGCACTTCGCTCACCGACCAGCGCTGCGAATTCGGCTTCCACGTGAGCGTAGACTCCGGCACATCCAGCAAGATTTTTTCGATGACGATCGGCGTCTGCTCGAGCACCGCCAATCCCGGCAGATTTTGTGTCGCGCGCGGCATGAATCCTCCCTGGCCCATTTTCCTTATACCGTATTTCACAATCGATCCAAAACGCCGATGCGAGCTCGTCCCGGCCCCGCTTGCTCGAAATTTCGGGCCGTGGTACACGAATGAATCCGGCGGGGAAGCGCACTGAGCCGGAAACAATGCCCGAGATACTCGCATTTGTGCCCGATGTGTTTTTTCAGGCCCGGATTTCGGAGACGGCTCGACGCACTGGGGCGCGCGTACGCTTCGCGGGCACAGTAGACGCGTTTCTTGCAGCGGCGAACGCCGGGCAAGATTTACCCGCGCTGATTGTGGTGGACTTGAACGCCAACGAAGCCGGCAACGCTGAAGCGGGATTGGCCGCGCTGGAGCGATTGCGAGCCGCGGGCAACCAAACTCCTGCCGTCGCCTTCCTCTCTCACGTGCAACACGATCTCGCGGTTCGCGCCGCTGCGTTCTCCGCAGTGGAAGTGATGCCCCGGTCCAAATTCACACAAGATCTGCCCGCAATCCTTTCGCGTGTCAAGGCGTGAATCCATGACCCACCAGCGCACGCTGACGGCCGCGCGAATCCTCAGCCACTTATTGATTGCTATTGGCGTAGTGTTATCCGAGACGGCTTTACCTTCCGCAGCGCAGCCGCAGCAATCCAGCGCAGGCCAGCCTCCGGCCACTGCTCCGGCTGACGATCCCTCCGGCATCCTCGCAAACGCGCTCTCCGCCGCGTGCCGGCATGATGTGAATGCGTTCAGTGGGTTTCTGACCGCCGGCAGCGCGACTGCATATCGCGCTCTCGATTCGACGCAGCAGATCGCGTTTTTGCGGCGCATCGTTCAACTTCAGGACAACGGCGTGCCGCTGCTGTCCGCCGGGTTGGATGGTCACCCTGTGTTCCGGTGCGAGACCTCCGGCTTCACCGCCGAATTCCGGTTCGGCTCGCCGCGCATGGACGAAAATATCGTCTTCGTTCCCGTACATGTGATGGATCGCAGTGTTGATTTCGGGCTGGTGCGCACTTCCGCTGGCTGGAAACTGCTCTCGCTCGGCGTGATCGTGCTGGACGTGAACCAGCTGGCGAGCATGTGGCAGCGCGAAGATCTGCAGGCGCGGGAAGACACGGCGATTTCAGCAGTGCGGAGCATCGCTGCGGCGATTGATGCTTACCATCGCGCGTTCGAGCGGCTGCCGGAATCGCTGAAGGAGCTTGGGCCTGCTCCGACGGAAGGCATCTCCCCGGAGGCGGCGGGACTCCTCACCGCTGAGCTGGCTGCAGGCCGCATCGAAGGCTACAACATCCGGTACCGTATCGTTCCCGTGGTTGAAGGGCATCCGACGGAATTCGAATTGGCCGCTACGCCCACGGATTATCCGAAGTCTGCCATCCGCTCATTTTTCATTGATTCGTCGGGCGTGCTTCGCGCCGCCGACAAAAGGGGCGCGCCTGCGACGCTTGCCGATCCTCCACTTGACTCGACGCAGCCCTAGCGCAACGGGCACCGGATGCCCAGAGCGGAGGGCGGAAGCGCAGCGCAACGATTCCCATTTATACTAGCGGTATATGTCTTTCGCGGATTTAGCTCAGCCTCTGCGGAGCCTGCGTGCGCGCTGCTGCTTCGTCGCTCTCGCAATTGTCTTTGCGGCGGCTTCCGTGGAAGCGCAGGTGTTTCCGCGACAGCAACCGCCGCCGGTGCAGCGGCCTCCTGCTGATAATCCGCAGGGACACCCGCCAGGTCTGCCCGATCCGGATCTTTCGAAGCTCGAAGGCGCGCCAAAGCCCGGCGAACTGCCGACTTTCGAATTTCGCAGCGGATTTTGGACGAACCTCCATCATTTTCTTTACGAGCAGGCCTTACTGCGGCGCGATCGCACCAACGTCGCCATCGGCGGCGGAGCGGAGGACGCTCGCGCGGTTTTCGTTCCCGTTTCGACGCAGCTTTCATCGCAGGAGCAGCGCGATTGGGATTCGGCCGTGGATTACTACACGCGAAATCTGGCCTCGAAGGACCTGCTGCAGAATGGAGACATGGTCGCGATCAACAACGTGCTCGCGACACTCGGAGGCTGCAGCGAGCTGGCTGGGCGAAGCAATCCGCGGTGCACATCCGGGCTGCAACCGGCGATGATCGACGCTTTGACTGCGGCCGCGCCTGTGTATCGCGCGCACTGGTGGCCGGCAGACGATCGCGCCAATCACGAATGGATTTCGAAGACGAGCGGGCTGATCGCGAAGTGGGGAACCGATATTTCCCAACAGCTTTCTGCGACGTATAGCGCGCCGTGGCCGGTGGCGCACATCATCGTGGATGTGGTGAGTTATGGCGGACCGTTTGGCGCGTACACTTCCCTCGATCCACTGCACATCACGATCTCGAGCTGCGATCCGCGCAATCAAGGCGGAGGAGGGCTCGCAGGATTCGAGGTTCTCTTCCACGAGGCCTCGCATTCATTGGCAGCAAATGTGAGCCGTGCAATCTCCGAAGAGTGCCGGCGCCGCGGAAAGCTGATTCCGCGCGACTTGTGGCACGCGGTGCTCTTTTACACGACCGGGGAGATCGTCTTGCGCGAAATCAGCGCCCAGACGCCAAAGGATTCGCCGCAGCTCAAAGATTACCAACCATATGGGGCGCGATACGGATTGTATGAGCGCGGCTGGGCGAATTATTTGCAGGTGCTTCAAACATATTGGCAGCCGTACCTCGATGGCCAGCTCACGTTTGACGTGGCGGTTTCGCGTATGGTCGCAGCGCTGTAGGAACGCGCGGCGAACCTCGAGCGCGCCTGAATTCCGTAATTTGAGAAGCGTTTCGGGAGGGCATCTTGTTCTTAGCTCGAACCATGATTGCAATCATGTTTTTGGGCAGTTTTTGGAACCCGGTTCGAGCGCAAGATGCAGCGCGGAGTTCGCAGCAAGCCCCTCCGTCCACCGACGAAGCGGTGGTGCGGCAATTCATCGCAGACGTCACATCGAAGAACTTTTCCGCCGCGGAGCAGAGATTTACGGAGCGGATGGCGCAGGCACTGCCGCCGGAAAAATTTCCGGCCACGTGGAATTCGGTGCTGGCGCAGTTCGGGGAATTTCAGTCGATTGAGGGCGTCTCGCATCGCCAGGCGGGCGAGTACGACGTATTCGCGGTGAACTGCAAGTTCGCGAGATTGAAAGGCGTGCTGACGGTCACGCTGGACGCCCAACAACGCGTGGCTGGATTCAACATGAGTGTAAGCGTGGAAGCGGCGGTTTCCTCATGGACGGCGCCCGCTTATGTGGATTCGGCGGCTTTCACCGAGCGCGCGATTACTTTTGGCGCCTCACCGTGGATTCTGCCAGGCACGCTTTCGATGCCGAAGGGAGCTGGACCTTTTCCCGCGATTGTCCTCGTGCACGGATCGGGCACAATTGCGGGAGATCAGGACGAGACGTACGGTCCCAACAAAACGTTCAAGGATCTCGCCTGGGGCTTATCGTCGCGCGGCATAGCGGTCTTGCGCTATACCAAGCGCACGCGGCAGTACAGCGCGACGGTGATGAGCGGCCCGGAACCGCTTACGACGAAGCAGGAGACGATTGACGATGCGCGCGCGGCAGTTGCGTTTCTGGCCACTCAGGCGGGAATCGATCCAAAGCATATCTTTCTCGCAGGGCACAGCCTGGGAGGGTATCTCGCGCCGCGCATCGCCAGCGGCGATCCGCAAATTGCGGGGCTGATTATTTTGGCCGGGAGCACGCGTCCGCTGGAAGATATGGTGCTCGAACAGATTCGCGCGCAGGTGGCGCGGCAGCACGCGGAAGACACTCCGCAGGGAAAAAAGGCAATCGCGGACGCGGAAAATGAGAAGCGCATTATCGAGGATCCCAGCCTGAAGCCAGGGACGCGCGTAACGTCCGTCGGAGTGCCGGTTCCGTCGGATTATTTTCTGGATTTGCGCGGATATGATCCGGTGAAGATCGCGCAGACGCTGCAAGTTCCGATGTTGATCCTGCAAGGTGAAAAGGACATCCAGGTCTCGATGGTAGATTTTATGAACTGGAAGGCCGCGCTCGGCTCCCGCAAAGACGTCACGCTGAAATCGTATCCGTTGCTAAGCCACATGTTCATGCCGGTCGCCGGTGCCGCTACCGGCGAAGAGTACAACCAGTCTGCGCACGTCGAGCCCGGTGTGATCGAAGACGTCGCAGCGTGGGTGAAGTCTCGTTAACTCCGTGGGCTGATCTGCGTTCTGCGGCGCAGCTGAACGAAATCGGCTAGTCTAATGACTGCCGAACATTTCTCATGCGTACCACTCCCCAATTCGAGGTCATCGACGCGGGCGGCGGTTCGTTTATCAAGGCGTGGAATCGCGGCGTGCAATTCGAGGAAAAGGCCGTCGAACAACTGCGGCAGACGGCGCGGCTCCCGTTCGTGAAGCCCTACGTCGCGGCGATGCCGGATGTGCATTGGGGAATTGGCGCGACTGTCGGGTCCGTGGTGCCGACTCAGCACGCAGTTGTGCCGGCGGCGGTGGGAGTGGATATCGGGTGCGGTGTCTGCCTGACGATCACCAACGCGAAGCGCGAAAACGTGCAAGACCATTTGCCGGAATTGCGCGCGCGAATCGAAAAAGCCGTGCCGCATGGACGATCCGATGGCGGCGGCGCGCGAGATTGCGGTTCCTGGGGGCGGGTGCCAGAAGAAATTCAAGCGATCTGGAATTCCGAATTTCGCGAGGAATATGACGGAATTTGCGACCGGCACCCCGGCGCGCGATCAAAAAACGCGGAGCGGCAACTGGGCACGCTGGGGACGGGCAATCATTTCATTGAACTCGTGGTGGATGAAAACGATCGCGCAGGAATCCTGATTCACTCCGGCTCGCGCGGGCTCGGCAACCGCATCGGCACGTATTTCATGCGCGTGGCGCTGGAGAAATGCGAAAAAGCGGATGTCGAGCTGCCGAACCGGGATTTGGCTTACCTCACAGATGGCACGCGGGCGTTCGAGGACTACGTTGCAGCGCTGCATTTCGCACAGCGCTTCGCGTTTCGCAACCGCCTGATCATGATGGAACGGATTCTGCACGCTCTTTCGCTGCGCGAGGTCGAGAACGTTCATTGCCACCATAACTACATGGAACACGAAGAGCATTTCGGCGAGCGAATGATGATCACGCGCAAGGGCGCGGTGCGCGCGCGGCGCGGCGACATGGGCATCATTCCGGGAAGTATGGGAGCGAAGAGCTACGTGGTGCGCGGGCTGGGCTCGGAGCACAGCTTTCATTCCTGCTCGCACGGAGCCGGGCGACGCATGGGACGCAAGGCGGCACTGAAGGCGTTTACGGTGGAAGATCACATCGCCGCGACGCAGGGCGTGGAATGCTACAAGGGCGCGGAAGTGCTCGACGAAACGCCCGGCGCGTACAAGGATATTGACGCGGTGATGGAAGCGCAGAAGGACCTGGTGGAGATCGTGCACTCGCTGAAGCAGTTGGTTTGCGTAAAAGGGCTGTCCTGATACTTTTCTGCCGTTTCGCGCCACTCGTCGTAAAATAATCTCCTCTCTTAATTGAGCGTTCTAGGAGATCCTGTGAACACGTCTTTCAGGCCGTCGCGTTGCGTTCTCCTGCGGACTGCATTGCTGGTAGCCGCTTCGGCGGCTCTGATCGCTCCCGCCGCCCACGCGCAGTACCGCACGCGCGAGCCCAATTCGGAATATGCCGCGCGGCGCGAGCGGCTGCGCGCGAAAGTGGATGCGCCAATCGTAATTTTCGGCTACGCGGGCCGCGAGAGCGCGAGCGAAGCGTACGTGTTCAATCAGGAGACGAATTTTTATTATTTGACGGGCCACAACGAAGAGGGCGCGGCGGTATTGCTGATACCCAGTTCTGCGGCGGCGAAGGGCTGGGCGGGTCCGAAAGAGATTTTCTACCTGCCGCCGCGCAATCGGGCCACTGAGCGCTGGAACGGTCCGCGGCTCGGTCCCGACGATGCCGACGTGCACGAGAAGGCTGGCTTCGCGGACGTGCGCAACAGCGGACGGATCGTCGCCGATCTCACGGAGCTGGCGCAGAACTACAAGTCACTGTATACGCTGATGGCTTCGCCCAACGACAACGCCGGCTATCCGCACTTGCAGAATTGGCGGGGGTGGCTCGAGAAAAACGATCCTGGCGTGACGCTCGAACCGATCAATCTCGAAATCGCGGCGCTACGCATGGTGAAATCGCAGACGGAACTCGCGCTGATGCAAAAGGCCATCGACGCCTCGATTGACGCACATTTTGCCGCGATGCGCATGGCTCGGCCGAACGTGTGGGAATATCAGATTGCGGCGCGCATGCAGGAAATCCACTTCGCCGCGGGTTGCGAGACGGAAGCCTATTCGCCGATCGTCGGCGCGGGATTCAATTCCACGGTGCTGCATTACGACAAGGTGGGGAATCAGTTGCAGGACGGGGATATCGTGGTGCTGGACGTGGCCGGGCAATATTCGGGATATACGGCGGACATCACACGCACGCTTCCGGCGAACGGAAAATTCACGGCGCGGCAGCGCGAGATCTATGACGTCGTGTATGGAGCGCAGCAAGCGGTGTTCGCAGCGCTCAAGCCGGGAGTGCGCATGCGCGAACTTCAGCGCGTCGCGACGGACTACATCAATACCCACGGCAAGGATTCGCACGGCGATCCGCTGGGAAAATACTTCATTCACGGAATCGGGCACCACCTCGGATTGGACGTACATGACGCAAACGATGGGTCGTTGCCGCTCGCGGCTGGGATGGTGATCACCGTCGAGCCGGGGATTTACATCCCGGAGGAAAAGCTCGGAGTGCGGATTGAAGACGACGTGCTGATCACCGACTCTGGCTACACGATTTTGACGCAGCGGCTGCCGCGCTCGGCGGACGAAATCGAAAAAATCATGGCGCAAGCGAAAACGGAGCGGGCGAAATCAGGTTCAGCAGGCGATTCCGGCCCGCGTTGACCGCATTTTGTAGCGGCAGCTATAATGTTGCTTCGCGGTACGGACGAAGAAGCGCAAGTCTCAATCAGCGACTGCCTGCCGAATTATCCCGCCGGCACATGGAGTCAGGAGAACGTAATGGTCAAGGCGACACAACTGCGCCCAGGAATGATTATTCGCTTCGAGGGCGAACTCTACACGATTTTCAGCACCGAGCACCGCACTCCGGGAAACAAGCGCGGCTCGATGCAGACCAAGATGCGCAACCTGCGCACCGGCTCGATCATTGATTACCGCTTCCGCGCGGAGGAATTTCTGGAGCGCGCGATCCTGGACGAAGTCGAATTCCAGTTTCTTTACAAGGAAGGCGAAGACTTCCACTTCATGAACACGCAATCGTACGAACAGATTTCGCTTTCGGGCGATGTGCTGGGCGAAGCGGCCTACTACCTGATCGGCGACATGAACGTGAAAATCGAATTCTATGAGGGGAAAGCGATGGGAGTGGCGCTGCCGGATACCGTTGATTTGAAGGTGGTGGATACCGAACCCACTCTGCAGAAGGCTACGGCCAGCGCCGTGATGAAGCCGGCAAAGCTCGAGACCGGCCTGACGATTCAGGTGCCTCCGTTCGTGAATAACGGCGACACGGTGAAAGTGGATACTTCCGAAGCGCGCTACGTTCAGCGCGCGTAATCGCAAGATTCCCTGTCGAAAAACTGCGCGGTTGAAACTCGCTCACCGTCGTGTCGCAACCGGCATCGCGCGTTGCGGATTACGGCACTGCTGATCTGGCCCCGCACTTTAGCTGCTCATCGTGGAGTAGGCGGCGCGCGCGCGATCCTTTTCGAGGTTCTCCTCGCACCATCTCCGACGCAAAAGAGAATTAACTCGCGATAGAAGCTCCTGCTTGCGGATCGGCGTGGAAAGAAAATCGTCAGCGCCGCTCGCGGTCCCGTCGATTCGCGCGAGGTCGTCACTAGCTCCCACCACAAATACGACCGGAATGCGGCAAGTATCCGGATGCGATTTGATGGCGCGGCAGGCGGAAAATTCCGAGCGCGCGGAAGCGTGCGCTTCAAACAGAGCGAGATCGATTGGATTCGCGGCGATCGTTTCCAGCGCGGCTTCAGCGTCGGGCGCGCAGATTACTCGATAGCCATACAAGCGCAGGATGTCTTGCATCGTGGCACGGAGACCGGTGCCTTCACCGGCGAGCAAAATTGTGGGCGGTGCGTTGTGAAGTGTGGACACGGCAGTTTCCTCTGGTGAACACAGGGTTGAAGGGCGAGTCTGGACGGGCTCGGGGAAACCCTGATTTTCGGAAGGGAGCGGAAGATTAGAGCGAGGAAGCGTAAGGCGTCAAGAGAAGAAAGCGCGAAGTGCCAATGTGAAACGCAATGTTCACGACCCCCCTGTCGGTGAAGGGATTCGTAAACGAACTGAGGCTCTGTTGACATTCACCCGAGATCGGTTGGGTAAAACCAGCAACAGATCCCTGCCACAGTGGGCCTGCAGCCTTACACCGCCAGAACGGCGGGGATTCAGGATGACGATTCCACACGTGTTGGCCGGAAGGTGAAGGAATCAAAGGAGCCATTCGAAACTTGAAATTTCAAATGAGAGGCAACATCGGATCAGGACGAAAATGAAGCTGGCCGAGATAACCTTCCCCATTATGGCAAGAATGCGCGCCTCGTCAACGTAAGAGCCAAGGCCCGCCAAAGACTGGTGGGTAAACTTCAGGCCCACAACGGCGGGTAAATTCCGGGCCCGTCAAACGGCTGGCCGGTAAACTCCAGGGCCCCGCGTCTCTTTCCGAAGACCTTGCATTTTTTCGAGAGCATAAGTCCTTTATCTGCAGGCTCTTCGCTTTCTTCAGAATTCTTCAGTTTTCCGTCAGGACTTCGCTTATCGAGAGATGAGATTCGATGCGACGAGCGATACGGCTCATACACCCGTAAGGAGAAACTTCGATGAAATCGTTGTTTGCATCACTCGCAATCTTTGGAGGTTTACTGATGGCGCCGCTGGCCTCGGCAGATAGCCTGATTGGGACACAGGTGACGCTGACCGGGGATCTACCGACGCTGGGGACCGCGTTTACCAACTCGGTGACAAAGACCGTTGACACCACCGTGGAATATCCGAGCGGCACACTGTTCAGCCTTGGAAGCGGGGTATTCGTCATCGGTGTGAACATAGACGTTCGAGCGTCCTCCATTAATTTCAACTATACGCAGAGCGCACAGGCGCTTAGCGCGACTTTCAACGGCTACGTATTCGACTTTGACCCCGCGACGACCACGATCACGGGCGCGTCGCTCGACCCTTCGAGCAATTACACGACATCACAGTTGATTGTCGGATTCAGCGCGCACCAGGTGACGGTGAACGCCGAAGGGGTCTTTTTTTCTGCAGGGACGAACGCTCTGATTGATTTAAGCGCGACCGTCAATCCGCAGACGTCCGCAACACCGGAACCGGCGACGTATACAATGTTTTTGGCGGGGCTGGGAGCGGTGGGGATTTGCAAGAGGCGGCTGCAGCACATTTGCCGCAGCTAGATTCTGTCGCTCGGGCCGCGCGATTTCCACATTTTCGAGATTTCCACAACAGGAAAGTTTCACGGCAGGATTGACTTCATCGGTGCGCAGATTTACAAACGCGATGTCGATGCTTTTCGATCTTCTGAATCCAGATGAGCGCGGCAAGTGAAAGCTTGACGGGCGAGTCAGGAGGCGGACCGATAGGAAGAGTTCAGACAAAGTTCCGAATGGTACGGTAGCAACGACGAGCCACACGGTTTGGTCCAAGAGGTGCGCCATGCGCAGCTTCGTTGAGTCATGCTTGACGGAGTAGCCGGACGCAAACCCTGGTTGAGCCAGCGCGACTTGGCGTATTGGGCTTGCCCCGTGCAAGCGGGAGAAAGCTCGGCGGCTGTTGCCGTTCGCGACTGAAGGAAAGGGGCGAGCAATCGCCCCTTTTCTTTTTGGAAATGGACCCGATCGCCCCCTCGCTTACCCAGGTGCCGACGAATACCGCAGCAGACTCAAAGCGCCGATCGTCGAATCATCGTGACATTTGGCGGCACGGCTGACCTTCTCATCAACGGCATCCGATAACAGGACACGGGCTCTCTTGAGGACGCTCCGCGGGTGAATGCGAGGTCCGCCCCTACAGAGGAATGCTATTCGGTGAAGACGCGGGCGAAGATGGCGTCCACGGCGTGGAGCTGGCGATTGATTTCGAAGGCGCGGCTGATCGAAGCAGCGTTTAGGTATTTCGTGATGCGGGAGTCGGCCGCGACGCGTTCGCGAAACGTGCCGCTTGGCGCGCCTGCACCGCCAGACGAAGAAGAGCCGCGGGACGCGCCCGCAGCGGGCGCTGAAGCAGCCGATGCACCGGTAGCGGCGACGGAAGAGGTCGCTTCCCAGGCGGCCATGGCGTTTTCCTGCACCCATTTGTAGGCTTCGTCGCGGGGGGCGCCGGCTTCAACCAAGTCGAGCAAAAGCTGGCCGGAAAAAATCAGCCCGCCGGTGGATTCGAGATTGGTGAGCATGCGCTCGGGAAAGACGCGCATGTTTTCAACGATGCCGGTCATTTTCGCGAGCATGTAGTCCACGAGAATGGTGGAATCGGGAAGAACGACGCGCTCGACGCTGCTGTGCGAGATATCGCGCTCGTGCCAGAGGGCGACATCTTCCAGCGCGGCGATGGAATTGGAGCGCACGACGCGCGCGAGGCCGCAGACCTGCTCGCAATTCACGGGATTGCGCTTGTGCGGCATCGCGGAGCTGCCGCGCTGATCGCTGCCGAAGGGCTCCTCCGCTTCGCGGACTTCGGTGCGCTGGAGATGGCGGATTTCGAGCGCGATTTTTTCGAGCGTTGCGGCGATGATCGCAAGCGTCGCAACGTATTGCGCGTGGCGATCGCGCTGGATTACCTGGCTCGTTATCGGATCGGTTTTCAGTCCGAGGCGCGCGCAGATTTTTTCTTCGATGGCGGCGCCCAGATGCGCGTCGTTTCCGACGGCTCCTGAGATCTTTCCGACAGCCATTTGCTCTGCGGCGGCGCGGAAGCGCTCCTGATTTCGGCGATTTTCGGCATACCAATTGGCAATTTTCAGGCCGAAGGTGATGGGCTCGGCGTGAATTCCGTGCGTGCGGCCGATTTGCGGCGTGTGCTTGAATTCATGCGCGCGCTTTTTCAACACTTCGCCGAATTTAGCGAGCGCGGCTTCAATGAGCGCCGATGCCTCGCGGACAAGCAGCGCCTGCGCCGTGTCCACCACATCGTTCGAGGTGAGCCCATAGTGCAGCCAGCGAGCGGCTGCGGGATCGCCGATGGATTCGCCGACGGTCATGGTGAAGGCGATCACGTCGTGCTTGACCTTGGCTTCAATTTCGTTGATGCGGGCTGCGTCCACGCGCGATTTTTCGCGGATGCGCGCGGCGGCCTCTTCAGGCACCTGGCCGGTGTCGGCCAGCGTGTCCGTGGCCGCAATTTCGACATCGAGCCATTTCTGGAAGCGATTGGCGTCGCTCCAGACGCGGCCCATCTGTTCGCGGGTGTAGCGGGGGATCATGTTTGGCGAAGGAAGATGATACATGTGGCGAGTGGCTAGTGACCAGTGGAACGCAAGAGCAACGGCACCAGAGGCACAGAGGTGGCACGGAGACCACGAAGAAGGCGGGAAACAAGGAGGCAGGGACGCAAAACGCAGGGCGACGTCGAAGCAGGAGTTCGCCGCCATAGGAGTAGACTTTCCACAACGGAAGTACATTTCCGCACGTAAACACTGGTGAAAATCGGTTACTAACCGCTAGGGGATAAGTCCGGTCTAATGACTCGAATGGAAGGCGCGGATGCGGCGCAGGTGGCCCAGGTGCTGGGTGGCGATCGGGACGCGTTTCGCGTGCTGGTCGAGCGTCACAGCCGGAGCGTGTTTCGCCTGGCGTACCGCATGACCGGAAATCAGGCCGACGCGGAAGAAGTGGTGCAGGAAGCGTTTTTGCGGGCGTACCGGCGGCTGGACAAATTTGAAGAGCGCGCGAATTTCGGGACCTGGGTTTACAGAATTGGGGTCAACTGCGCGCTGGATTTGATGAGGAAACGGAAAACAGAAATGGAGCAGCGAGTGACGCAGCGCACGGACGATGAGGAGCGGCCCGATTTGATGGAATCGGCTGCGAGCTCCGACCCGACGCCGGAGCGGATCGCGCTGAGCGGCGAATTGAAGGAGCACGTGGAGGCCGCAATGAGGCTGTTGAGCCCGGTCGAGCGGACGGCGTTTGTGCTGCGGCATCACGAGGGCAGATCGATCGAGGAAATTGGAGCGGTGCTGAAGCTGAGCGCGGGCGCGACGAAGAACAGCGTGTTCCGCGCGGTGCAGAAACTGAGGAAGGAATTGGAGCCTTTTACGACCACGAAAATGAGTGCAAGGCCTGCGAGATGAGCGACGCGATGAAGCATTTGAATGAGCAGCAGTTGGTGGAATACCGCTACGGCGACGTGGCGGACGCGAAGGAAGCGAGCACGATCGAACGGCATCTGCACGATTGCGCGGAGTGCCAGGCGAATTTCGCGGCGCTGAAGCGCGTGCTTGAAACCGTGGATGCCGTGCCGGTGCCGGAGCCCGATCCGGGCTACGAAACGCGCGTATGGAACCGTCTGCGGCCGGAGATGGCGCAGCCGGCGCGGGCGAGCTGGCGCGAATGGTTCACGGTTCGCAGGCTCGTGCCGGTGGCGAGCGTAGCGGCGCTGATTGCGGTGGCGTTTATCGCGGGCAGGCTTTCGATGCATGCGCCGGCGAATCCGCCGCTGAGTAGCGGCTCGATTGCGACCAGTACGAGCGCGCCGAATGCTGCGCAGCCGCGCGAGCGCGTGTTGCTCGTCGCCGTGGGCGATCACCTGGACCGCACGCAGATGGTGCTGATGGAAATCAGCAATGCGCAACCGGAAGGGCGAGAAACGAATATTTCGCGCGAGCAGCAGCGTGCCGAAGAGTTGCTGACCGCAAACCGGTTGTACCGGCAGACGGCGATGCACACGGGCGACGCAGCAGTTTCCACCGTGCTCGACGAACTCGAGCCAGTCTTGTTGGAAATCGCGCACAGCCCATCGAGCGTGAGCAAGGCCGAGCTGGATGAACTGCAGAAGCACATCGAGGATCGCGGGCTGCTGCTGAAAGTGCGTGTGCTGGATTCGACGGTGCGGCAGAAGGAACGCGCGACGCGGCCTGCGGCACAACCGAAAGCAAACGGAAACGGAACGACAGCAAGCAGTCTGTAGTTGAACGAGTTTTTGAAACGAGTGGCGAAATTGAGAGGACTACGAGAAATGGAAAGCATTGCAAGAGCGAAATGGAGTTGGGGGGCAATCGCAGGCGCGGCCCTTGCAGCAGCCGTGATCTGCAGCGCGCCGGCATGGGCGCAGGTTTCGGGCGGCGTGGGCGGAGGTGTGAGCGTTGGAGCAGGGCGAAGCTTTGCGAGTGCACCGAGCGCCGGCGTCAGCGGGGGAGTAAGCGGCGGAATTTCGTCGGGCGTTTCGGGCGGCGTGTATGGCGGTCCCGGCTGGAGCGAAGCCGACGAGCAGAATCGCGAAGATGAACTGTACAACGACGGCACTGATTACATTGACGAAGCAAAGTGGGACCGCGCTCTCGACAAGTTCCAGCGCGTGATCGATATGCACGGCAAGCGCACCGATGCAGCGATGTATTACAAGGCGTACGCGCTGAACAAATTGGGACAGCGCGACGAAGCGCTCGCGGCGACCGCGGCGCTGGAGAAGTCGTATCCGCAGAGCAAGTGGGTCAACGACGCGAAGGCGCTTGATATTGAAATGCGAGCGCGGACGAATCCGGTGTCGCCTGAGGCGGAAAGCGATTGCGAGCTGAAACTCCTGGCGTTGCAAGGTTTGTCACAAGCCGATCCCGATAAAGCAGTGCCCATCCTGGAAAAAATGTTGAAGGGCGACACGTGCCCAAAGGTGGGCCAGCAGGCGCTATTTGTTCTCGCGCAATCGAGTTCGCAGCAGGCGCGTGACCTGATGGCGAATATCGCGCGCGGTAAAGTGAATCCGGAGCTGCAGCGCAAGGCAATTCAAAATATTGCGTTGTTCGAAGGCGGGTACGGGCGACAGGTTCTGGCGCAGCTCTATGGCGAGCTTGGCGATGCGGATTTGAAGAAGCGCGTGCTGAACGCGTTCATGCTGTCAGGCGACCGGCAACATCTATTGGAGGTCGCAAAGACCGAAAAAGACCCGCAATTGCGCGCGGAGGCCATCCGGCAGATGGGATTGATGGGCGCGCGCGATGACATCTGGCAGATGTATCAGCAGGAGCAGGACGTGCAGGTGAAAAAGGAAATCCTGCAGGCATTGTTCCTGGCCGGCGACCGCGAGCACGTCAATCAGCTGGCGCGAAACGAGAAAGATCGTTCGCTGAAGCTTGCCGCTATCAACGATTTGGGACTCATGGGGAAATCCAGCGATCCGATGCTTATGGAAATTTACAATTCAGATCCGGACCCCGAAATCCGCAAGAAAGTTCTGAATTCCATTTTCCTGGCGAACGATCGAGAACGCATGGCCGAGCTCGCGAAAAATGAGAAAGACCGAAATACAAAGCTCGC
>DASTCZ010000174.1:0-6833 GCA_035710585.1 Candidatus Acidiferrales bacterium | reverse complement strand
GCATCGCGGAGGCGTCTACGTCTGTATCGAAGGGCCACAATTTTCCACGCTCGCCGAAGCTCACGTCCATCGCCAGCTTCGCTTCGACGTGATCGGCATGACCAACGTCACCGAAGCGAAGCTCGCGCGCGAGGCGGAACTTTGCTACGCGACGATCGCCATGGTCACCGATTACGATTGCTGGCATCCGGAGCACAGCTCGGTCACGCTCAGCGAAATCATCGCGAATCTGAACCGCAATACGGAAAACGCTCAGAACGTGCTCAGGGAAGCGATTCGCAACATGCCCCGCACGCGCTCGTGCCGATGCGGTGAAGCCCTGAAGAACGCAATCGTCACGGATCGAAACAGAATCCCAGCCGCGGCACGCAAGCGTCTGGCGCCGATCGCCGGCAAATACTTGAGTTAAACAAGGAGAGCCGATTGTCACTTCTCGTCGTGGGTTCCGTCGCGTTTGACGCCATCGAAACTCCGTTTGGAAAGGTCGATCGCACCATCGGCGGCGCGGCCACCTATTTTGCGCTTGCCGCCAGCTTTTTCACGCGCGTCAATCTCGTCGGCGTTGTCGGCGACGATTTCGGCGAGGAGCACACCTCCATCTTCGACGGCCGCAAAATCGATATCGCCGGGCTTGAGCGCGCCAAAGGGAAGACTTTTTTCTGGGCTGGCCGCTACCACGACAATTTGATCGACCGCACCACGATCACCACGGATCTCAACGTCTTCGCTGATTTCAATCCGCGGCTTCCTGAACCGTACCGCGAAAGCAAAAATATTTTTCTCGCGAATATTGACCCCACATTGCAGCGCTCCGTCCTAAAGCAGGTGAGTGGAAAACCCAAAGTCGTCGCCCTCGACACCATGAATTACTGGATCGAGCGCACTCCCGCCGAACTGCGCGAGACTTTACGCCACGTACAAATCCTGATGATCAACGACACCGAGACCCGCCAACTCTCGAATGAACACAATCTACTTCGCGCCGCGCGCCACATCTTCAAGATGGGTCCGCGCACGCTTGTCATAAAGCGCGGCGAACACGGCGCAATGATGGTTCACGATGACTGGGTTTTCTGCGTTCCCGCATACCCGCTCGACGAATTCCACGATCCCACCGGAGCCGGCGATGCGTTCGCGGGTGGTTTCATGGGCTATCTGGCAGGTGTGGGTAAATTGAACGGCGACGCGCTTCGCCTCGCGATGGTTCACGGCTCAGTGCTCGGCAGCTTCGCCGTCGAACGATTCGGGCTCGAGCGCCTCCTCACCCTGAAAAAGAGCGAAATCACCGCTCGCGTTCGACATCTGCACAAGCTCACGTCGTTCAAGCTCTAACGCAATTCAATGGATTCTCGTTACCCTTCGGGATAGCCGTCGGCACGCGAGACCTGCGCGCAAATTCGCTCACGCTATACTGACGATTCGATGCCCTCACCCCGAAAACCGAAGGCGCTCCACCAAGGATCACGTCTTCGTATCATTTCTCCGGCCTCGCCAGCGCCGCGCGAATCAATCCAAAAGGGAATGGACGAATTGCGGCGGCTCGCGTACGAACCGGAGCCGGGCCGCAACAATTATGAATGCAATGGATATTTCGCGGGCTCAACTTCAGCACGATCGAACGAACTTCTCGCTGCTCTCAGAGACCCTAACATCGACGCCATGATCGCCAGCCGTGGCGGTTACGGATCGAATTATTTGCTCGAGTCGCTCCTGCGGCAAAAGCCCATCGCGCCGAAAGCTTTAATCGGCTTCAGCGATACGACCACTCTCTCTTGCTTCTTCTGGAAAAAATGGCGGTGGGTCACTTTCTACGGCCCGATGGCTGCCGCAGGCTTCGATTCCGGCGCGGACGCTCCAAATGGCTATGATTCGGAATCCTTCGCACGGGCAGTCACACAAACGCGCGGAGGCTGGAAGATCGATCTCCGCGGCGAATCGCTCGTCACGGGCGAAGCACGCGGTATCCTGTTGGGCGGCTGTCTCACCCTGCTGCAAACCTCGCTCGCAACGCCGTGGGAACTCGAACCGCGCGGGACCATTCTCGCCATCGAAGATCGAGGCGTGCGGCCGTACCAAATCGATCGCATGCTGATGCACTTGCTCCAGGCGGGGAAATTCCGCGGGGTGCGTGCCGTGATTCTCGGCGATTTTCCTGATTGCGAGCCGAAGAACAATGAAGGGCCGACCGTGCGGGACGTTTGCGCACGCATTCTCGGCCCATTCAAAATTCCGGTGGTCTGGGGCGCGCCCATCGGCCACACGCGCCGTGCGATGATTACGTTGCCTCTCGGCGTCCGCGCAAAAGTCACTGCACGCGGCGGCGGCACGCTTGAAATCCTCGAGCCGGCGGTGCGCGCTTGAACGCGAACCATCAGATCAAGCACATCCATCTCTCCGGCATCGGCGGCTCCGCGATGTCTCCTCTCGCAGGCATGTTCGCCGAACGCGGTTTTCGTATCACCGGATCGGACGCCGGCGTCTATCCGCCGGCCTCTACGCTTCTGGAATCGCTCGGCATTCGATTCGCTTCGCAATTCAGCGAAAAAAACCTCGAACCGCGCCCCGATCTCGTCATCATCGGAAATGCGCTCTCGCGCGGCAACCCCGAGATCGAATATATCCTCGACCATAAGATTCCATGTCGCTCGCTGCCGCAGGCTCTCGAAGAATTCTTCATTCCCGGCCGAGATCCGCTGGTCGTCACCGGCACGCACGGAAAGACCACAACCACTTCATTGCTCGCCTGGATTTTTCACGTCGCCGGGCGCCGCCCTGATTTTCTGATCGGCGGCATCGCCGAAAACTTCGGCAGGAGTTACGGCCTTGGCGGCGGCTCCGAAATCATTCTCGAAGGCGACGAATACGATTCCGCATTCTTCGATAAGGCGCCGAAATTCCTGCACTACCATCCGCAGGATTTGGTTATCACCAGCCTGGAATTCGATCACGCCGATATCTACGAGAATCTCGCCGCGATCGAACTTCAGTTCCGCCGGCTTGTGAATCTCGTTCCTCGCAGCGGCCGCATCATCGCGTGGGGAGACGACGTTGCATTGACGGATTCGATCCGCCGCGTTACCGAAAAAGCTTTCTGCCCGATAGAAACTTTCGGTCTCTCACCCACCACGGAATGGATGGCTGGCGATATCGAAACCGTCGGCGACGAAACTCACTTTCGCATCGCGCGGCGCGGCGCGGAAATGGCACGCGTCGAGTTGCCCATGTCCGGCCGCCACAATGTGCTCAACGCCCTCGCCGCCTCCGCCATTGCGTTAGGTCGCGGTGTTCCGCGCTCCACTCTCGAAGAAGCTCTGCGCAACTTCAAAGGCGTGAAGCGTCGTCTGCAGGTCCGCGGCGAAGCCGGCGGCGTTCTCGTGGTCGATGATTTTGCTCATCATCCGACAGCTATTTGCGCCACCATCGAAGCCGCTCGCTCGCGCTGGCCCAATCGTCGCATCTGGGCCGCGTTTGAGCCTCGCTCAAATACCATGCGCCGGAATATTTTCGAAGCCCCCGTCGCCGAATCGCTTTCTCTCGCCGACGCCGTCGTCATCGGCGCCGTTAATCGAGCGACTCTACTCAGCGACGTGGAGCGCTTCTCGCCCGAGCGCGTCGTCGCGCGCATCCGTGCCGAGGGCAAGCCGGCCGAACACATCGAGGACGCCGGCCGAATCGCAGATTTCCTTGCCGAACGCACGCGCTCAGGCGATATTGTGCTGGTTATGTCCAACGGCAGCTTCGACGGCCTTTGCTCCATATTGCTCGAACGCCTCGGCGTACCGCGAGCCGCGGAGCTCAACCGTCGCTAGCACTCATGCCCTCACAAAACTCACCGGCGTCAGCATTTTGGCTCCGCGTCCGCGCCCCGCTGGTTCTTGCAGTTGTCTCCGCGATTTTCACCCTCACGCCGCAACCTTGCCGCGCCACCATCGCGTATCGGATTTCTCTCGCGCATCCAGAAGCGCATGTCTTCCGCGTCACAATGACCGTGCCCGCCGTGTCCGGCCAACTCACCGTGCAGATGCCTGCGTGGAACGCCACGTACATGATTCGCGATTTCGCTTCCCATGTGCAGGACGTGCGCGCCACCGGCGACCGCGGCAAAAGCCTTCCCGTGCGGAAACTCGACACCGCAACCTGGCAAATCGCGGGGCAGGGAACGATCACCATTTCGTACGCCACGTACTGGAACGAATCCGGCCCCTTCGCCGCACAGCTCAACGACGAGCACGCCTTCCTGAATCTCGCCATGCTATTGCTCTATGTTCCCGATCACCGCTCGGAGGATTCCGTCGTCGCTCTCGACGATCTGCCCGTTACATGGCTTACCGCCTCATCTCTCAAGCCCGTGGCCGTTGGTCATCTCCGCGGTCCAGTCATCAGAGATCCTTGGGGTACGAACGCCGCTGATCCTGTCGCGCTGTTCTCTGCTCCCAATTACGACGCCCTCGTTGACGCTCCGATCGAATGCGGCATCTTCCATAGCTTCAACCTGCCCACTTCCGGCCCGCCCGTCCACGTCGTCGTCCATAGCGACGCGTGGGACGAAGAAGCACTAAAGGATGGCCTGACGCACATCGTCGAATACGAGACTCAACTCATGGGCGGCGCTCCATATCCCGCGTACACTTTCATCTTTCACATCGGCACCGGAAACGGCGGCGGCATGGAGCACGCCAATTCCACCGCAATCGGCGCCGGTTCAACGACCGCAGCGATTCACACTGCCGCGCACGAATTTTTTCACCTGTGGAATGTGAAGCGCATCCGTCCGCAATCGCTCGAGCCCATCGACTACGTCCACAAAATGCCCACGCGCGCGCTCTGGTTTGCCGAAGGCGTCACGAACACGTACGGCAGCTACACGCTCGTCCGCACCGGGCTCTGGACTCCCGACCAGTTTTACGCCGATCTCGCCGGCGCAATCACCACGCTGCAATCGCGCCCCGCACGCGTTTGGCAGAGCGTGGAGGAATCGAGTCTCGACACCTGGTTCGACCGCTATACGCTCCACGGGCAGCCCGAATTCAGCATTTCGTATTACAACAAAGGCCAGCTCGATGGCCTTCTGCTCGACATCCTGATCCGCGACGCGACCGGCAACCATCGCAGCCTCGACGACGTCCTCCGCGCGCTCAACGAGAATTTTGCCAAGCAGCATCGCTTCTACAACGACAGCGCCGACATCGAAGCAACGGTTGAGTCCGTTGCAGGGACAAGCTTCAAGGATTTCTTCACCCGCTACGTCTCCGGGACAGACGAGTTGCCCTATGCAGAAATCCTCGGGAAAGCAGGCCTGCGGCTTTCGCAGTCCCACAACGTCCACAATAACGAAGACGCCTACTCCGTCACCGAAGCTCCCGACGCCTCAGACAAGCAGCGCCGCATCCGTGAAGGCATGCTCCGTGGCAAAACGGACTGAGCGCGCAATGCCTTCGCGCGACATCTCCGCGCCATGATCCGCACCATCTTCGTAGCTGTCTCTCTTCCGCTCTTCATTCTGCTCGTGGGCCCTCCTCTGCTCCTCTACACATGGATTTCGAATGATCCGGAGGCGATCTACCGCATCGGCCTCGGCGGCTGCTACTGGGTCTCTCGGGCGGTCGGCATGCGCCAGCGCGTGGAGGGCGCCGAAAAAATCCCTCCCCGCACCGTCTTCTTCATGGCCAATCACAGCAGCTTCGTGGATGCCGTCCCGGTGGTCCACGCGATCCCGCGCCGCGTCGCCATCCTCGCCAAAAAATCTCTCTTCGAACTTCCCATCGTCGGCTGGGCATTCAAGATGGCTGGATTCGTTCCCGTAGACCGCAGCAATCGCGAATCCGCCATCGCCAGCGTCGAATTCGCCGCCGCCCGTCTCAAAAGCGGCGTTTCCTTCCTCGCTTACCCGGAAGGTACGCGCAGCTACGACGGCCGCTTGCTTGCGTTTAAGAAGGGAATCTTTGTCATGGCCATCGCCGCCGGCGCGACAATCGTGCCGATGGTCGCCATCGGCGTCCACCGCATCATGCCGAAAAAATCTCTGACAATTCGCCCCGGGGAAGTAGTCGTTCGATTCGGCGAACCGATCGAATCGTCTGGTTACACTGTGGATGACCGAGAAGCGCTCGCCGCGCGCGTCCGCGCTGCGATGATCGCGCTGCTGCCGCCAGACCAGCAGCCACTCGATTCGCGCGTGTCAGACGTGGAAGAATCACCGAAGATGTCGGCGTAGTCGCTCTTCATTCGCTGAAGAGTTTCGGCTGTCCGCTGTCTTCGGCCGCCGCAGCCTTCCTTCTCGCCACGCCGATCACTCCAAGCACCTTCATCTCTTCCAGCGCGCTTCTGGGAATGAAAATCCGTTGCGTATTCCCGCTCAAATCTGGCGGGATGATTTGCACGCCGCTATCAAGCAGTCCGAGCAGATCGTTCGGCACCACACCTTCCAGCAGCTCGCCATCGCGAAACTGCAGCCTCACCCACAGCCCGTCCAACTTCGGCCGGCTCAGAAACGTTGTCCGCGCAGGCCGGTGCTCCTGCTTGAAATCGCCGACAAAGTATATGGAGCGCACTTCCTCCATCGCGACGCTCTGGTGCTCACCGGCTTCCGTCAACAGATCGAAGCTCTCGCCATGTCCGAGCCCCGCTGGATTTACGTATCCAGCCGTCGTAGCTCCATCCATACGCTCGACAATCGCCTTCTTCAGGGAAGACCTTAGCGGCGTCTTCTTCATCGCCGTGCTGGGGAGCGGTGCGCCATTGCAATCGGGTTACAGTTATGTTATGTTAAGCGCCGAAGCTGTGTCAAGTCTATTATTTTCATGTATTTAGGGCGGAGGCGCCCCGGATTTGAC
>DASTCZ010000173.1:0-21378 GCA_035710585.1 Candidatus Acidiferrales bacterium | reverse complement strand
ACGCCCATCTGCCGCAAGACGTTTGCTGACGCGAGAAGGTGTTCGTTCCGACCGTTGCGCCCGAGCGTGATTACATGCGGGTGCTCGCACAGCAATAGCACGTCGGGCACCGCACTCGCCTTCCGCGCTGCGACAATGCGGCGCTGCAACTCCCAGGCCGGACCGTATGGAATCAGGCCTAAGTTGACCACCCACGCTTTGGATTTTTCGTTCACTAGCTGGAAATTACGCTTTGAAGTTCGCGTCGAATCGATTCAGTCGTCCGCGCGCCATTAGACGTTGATCGTCACACCCTCGACGGCGTTGAAACCATCGAACATCGCCTCCCACACCGTGGGATGGGCGTGGACCATCATCATCATGTCGTCCACGGTGGCTTCGAGCTGAATCGCGGTGACGGCTTCGGCGATAATTTCGGTCGCGTATGGGCCAGTTACGTGGACTCCCAGCACTTCGTTGTATTTTTCGTCGGCGACCACTTTCACGAAGCCATCGTGCTGGCCCAGAATCGACGCCTTGCTGTTGCCCAGGAACGGGAATTTCCCGATTTTCACCTTGTGACCGGCATCCCGCGCGGCTTTTTCCGTGAGACCGATTGATCCGATCTGCGGCTCACAATAGGTGCAATTTGGAATTTTTGTGCGCTCGAGCGGCGGCACGTTGCGGCCCGTCATTTTTGCGACGGCCGTAATTCCCTCCATGGAAGCGGCGTGCGCCAGTTGTGGCATGCCCGCGACGATGTCTCCGATTGCGTAGAGCCCTGGCTCGTCCGTTTCCATATAGGGCCCGGTGTGAATGAAGCCGCGCTCGATTTTCACTTTGGTGCCGTGAAGCCCGAGGTTCTCCGTCTTGGGAGAACGCCCCACCGCCATCAAAACGCGTTCGGCGTTGATCGATTGCTCCTTCCCGGCGGCGTCAGTGAAATTGACCGTGGCGCCTTTGGCCGTGGTCGTGACCGACGATACCCTCGCGCCGGTTTGTATCTTGATGTTTTTCTTCGTGAAGGCCTTCAGCAGCGTCGTGGAAATCTCGTCGTCTTCCAGAGGCACGATGCGCGGCAGCATTTCGAGGATCGTGACGTCTGTGCCGAAGGAGTTGAAGATGGACGCGAACTCCACCCCGACCGCGCCCGCACCGATCACCACAAGTGACTTCGGAATCTGCGGCAGTTCGAGAATTTCGCGGTTGCTCAGCACGATTTTTCCGTCGATCTTCACTCCCGGAAGCGAACGCGCGTCCGAACCGGTAGCGAGCATGACGTGCTTCGCTTCGAGCTCCATGACCTTTCCTTCTTTTTCGACGGTGATCTTCCCCGGTCCCGCGTATTTTCCCCATCCTGTCACCGAATCGATTTTGTTTTTCTTGAAGAGAAATTCCACGCCTTTCGCGTGCTTCTTCACGATTTTGGTCTTACGTGCGAGCGTCGCCGCCCAATCGATCTTGTAGTCCTTCACCTGGATGCCGAACTCGGCAGCATTCTTGATGCTGTCGTAAATCTCGGCATGGTGGAGCAGCACCTTCGTGGGGATACACCCGATGTGCAGGCAGGTGCCGCCGAGGTAGCCGTCCTTTTCCACGACGACCGTCTTCAAACCCCATTCGGAGGCACGAATTGCCGTGACATAACCTCCGGGGCCGCTACCTATAATTGCCAGATCGTAATTGGGCACAACTCCTCCGTTCCCGCTTCTCCGGCGGCGTCCCTAACTGTTCAGTTTTGCCGTCCAGATTGTATCTGATGTTCCAGCAGGGATGAGGTCGCCGATTGTAGCAGCGCGGCGGCCAACCGACAATTCCGCGGCTTTATACATCGCGCATACAGATTATGCAGCGCATAAGAACAATTTTATTGACACGCGGTATACGGCGGGATTACATGTCGCACACAACCTTGGGTGGGGACCTAAGGCGCAGTTTAACTCCTGTAAGACCAGCAAGACCGCAAAAACGGAGGTAATAGATGCTGCATTCAAAGCGCAAGGGCGCTGCGGGAGCATTCTTGTATACTGCGGCGTTGCTCGTGGCTTTGGTCGGGGTGATGTCTACGGTATGTACCAGCCCTGTCAAGGCTCAATCTGTATCGACAGGTACGATCGAGGGGCAAGTTGTAGATCCTCAAAACGCCGCCGTCGTCGGCGCCGCGGTGACTCTGGCAGACAAGTCCACGGGCGCAACGCGAACGGCGGAAACCAACGACGTGGGGCGTTATATTTTTCCGCAAGTTCCTCCGGGCGAATATAACGTCACAGTCGCAAAAGAGGGTTTCTCGCAGGCGAAGATTGCCGATCAGGGTGTCTCTATCGGCGTCACGCTGACGATAAACGTCTCGCTCAAGGTCGGCGCCACCACACAGACGATCGAAGTAAATTACACACCCGGTGCCGCCCTGCAAACGACCAACGCGACGACGGGAACGACGATCGACACGAAGTCACTCGATCTGCTTCCCAACATCGCTCGCGATGCGTCCGCGTTGGCGACTCTGCAACCTGGTGTGACCCCAACCGGTCAGACCGCGGGCTTGCAGTCTGACCAGAACACCTACCAGCTTGACGGCGGAAACGTCTCCGACGATATGGCGGGCGGCAACAACACCTATACGCCAAGTCTTTCGCTGATGAATCCCGTCGGGACCGGCGGTTCCTCGACAGGTGCGATTCCCACGCCGGTCGAGAGCGTCGAAGAGGTGAAAGTCAACGTCTCCAACCAGACGGCGGACTTCAACGGATCGGGCGGTAGCCAGGTCCAGATGACCACTCGCCGCGGCGGCAATGACTTTCACGGTTCGCTCTACGACTACTACCTCGATAGCCACGTCGGCCAGGCGAACACCTGGGACAACCTGAAGCTCGGGCCGGGGCCTTGCACTCCGTTTGGAAAAGACGCGAATGGAAACAAGACTTGCATCTCGGTTCCGTCCACGCATCGCAACCGTTTCGGTGCCGCTGTCGGTGGCCCGGTTGGCAAAAAGAGCTTCCTCGGCGGCAGGACCTATTTCTTCGCGAATTACGAGGGTCTGCGCTATCCATTCTTGACAACGCTCGATAAGGTGGTTCCCTCGGCGACTCTGCGCGCGGGTGTGATTGGCGTGCAGGATCCGCAGGGAATCTCCTACTTCAACGTCAACCCGTTCCCCGTCACCGTCAACGGCACGACCTACCAGCCGACGACGTTGTGCTCGGGCGTGGCTGCGGGCTGCGATCCTCGGGGCATTGGGATCAACTCCTTCGTGAAGACAATTTGGAACACGATGGAGCCGCTGCCCAACGATCCGTCAGCGGGCGACCAGATCAATTCGCAAGGCTATATTTCGACCGTGAGCCTGCCTGTTACGTCGAACTTCGGCGTAGCGCGCATCGACCACGACTTCGGACAGAAGTGGCACTGGATGGCCAGCTATCGCTACTACCACATGCAGTATGAGAGCACGAACCAAATCGACATCGGCGGCGTGCTCCCCGGCGATACCTTTGGCCAAGCCAATTCGAAAATCACCCGGCCAGTCATTCCTTCTTTCTACGTGACCGGCTTAACCACAAATATTTCGTCGAATGTGACCAACGACTTCCACGCTAACTTCACCCGCAATTTCTGGCTGTGGAATTCGTCGCTGGTTCCGTCGCAGTTCGGCGCTCTTCCCGCTCCGCTCGAAATCGGCGGAGAGACGTCCAGCTCGCTGATTCCCTACAACGTGGATGCGCAGGACGTTCGCGAGCGCTTCTGGAATGGCCGCGATACGCAAATCCGCGACGACATCAGCTGGATCAAGGGAAACCACGTCTTCCAGTTCGGTGGACTGTATGAGCGGAACAACGACATTCACCAGCGCGATGATAACGGCGTGCAGACGCTAGCCGGCCTGGTCTACATCAGCGGCGGCTCGCAGGCCAGCAACATCGCTCTGCCTGCGTCGTTTGCTCCGCCCACTTGCCCGTCATCCACCGTCGGACTCAACTGTCTGACGTCCGGATTCGCCGGCGCCGGTGGAACCTACAACCAGCTCTACCAGGAAATCCTCGGCATGGTCAGCTTGCCGCAAACGATCGTGACGAGGTCTGGTCCGAACTTCGCTCTGAATAATCCGTCCACTGCACCGGCCACTTCGCAGGTGATCATCCCGAGCTACAACATCTATTTCAACGACACATGGCACATGAAGCCTTCGTTCACCGTGTCGTATGGCTTGGGTTACACCATCGAAATGCCGCCGTACGACGTGAGCGGCGTGCAGACCTCGTTCGTCTATGCCGACGGCTCTCTTGTTTCGGCGGACAACTGGCTGCAGCAGCGGAAACAGGCCGCGCTAGCGGGACAGATCTTCCTCCCGCAGATCGGCTATGAACTCGTAAAGAACACCGGTCGGAAATACGCCTACAACCCATTCTACGGCGGCGTAAGTCCGCACATTTCCGCGGCCTGGAATCCGAACTTTGATGAAGGGATTCTTGGCCACGTGTTCGGCCACGGCAAAACCGTCATTCGCGGCGGTTGGACGCGCATTTTCGGCCGTCTGAACGGCGTGGACCTCGTACTCGTTCCGATGCTCGGCGCTGGCCCGTTGCAGGTCATCACCTGCTCCGGTGCTTCCGCGGGCGCGGCAACGGATGCTTTCGCAGCCGCGGGATCGGCTCCTTCTTGCCTCGGTGCGGGCAACGTCAGTCCAACGACTGCGTTCCGCATCGGCACGGACGGCAACACCGCTCCGCTTCCGGCGATTTCGCCAACGCTTCCGCAACCCAATTCGCCCGGCTTCAACACTGCGGCGAGCCTTTCCGCGGACACTTCGCAGCTGGATCCGAATTTCCGCGTCAACCGCTCCGACGAGTTCACGTTGGACATTCAACGCGAACTTCCGGGGAAGATGCTGCTCGAGGTCGGCGCGATCAGCCGCAAGATCGGGAACGAATACCAGGCCATCGAACTTAGTTCCGTGCCGTACATGATGACGCTCGGAAACCAGGAGTTCGTCGGCGCATACGATTACCTCTACAGCCAGCTGCAGACCGCAACGTACGGAGGCGCAGGCTTGTCGGTTACCAATAACGGCGCCAACGGCTCGATGAACTGCGGCACCGGCTCGGCCACCTGCACGATCACGGCGCAGCCCTTCTTTGAATCTGCGTTCAAGATGCCGTCGGGTTCGGCGGGATCGACCGTGATCAATGGCAACACCGTTTCGAACTATTGCGCGGGATTCGTAAGCTGTACCGCTGCAGTCGCTTCGAAGCAGGCCAGCAACATCAAGAACGTCGGCATTTACACGATGTGGACCGGCATGCCCATGACCTTCGGGCAATCGACCTGTCCGACTTGCACCGCGAACCAGGTTCCGGGTGCGGTGCCGACGGTTTACGGCCAGAGCCAAATCAGCAGCATTTCGATGGAGACGAGTGACGGGTGGGGCAACTACAACGCCGCATTCGTGTCGTTGACTTCGAACAACTATCACGGCGTCACGGCGCGTTCCAATTTCACCTGGGCGCGCGCGTTTGGCACCGGAGACTACACACAATCCACCAGCTCAACGAGCGTTGCGGATCCGTTTGACTTGCAGCGAGCCTATGGCCCGCAGAGCTACGATTTCCGCTTCCTCTACAACCTGAGCATGCTCTATCAGCCGCAGATATTTAAATCGCAACACGGCGTGATTGGCAGGCTGCTCGGAGGCTGGGCAATCGCACCTATTTTCACAGCAAACAGCGGAGCGCCGTTGCGCGTGTTCGAGCTCACCGGCTCGTCCAGCTGCCCGGCGACTGCCTGGGGCGCGGTGCCCTGCAATCTTGGCGCGTTTGAAAATGCCACGATCGCGGCTCCGTTTACCGGCGGCAATTCTGCTCACATGGGCGTGCTTGGTTCCAGCGGGATCGGCACAACCACGACAACCGGAATCAACATCTTCTCTAACCCGGCAGCGGTTTACGCCGGCTTCGCTCCGACCGTCCCTGGAATCAACCAGAGCTCGGGCGGCGCGGGAATCGTTCGCGGCTTCCCGGTTTGGAACCTCGACGCGACGATTTCGAAGGATCTGCTCATCACCGAGCGTGTGGGAGCAACCTTTGTGTTCTCATTCACAAACGTTCTCAACCACGTTCAGTATTCTAATCCAACACTCAACCTTGCGAGCCCGGGCAGCTTCGGCGTGGTTAGCTCCTCAACCGCCGGAAACCCGACGGGGCCGTTTGTTCGCCAGTTGGAAATGGGGTTACGTCTTCACTTCTAGCTGAGAGTCTCTAAACTGGGCCGGAGTGTCCTGAAGTACCTGGGATGCTCCGGCCCGTTCTATTTTTGGCCGGAGCGAATCGCCGGAGCGCCTTCCGTCATCTATTCTTTGGCTCGTTTTCTTGACACCCGTCGGGCTCGCGCCTACAATGCCCGATTTGCCGCTATGAGAATGAGCAGTCTGTGGGGACCCTATGGATAAGAAGCGCCTCGAATACTACAAGAAGAAGCTCCAGGCCAAGCGCGACGAGCTGATGCAAAACATCGCGCGCACCGAAGAGGAAGGGCGCGCAGCCGACGAAGATACGACCGTGGATTTGGCCGACAAAGCGGCCAACTCGTACACGAAAGAGTTTCTGTTTGGCCAGACCAATACCGACCGGAACCTCCTGAACCTGATCGAACGCGCCCTCAAGCGCATCAAGGAAGGATCGTTTGGCGCTTGCGCAAACTGCGAAGAGGAAATGCAGCAGAAGCGGCTGGAAGCCGTGCCCTGGGCCGCTTACTGCATCGATTGCCAGGAAAAGCAGGAGCGCGGGCAGCTTTAATACGGAAGCCGCTCTTATTCAATTCTAATATCTTATCGCCTGAGTTAATATGGCGCGGACGTGGCTCTATCGTCCGAGCGCGGATTCCTGTCGGCGTTGCGCCTGGCGCGCGATTCGCTCGTGTCTGTCATTTTTCCGGCGCCCTGCCGCATCTGCGAGCAAGTGCTGGATACCGCGTCGCGAGTGCCGGTCTGCACAGCCTGCCTGGGTTCGTTTACACGGATCTCGCGACCCATCTGCAATTGCTGCGGGCGGCCGATAATCTCCGCACAAGTTGAAACCGCCCAGACCGTACTTTGTAGGCTCTGCCGCGCAGAGACCTACGACTTCAGCGTCGCCCGGAGCTTTGCCGCCTACAATTCGCCAATGGTTCGTGCGATTTTGCTGCTCAAGCACGAAGGAGTCGTTCCCCTCGGAGACTGGATGGCGGCGCGACTCTCAGAACTCGTCGCTGGCGAAGCCGAACGGTTTGCCGCCGACGTCATCGTTCCGGTGCCGCTGCACCGGGACCGCCGGCGGGAGCGTGGTTTCAATCAGGCTGAACTAATTACGCGTCCGTTGGCCGGCAGGCTCCGCCTTCCGGTACGAGCTGAGCTGCTTGCCCGCGTGAAGCCCAGGCCCGAATCGTTACAACTCACGCGCCGCCAGCGTTGGCACACCGTCCGTGGCGCTTTTGCGGTTCCGGAGCACGCGAAAGTTGACAAGCTGCGAATTCTGCTGGTAGATGATGTAATGACTACCGGCGCTACGCTCGATGCCTGCAGCCGCGCGTTGCTTCGTGCGGGTGCAGCGGAAGTTGTGGCGCTAACGGTTGCGAGGGCTGTTTCGAATTGGGCTCCGGTACCGACTTCGGACGCTAATTCGGCATCTTAGTGAATATGAAGGGCACTCTCGGAACTCGCGGCTGGGCTCCGGCCCGCCACGTCCCACACGTGTCCGAAGGCGGTGCGCCGCCGCTTCCCGTTCACCGGCGCCTGCCGGTGATGCAGGAGCCGGTGCTCGTACTCAACGCGACTTTCGAACCGATCAACGTGACCGCTGTGCGCCGCGCGCTGGTCCTGCTGCTAAAGGGCGTTGCGCAGGCGGAGGAATTGAATTCGTCCGAGGTTCACTCCAGTTCCAGCGCGCTGAAAGTTCCCTCCGTCATCCGGCTTCTTGCATACCGTCACATTCCGCAACAGACCCGTGCCCTTTCCCGGAAGAACATTCTTTTGCGCGATCACAACACGTGCCAGTTCTGCGGACGCGTGTTTCCGGCTTCGGAGCTGACACTCGATCACGTGCTGCCGCGCTCGCGGGGAGGACGTTCTTCCTGGGAGAACCTGGTGGCCTCGTGTTACGCGTGCAATAATCGCAAGGGCGACCGGACTCCTGAGGAAGCAGGGCTGCACCTCTCGCGCCGGCCGCGTCCCTTCACGCTGCACACTTCAAGGCAGTTGATGCGCCTGATCGGTCACAAAGACGAGAAGTGGCGCAAGTACCTCTTTTACTGAGGTTTGCCCCAACTGTGCCGAAGTGAAAGGCACCCGCCAGAATTTCTTTATGAAAATTCCGGAACCTGGAAACCCTTCCCGGATTCGAGGCATCTATATAGACAAACCACTTCTAGGACACACCCCGGGAAGCAGCGAGGTAACCCCAAGCTGCTTCTCTTCTTTTTTGCGCACATTTTTCACGCTACGGCGAAGTTGAAGACGGAGTTCAGTTCTTCTACTGGTGCAGGACGACCCGCAGCTCCTTCCTCCAGTTTTCGCTGAGTCCCACCCGGTACACTTGGATTTCCGGCGATAGGTATCGAATCAGAGTTCCCGTCGCCGGATGGAACCGGATCGCCGGCGCCACGAGGTAAACGAGCGGAGGCTGGTCGCTCAGTTCGATTTCCGGGAAGTAGCCTTCCTTACTCAAGTCTCCCTGTAACTGATGGCGGCGCACTCGCAGCCAGTAATCCGCCGCCTGCATGACGAGATGAATATCCTCATCGGCTTTCAACTCCAATATTGCCAGCCGCCCGGAGCGCGTCACGCACAGAAGATCGATCACGCTCCGGTCTCCCGCCGAAAACGCGGGAACCTGTGAATAGACGAATCTCTCGTCGAGCTGCGGATCAATCCGTGTGACGTCTCTTGCGATCGCCACTTCGAGCCATCGTTCGGGCTGCATGCGGTAAAACGGATGGCTCGCTTTTTTGGCAGGCGCGCCCCGGTACAAACTCAAGTCGCGCAGCAGAAGTTCAAAGCCGGGTAGGGTATCGGGTGCCAGCAATTGTTGCGAGTCGCCGATGCCGAAAAATACGCAACCGTCGCGCCAACGGGCGAACTCCGCACCGCGATATCGCAGTGCCACTTCATGCGTGCCCGCGATTTGGGTTGCCGTGATCGCTTCCGGAGCCATCGCGCGGATCGGAGCAATCTGCGGCTCTGCGGCCGCCAGCAAGTTCTCGGCATCCCGGCGGGGAACCAGGCGCGTGAGCAAATTCCCGGAGTCGTCGGGCTGCACCTTTCGCGCGCGACCGATCTCCTTCCGCAATTCGTAAAGCTCGACGATATATCGCGGATCGATTGCTGCCGCGCGGTGAGCAATCCACTTCGAATAGCCTGCCGGAAAAAACACGCGGAGGCCCGCGATTCGGCCGTTGTTTACCCGCGTTCGCGCGTGCTCCATCCAGATGAGCGCGAAGGTCATCATCGCGTCGATCGTCGATGAACTTTCGCGCTCTCCGGCGGCGAGGACGGCCCAGTGATCGCTGCCCGCGCGCATCATGGCACGCACATATCGCCCGGAAAGCGAATGCTCGAGGTCCGCCGCGTTCCCGATCGTTTCGACTTCTTCGTCCGGGAACTGTTCCCGCAGCAGCGCGTGGAATTCCTCGCGGAAGGCATCGCGGGATAGCTGAGCTTCGCTTCGCGCGGCCTCGGCGCTTGCAAACTCCAGCTTGCCTGGGCGTGTGCGCCCGAAACACTCGACTTCGAGCAACAGCCTGCCCGTTTCCTTGTGCGCGATGCGGACGACCGCCCGCGCCAGCGAGCGCTCACCGCTCCACAGGTGCAAAATCACGCGCTTGCCGTGGGCGCGCACCTCGTGCTGAAAATTCGCGAGCGTGGGAATACGTTCGCCGTCTTCGCGCACTTCGATCGTTCCGGTGAGACCGGCGATCGCCTGCACGAGCTCTTCTGCATCGACCATCGCGCGAGATTATAGATGAATTACTACTCTTGTGAGTGAATATATGCGCGGGATTCCAGCGATGCAGGAATGCGAGCCGAACGGGCAGATTATTTCAATCGCAAACCAGTTATGGTGATTTTCGGCGGCGTTTGGTCCCAACCAGCAGGAATATTTTCAAACGAGAGCTCGAAGCGCCGGCTCTCACCGGCCGCGAGCGGCGATACCGCCTGGCCCAGCAACCGCCGGGAATCGGTGAAAATGATCTGCTTCGAAAGGTCTTCGAAGCCCAGAGAGATTTCCATTTCCGCGACGCTTCTCTCGCCCATGTTTGCAAAAGTCCCGCGTACGTTCGTCGTTTCCATCTTCAACATGTTCGTCGCACGGGTGAGCTCGAAATCGCTGAATTGGATTTTCGGCGCGTAAGCTTGCTCGGCCGTGCCCATCGGCAATGGCGACGGCGCTCCCGGCGTCGCGCCGCTGCCGCGCGACATCCAGTACGCCACTCCGCCAATGATCAGCACCACGATCAATCCGGCCAGCAGCGCTAGTCCGAACTGCCTACCTGATTCTTTCCCGGCGCCAGTAGCGCTCGCCGGTGTCCCCTGGTTTTCGTCGGTCATGGTGGCGGGTTAACGTCCCGCGGCGAGTCGAAGCGCGAGCGGTTCAGGGAGCCCGGCTTTTCGCATGCGCTCCTGCACCGCGCCGACGTCGTAAGGCACGCGCCAGAATTCCGTTACGTGATGAGCCAAGTCGGCGATGGCAAACGCCGCGCGCGAATCGCCATCTCGAGGCTGGCCGATCGAGCCGGGATTCAACAGATATCGCGTGCCCTTTTCCAACTGCAAGGCCGCAAAATTCGTGCCGTCGCGCGGCTTAAGCTGAATCACATCCAGGCGATTGTCGCGATAGGAGAATCCGCCTTGAAAATGCGTATGGCCGAAAAATGTCACTTCCGTCGGCGATTCCAGCAAGCTATCCAGCGCCTGCGCCGGCGCGAAAACGTATTCGTCCTCGTCAGCCACGGCACCATGCACGAGCGTAATCTCATCCGTTCGCGCAGGGCCCTGCTGCAACTTGTTCAGATAATCCAGGTTTTCGGGACGAAGTTGCCGCCGCGTCCATTCCGCGGCCGCTCGCGCGATGGGATTGAAGTCTTCCGCGTTGGACTGCCCGCTCGCGGCCTTGTCGTGATTACCACGAATGGTGATTTCGGCGAGCGGACGGATCTCGTCGATCACCTCATTCGGGTCTGGACCGTAGCCGACCACGTCGCCGAGGCACATCGCGCGGTCCCAGCGTCCCTTCGCCGCGGCAAGAGCCGCATCAAGCGCTGTAGCATTCGCGTGAATGTCGCTCAGAATCAAAAAGCGCATCGGAACTCCGGCGAGGTCGCCCGATTATAAGCGAACCCGGCGCACCCGCAAGGGCCGCCCGCGCATCGGGGAAAACCCTTACTCACAGCGCTAAGCTCACGTGAAATCTCACGTAACAATCTTCCGCCGGATTCCGTCTAATTAAACGGGGATGAGAGTCGGCGGGAGCCGGGCGAAATTTCGCCTTTTCCGCCTTCAGTGCGCGCATCGGCAGAGCTACTTCGCGCATCTTCAACTCCAGTGATGCGGTTTGTGCGGATTTTGAGACGGTGAAGAAAATGGCCTCGCGGCGGCGACCGCGAGGCCGATGACACAGGACTTCACCGGCTGTGTGCTCAGAGAGGTCAGTGTCAGGCGGAGCCTATCGCAAGGCTCCCCTCTCCTGTCAACCTTTCTTTCTCCCGCCAACTGCCGAATTCGCCGGTAAAAATCCGAAAGGAGAATTATGCGAATCAATCGATTGCTTCCAAGCCTGGCTCTTCTGGCCTCGATGGGAATGCTTGTGCCAACGTGGGCGGCGGATGAGCACGTCAACAAGTCCATTACCGTTGCCGACACCGTAAGCGTCGGCAGCACGCAGCTGAAGCCGGGAGACTATCGCGTCAAGGTTGACGGCGATAAAGTCACCATCGAATATCACAACAAGGTCGTCGCCACTGCCCAAGGCAAGTGGGAGCCGCGCAACGAGCGCTTCGAATCGACGGCGATCATCTACGACGCTAACCATCAGGTGCAGGAGATCCGCTTCAGCGGACAGAAGGATGCTCTGGTATTGACGTCGGGCGGCGCTTCGATGGGCAGCCAAAAGTAACTTCTTCACAGAATTACACTCCGGGCCGTCTGCGAAAAATTCGCGGGCGGCCTTTTTCTTTGACGCCGACATTCGCCGGAAAAGTCGCGAAAAAGCAGCCAATTTGGTGAATTGTCAAGGTGTTGTTAAATCACCCATCCACGCGTGAAATCGCGGAATACTCAGCGATTACACCGCGTTGTCCATAGCAGAGGCTGAGAGTAACCGGCGCGCGAGATGATCGCCGAGCCGGTCTTGCAAACTGCCGGAGCAGTTCGCCGCACCCTTCAACCTCAATTCGACGCTGTACGTTTCGTCTGGCGCTAAACGCTAAACGCATTTCAGGATTCGAAAAATGCGCGTTGGGCGGCTCAGTCGTTGTGTGTCTGTATGCGCGACTTGCAGATCGCGGCTTCAGTACACAAATCGCTCGCGGTCTTCGCGCGATGCGAATTCTGCCCGAAGAAAAGCTACAGAGGGAGTCCGTCATGCGAGTTGAAAATTTACTTGTGCTTTCGTCATTGCTCATTGTAGCGGGGAGCGCATCAACACAATCTGCCGCTGCGGATTCGCCGAATTCCGCGACGGCAATCTCCGCTGCAGAATCCAAAGCGCTCGTCGCTGTCTACAATCAGGCTGGAATTTCGCAGAAAACGGTGTTGAAGGCGGAAAAGATCACTTCTATCGTGTTTCGTGATGCTGGCTTGCAGATCGAGTGGGTCAATTGCGATACATTGCATCAGACCGAACTCGATGCGCGCTGTTCCCATTTGTCGTCGCGCGCGCGCTTCGAGCTCCACATCCTTCGCAAATCGCAGGATATCTCCCCCGCCATTCTGGGGCTGGCGTTTGTTCCCGAAGCGGGCACCGGCCGCCACGCTGATCTCTTCTACGATAGCGTCGTCAGAATGCAGGCGGAATCAAGCGTGGACGCCGCGACAATACTCGGTCACGTTGCGGCCCACGAACTCGGGCATCTCTTGATCGGGAAGGAGCACTCCCGCACCGGCTTGATGCGCGCAAATTGGACGCGTGAAGATTTGGGAGATGCCTCCCGCGGTCTGCTGTTATTTTCAAGCGAGGAGTCGAGAGCGCTTCAACGCGGCCTCGCGCTCGCGGATGCGCAGGAGCTCCCGAGCGCACACTCGGATTCGGTTGCAGTGGAGGACGGTTTCGATTGGGAAGCTTGCTGCTCGATTTGAGCCCGCCGCCGTTTAGCGGATCAGCATGCAATCGCCATAGCTGAAAAACCGGTAGTCGCTCGCCAGGGCGTGTTTATACGCTGCGAGAATTGTTTCGCGGCCCGCGAAGGCCGAGACCAGTACGAGCAGGCTCGATCGCGGCAGATGAAAATTCGTCAGTAGCTGGTCGACAAGCTGAAATTGGAAGCCCGGCTTAATGTAGATTGTCGCTTCGCCGCCGCCCGCTCTCACGACTTCAGTGCCAGCTGCTTTTTGGGCGGCATCCTCGAGCGTCCGCACCACCGTGGTGCCTATTGCGACGATCGGTCGCCGATCGAGTTTTGCGCGCTGGATTTTTTCCGCCGATTCGTCTGAGATCTCGTAGCGCTCGGAATGTATTTTGTGGTGTTCGATCTCGTCTTCATGGATCGGCTGGAACGTTCCGAGGCCGACATCCAGAGTCACCTCGCAGGTCTCGACTTTGCTTCTTAGCCGGTCCAGTATTTCCGGGGTGAAGTGCAGACCCGCCGTCGGTGCCGCCACTGCTCCCGGCTGTTTTGCGAAGACTGTTTGATATCGCGTCCGGTCTTCGGCCTCGTCTCCGCGCCGGATATAAGGCGGCAAAGGAACGTGGCCAAGGTGTTCGATCTCGTTTGCTGGATCGCCCGGCGAAAAGACGCGCAACGTACGGAGCCCAAACTCGCCTCGCGCGATCACTTGCATTTCAAGCTCCCCGCCGCCAAAGGAAATCGTTTCACCCACTGCGATCTTTCGTCCCGGCTTCACAAGCGCTTCCCATTCGCGCTCGTTGATCCGGCGGGTCAGCAAGACTTCGATCTCGGAGCTCAAATACTGATCGCGTGCGCGCGATTGTTTCCCGGGACTTTGGCTTCGCAGTCCCCTTCGTCTGCCAAACAGCCGCGCGGGGATGACGCGAGCATTATTGAAAACCAGCAACTCATCGCCTCGCAGCAGGTCTGGGAAGTCTCGAAAATTGCGGTCCTGCATCGCGCCAGTGGCTCCATCAAGCACCAGCAGCTTCGACGCATCCCGCTCTGCCAATGGCCGCTGCGCGATACGGTCGGCGGGTAGCGGATAGTCGAATTTGTCGAGCTTGGTCACGTATTCTGCTTAGCCTCTCGGCCGAATTGTATCCCACGATTCAAGCAGTTCCTGCAGGTCGCAGAGACGTTCTCTGATCGACAGAAGGAGCTGCACAGAAGGTGTGAGCAGGTCCTGATTCTAATGTAACTACAACAAATTGAGTATCTTAGAACACTAGGCGGTAATCCCCAAAAATGCTTGACAATATTGCACTCATATTATATTATGCGTGCTACATTAAGCGATGGAGGTCGCAATGAACAGTATTTCCCGGTGGGAGCCTTTCCGCGGCATTTCCACCTTGCAGGAGCAGGTGAATCGTTTGTTTGAGAACTCTTTTCACGGTCCGTCGGAATCCAGCCTCGCTTCGTGGGCGCCGGCTGTGGATGTGCACGAGACTGAAAACGAGATCGTCGTAACCGCCGATCTTCCGGGCATGAACGAGAAGGATCTCGACGTTCTCGTTGAGAACAACATGCTGACGATCAGCGGTGAGCGCAAGACCGAGACCAACGTGAAGGACGACAATTATCTGCGCGTCGAGCGCTCGTACGGTTCCTTCAGCCGGAGCTTTTCGCTGCCGAATACGGTCAATACCGAAAGCATCGCGGCCGATTACAAAAATGGTGTGCTGACCGTGAAGCTGCCGAAGCGTGAGGAAACCAAACCGCGCCAGGTGAAGGTCAACGTCGCGGCCGCCGGCAAGTAAGCAGTCGCAGGAAGACTCTTCTAACTGCGGAGAACGGCGCTCTAACGCTGGTCTCCGCAGTTTCATCTATAACTTCAAATTGGAATCACACGGTGGTGAAAGATGCTTCGCCTCGAAAAACTGACAATTAAGGCACAGGAAGCGCTGCAGGAGGCACAGGAAGTCGCCGCGCGCCACGATCACCAGCAGATCGAACCGATGCATCTGCTTGCAGCGCTGCTCTCGCAGACCGACGGCGTTGTGCGTCCACTTCTCACGAGGCTCGGCGTGTCTCCGGAGACGCTGACGCGCGACGTCGAGCTTGCGCTCGATCGCTTTCCGAAAGTCACGGGCGTCGGCCAGCAGCATATGGGTCAGGCGCTCAACCAGCTTTTCGAGAAGGCTTTCGCAGAAGCCGGAAAATTTCACGACGAATACGTATCGAGCGAACACCTCCTGCTCGCCATGGCCGATCTCGGCCGCGATCCTGTCACGGAGCTATTGAAGCACCATGGTGCGAGCCGCGACGCGATCCTGCAAGCGCTCACCTCGGTCCGCGGCAGCCAGCGAGTCACTTCGCCCAATCCTGAATCCACCTATCGCGCCCTGGAACAATATGGACGCGACCTTACAGAGCTTGCGCGTCGGCGCAAACTCGATCCCGTCATCGGCCGCGACTCCGAAATTCGCCGCGTGATGCAAATCCTCGCTCGCCGCACGAAAAATAATCCCGTGCTCATCGGCGAGCCCGGGGTCGGCAAGACCGCCATTGTCGAGGGTCTCGCGCAGCGAATTATTGCCGGCGACGTACCTGAAGTCCTGAAGCCGAAAAAGATCGTCGCGCTCGATCTTGCGGCCCTCGTCGCGGGCGCGAAGTATCGAGGCGAATTCGAAGATCGCCTCAAAGCCGTTCTCAAGGAAGTCGAGGATGCGCAGGGACAAATAATTCTCTTCATCGACGAGCTGCACACGGTCGTCGGTGCGGGCGCCGCCGAAGGTTCGATGGACGCTTCCAACATGCTGAAGCCTGCGCTGGCCCGAGGCGAATTGCGGGCCATTGGCGCCACGACGCTCAACGAATACCGCAAATACGTTGAAAAAGACCCGGCGCTCGAGCGCCGCTTCCAGCCTGTGCTCGTCAGCGAGCCGAGCGTCGAAGACACCATCGCGATTCTTCGCGGCTTGAAGGACCGCTACGAAGTTCACCACGGAGTTCGCATCAAGGATTCCGCGATCGTCGCCGCAGCCACGCTTTCGCACCGCTACATCTCGGACCGCTTTTTGCCTGATAAGGCTATCGATTTGATTGATGAAGCGGCGGCCAGCCTGCGCATGCAGATTGATTCGCTGCCCACGGAGATCGACGAGATCGAGCGCCGCATCGTGCAGCTTGAAATCGAACGCCAGGCACTGCTTAAGGAATCCGACGAGCATTCCCGCGCGCGGCTGAAGCAAATCGAAGAGCAGCTCGCTTCCCTCCGCGAACAATCCTCCGCGCGAAAGGTCCAGTGGCAAATCGAAAAAGAAGCCATCGCCGGCATTCGTAAGCTGAAAGAGCAGATCGATCAGCTCAAAGCCGAAGAACAGCGCTTCGAACGCTCAGGCGAGCTCGCCAAGGTCGCCGAAATCCGGTACGGAAAACTTGCCGCCGCGGAACGCGAACTGGCCGCGGCGCAACAAAGGCTCGCCGACCGGCAAAAAGATCAGCACATGCTGAAGGAAGAAGTCGACGAGGAAGACATCGCCGCGCTGGTCAGCAAATGGACCGGCATTCCCGTCGGCCGCCTGCTGGAAGGTGAAGCGCAGAAGCTCGTCAACATGGAGCCAAAGCTTCGCGAGCGAGTAGTTGGCCAGGATGAAGCCACTTCGCGCGTCGCTGGAGCGATCCGACGCAGCCGCGCCGGGCTCAGCGATCCGCGCCGTCCCATTGGCTCGTTCATTTTTCTTGGACCGACCGGCGTCGGTAAAACGGAACTCGCGCGCGCCCTCGCCGAATTTCTCTTTGACGACGAACGCGCCATGATCCGTCTCGATATGTCCGAATATATGGAGAAGCATTCCGTCGCGCGTCTGATCGGCGCGCCTCCGGGATACGTTGGCTACGAAGAAGGAGGCCAGCTCACCGAAGCCGTGCGCCGCCATCCGTATTCGGTGGTGCTCTTCGACGAAATTGAAAAGGCGCATCCAGACGTTTTCAATGTCCTGCTGCAGATTCTCGAGGACGGCCGCCTTACCGACGGCAAGGGCCGCACCGTCGATTTCCGCAACACGGTTCTTGTGATGACCAGCAACGTCGGCTCGGCCGCAATTTCAGAACTCGCTGCCAAGGACCCAACAGCTGCGCGCCGCGACGCCATGGAAGCGCTCCGCGCAGTGTTTCGTCCGGAGTTCCTCAACCGCGTCGACGAAATCGTCATCTTTAACCCGCTCGGCAAGCAGCAACTCGAAAAAATCGTCACGCTGCAATTGGCGGAAATTACGAAGATGCTCGCCGAGCGCCACGTCTCGATCGAAATGACTCCTGCGGCGCAGCAAATCGTGCTCGCTGAGGGCTACGACCCGGCCTACGGGGCTCGGCCTCTGCGGCGCACGCTCCAGCGCATGGTGCAGGAGCCGCTCGCGATGCAGATTCTCGAAGGCAAAGTCCTGCCCGGCGATCATGTCACCGTGGACGCTGACGGGGGCGTGCTCAAATTTGAGCGCCGCCCCGCAGCCGCTGCTGCCAAGGAATCTGTGGCACCGCAAAAGGAGTCCAAGCGCAGTACCGCCCGCAGCGGCCGCTGAAACTAGCGCATCGGCGCAATCGTATTAAGATTAGGAGTCTTCCCGGAGAACTCATGCGTGCACTAAAAACAGGTTTCCTGCTCGTCGCTCTCACTCTGCTGCTCGTTCTCGGTGGCGGCGCGTTCGCCGGCCAGCGCGGAATGACGCTTGGATTGCTCATCGCCGGCGTCATGAATCTCGTCGCCTACTTCTTTTCGGACAAGATCGCCATCATGTCTAGCGGCGCGAAGCCCGTGACGCGCGAACAAGCCCCGAAGCTGTACGCCGTTGTCGAGCGCCTCGCCGCCAAGGGCAATCTGCCTATGCCGAAGCTATATGTCATTCCAGAAGCCGCACCCAACGCCTTCGCCACCGGCCGCAATCCGCAGCACGCTTCTGTTGCCGCCACGGCGGGCTTGCTGCAACTGATGAATGACGACGAACTCGAGGGCGTCATCGCGCACGAACTCTCGCACGTTCGCAATTACGACATTCTGATCACCAGCATCGCCGCCACACTCGCCGGCGCGGTCACTTGGCTCGCGCACATGGCGCGCTGGGGAATGATTTTCGGAGGCTATGGCGGCGGAAGCGATGACAATCGGCGCGGCAGCGCGATCGGCGTTCTCCTGATGGCAATTCTTGCGCCTATCGCAGCGCTGCTTTTGCAACTCGGCCTCTCCCGCCAGCGTGAATATGCAGCCGACGCCGCTGGCGTGCGCCTCGTCGGTCATCCCTACGGCCTGATTTCGGCGCTCAAAAAGCTCGGCGCGTACAACAAACAGATTCCGATGAATGTTCCTCCCACAACTTCATCTCTTTTCATCGTGAAGCCGCTGAGCGCTGGCGAGGTCGCCTCTGGCCTTTTCAGCACGCACCCGCCACTCGCTGACCGTATCGCTCAACTCGAGCACATGACCATCACCCGCTAGCCGTTCGCGCGGGGCGAGTGCCCAAGGCATCGCGGCCTTTAGCGCGCTTATGCAAAACGGCATTTGCTCGCTCTGCATTTACCTTCCTCAGCGTCGGCGCGGCCCTAAATCGAATCCAATCCATGTAAGCGGGAAAGCCAGCGCTTGGGATTCCTTTTGAGCGCGCGTCAATCGTGGTGGAAAGTTGCGAAAAGAGTTGTCCGGAAAGCGGACGCAGATGACTGTCCGGACCTTGCGGCGAAGATGTCGTATTACTTCGTCCTCGCACTCTTTCCATTCCTGATTTTTCTGGCGGCTATCGTCGGCTTCCTCCCTTTTACCGGCCTTTGGGACCGCATCGTTAGCTGGATGATCTTGTATATGCCTGCGGAAATTAGGAAATCGCTGCTGCTCACGATCCTCGATCTGACGAAGGGTCGCAGCGAATTTCTGTCCTTCGGAATTATCGGAACAACGTGGGCAGCCAGCTCAGGCTTCGTTTCGCTGATGGAATCCTTGAGCCTGGCTTACGGCGTGCGGGAAACACGCAGCTTTTGGAAGAAGCGCGTCCTCGCACTGCTCATGCTATGGGTCGTCGCTGCTTTTTTCATCGGCTCATTCGCGCTGATGGCAGCGGGCCATTGGATCGGAACTCAAATCGCCCGTGTAACTGGGGCCGGCCACATCTTCATTGTCACTTGGGAATTCTCGAGATGGGTGGCCTCAGTCCTGCTGGTGACGCTGGCGATTCAGCTGATCGATTACGCCCTTCCGAACGTCCGGCGAAAGTGGCGCTGGATTTCGCCAGGCGGAGCGCTCGCCGTCGTGTGCCTGATCGGCCTCTCGCTTAGTTTCAATTTTTACGTGCGGCATTTCAGCCTGTACGGAAAGACGTACGACGCGCTCCTGGTTTTCATCGTGCTCACCGTTTGGATCTACCTCGTCAGTTTTATTCTCTTGCTCGTGGCGGAAACCAATTGCGTGCTCGACGAATGCCGCGCCTCGGGGATCGCCGCGTGAGAATGTTCGGCTGGAGTTTCGCGCGAGCAGTCTGCGTCACGCTCTGCTCCGCAATATCTCTACTTCACGCTGGCTATGCACTTGCTCAGGGAGCGAAGTTGAACTATGAGGGCCAAACTGTCGCCAGTGTGGACGTTTCCGCCGGCCCGGCAGTCAATACCGATGCGCTTCTGCCTTTCGTGACGCAAAAGGCCGGCGAGCCGTATTCGCAGGCAAAAATCGACGCCAGCAAAGCCGCGCTGATGCAAACGGGTCAATTCTCCGGCGCGGACGTGCAGATCGAGCCGGTCGCAAATGGAATCCATGTCACTTTTGTTTTGCAGCCCGCCTATTACATAGGCATCTTGAGTTTTCCTGGCGCCGACAAGACTTTTCCTTATACCCGCCTGCTGCAGACCGCGAATATGCCCGCGCAGCAGCCATTTCTAAGAGATCAAATCGATCGCGCCCGCACCTCGCTGATGCGTTTTTTCGCCAGCCAGGGATTTTTTCAGGCAACCGTGGAAGGCCGCACCGAGACTGACGAACAACACAAAATCGTGAATGTCATCTTCGAAGTCCAGCTGCACAAGCGAGCCAAGATTGGCCAGATCAACTTCCAGGGAATTTCAGATCAGGAAGCGAGCGGACTGCGCGGCGCGCTGCGCTCTGTCTGGGCTCGTCTAAAAGCGGCGTCGCTCCGCCGCGGAAAAACCTACTCCTCCGAGCACGTCCAAGCCGCCCTTCCTTACATTCAGAATCACCTGCGCAAAGAAGGCCGTCTCACCCCGCAGGTTCGCCTGCAGCCGCGCGACTATCATCCGGAGACAAATCGCGTGGACATCACGTTCCAGGTCACCCCCGGGCCCATGATCGAAGTGAAAGTCACCGGCGCGCGGATGCTCAAGCGGACAATGAAAAAACTCGTGCCCATCTACGAAGAAAACTCCTTCGACCGCGATCTCGTGGACGAAGGAAAACGAAATATTGCCGGACACTACCAGAAGAAAGGCTTCTTCGACGTTAGCGTCAGCGCTCAAATCAGCGAAGCTCCGGACAAAGTAAGCGTCGTGTATGCCGTCAAGACCGGTTCAAAGCACAAGGTCAAGCAGATCGATTTCGAAGGGAACAATCATTTCGACGATGACGATCTGCGCCCTAAAGTGCAAATCAAGACAGCGCATCTTTTTTCGCGCGGCTCGTTTAGCGAAGATCTCCTGCGTCAAAGCTCGAACGCAATTATCGCCGCGTATAAAGACGCCGGATTTGCCGAAGTCAAAGTCACACCGCGTGTCGAAGACTTTGAACCCGAAGTGGATGTCACGTTCGTGATTGTGGAAGGCCCGCAGGATATCGTCGATAGCTTGGCAATCTCGGGCGACGACCACATTCAGAATTTCAATACCAATGGCCGCGGCCTGTTGCTCACTCCGCGCCAGCCTTACTCGCCGCGAGCTCTCGAGCAGGATCGAAATCAGATTCTTGCCGTGTACCTCGATCGCGGATATCCAAATGCAGCGTTTGAAGCGCAAGTCGCGCCGGCCGGTCAGCCGCACCACTTCGATATCACGTACAAAATCACCGAAGGTCCTGAAGTAAAGGTGAGTGACGCCGTAATCCTGGGACGCGGAAAAACT